>NZ_BAABAK010000020.1:0-407887 GCF_039537385.1 Pedobacter ginsengiterrae
AATAACAATTGTAAAGAATACTTAGTATTAACAGCTCCCAACTGTAAAGACTTTTCCGGACGAGACATTCACTTCTATATTTCCATCTTTCTATATGGCTAGTGAATAAAATTGTATGGCTCAATAGCTGTAATTTTTGATTATCGTATTAAAGGGATGTATTGCACTTTCTAATCTTGCAAACTTTCTTTAACGGCATTATCTGGCAGGCCAACCATAAGATATTTATTACCTGCGCTAATGCTAACTTCTATTGTGATGGTAAGTGCATTTACACCATACACAGCGCTTCCTTATGTTTTTACAAGCATGAATCATTAAGCTGAAAAATGAATGGGCTGTTATATTATTCTGGGAATGAATAATTTAATTGGTTTTAGCTAATATAAGCATATGATTTATATTTAATAAGAACATTTTACGACTAAGCGTTTATTGTACTGTTTTCAATAGTGCTTAGATCTAAACCTTAAATGCAGAGTATTCAAAAACCATTATTACAAAGCCAATGTTGCATCTAAAAAAAAACGCATCTAGAGAGATGAAATAATAATCAGCCTTTAAGGCTTATCGCTTAAACCTTTATGGTTTTTCCTAAAATAATTTTACCTTTGACCTCACAAAAAATGAAAATATAAAATCCAATTAAGGATCACATAATATGGCTAAAGCATCAGAAATTAAAACGGGTAACATTCTTCGTGTAAACAATGAATTAGTTACTGTTGACGAATGGAATCACCGTACACCAGGTAAAGGCGGCGCTTTTTATACTGGCAAGTTTCGTAACATTAAATCGGGCAGAATTGTTGAAGCTCGTATGAATACCGACGAAGCAGTTGAAATTTGTCGCGTTGAAACCAGCGATTATCAATATCTATACGAAGATGGCGATTATTTAGTAGTAATGGATAACAATACTTACGAGCAATATAATGTTGAGAAAACTTTATTTGGTTCGTCTATTAAATTCTTAAAAGAAGGTATGAGTGTTATTGTTTCTATGGAAAGCGACGAAGCAATTATGGGTCAGTTGCCAAACTTTGCTGAATTCGAAATTACTTACTCGGAACCAGCTGTTAAAGGTGATACATCTACAAATGCTTTAAAAGCTGCAACGCTTGAAAACGGTGTTGAGGTTAAAGTTCCATTGTTCGTTAACCAAGGCGATAAAATTAAAGTAGATACACGTACAGGAGAATATGTTGAGCGTGTAAAATAATTTTTACGAAGAAATTTTATTTAAAAGCCATCAAAATTTAATTTTTGATGGCTTTTTATATTTTAAACGATTTTAGCATTTTGATAATATCCTAATCGTTATCGAGCTGGTCTTCTACTTCTTTAATAAGCCTGTTTTTACCATTGTAATAGGTTTCTGGATTAGAAAAGTCTTCAATAATATGTTCGATTTTTTGATCCTTATCGTTGCTGAGCGTTTTAAATTCGTTAACCACTTGATATGAGTTCATATCCCCAAAACCTCTTAATTGCTTTACTCTAGCCAAAAAATCCTTTAACTGGGTATTTTGCTTTTTCATACCCAAAAATATTAATTCCAGACTATTTAATACTACGTATTATCTACTTTTTTGCAAACAATATCGATTAGTTATATACAATTGTTGTTAAATGTCTCTTAAAGCTAGTTTTTGTATGTAAAATTATCACTTTTGGAAGTGCGAATTTAATTTCTCTAACTTCAGTAAGTTGTTCGACCAGAATTAGAGTTTATCCAGCTTAAAATAACCTAAATGAATTTCATCTTCAATTAAATTAGGCGCCTCAGATATCTGAAGATGATAGTTTTTCTTCTGTTTTTGATCGAGAATATCTTCTACCTTGTGTATATCATCTACATCTACTCCATACTTCTCATCTATATGAGAGTTTGCACCTTTTATAGAATTAGATTTAAAGAATATTGTTTTCTTTGCATCCTGAACAGCCTGCGCTCTATCGTTCTGAACCGTTAATACTGTATAATGTTGCTCTTCGAGTTTGTTACTTTGATAACCACCCAGATTAATAAAGAAGAGTTTGTTTTCTGAAGGATTAATAAATGCGGAGCGTGCAATAACCTTGACTTCAAATCCATTTACCGTATTTACTTCTCGCCAGCCATCTATATGAATGCTATTACCTGCCTCTGGCCAAAACAATTTTATTTGAGGAACCAGTTCTTTTAAAGAATGTGCAATTCCGAAGAAATAATCGTGCTGTTCTACATTTCTTTTTGGAGCTTTTGACCCTAGTAACAGCATAAAAAGTTTAGGTGTAGGTTCTTGAGTTTCGTTTATCATATCTAAATTTAAACGCATAACTTTTTAACAAGTTTTAAGTAAATCAGTTTTTTAAAAGCGCATTTACAATTTTTGCCGAAGCAGCTTCGCTGAAATCTAAACCCGAATAATCGGGATTATAGCCGCCAATATAGGGTACAGCCATCATATAAATTCTCTCATTCAAAGAGCCGTAGCCATCAACTATTTGGAAATTATCATTAATGGTTATCCCTGGCACATCAAGGTAATAATCTTGTTTGTTAGTTTGGCTTATGTTTTTTACACCATTATTTAAAGCAGAAATTGCAGCATTATTATTCCTGAATTTAATCTTTGCTGGGCTAACTGTTCTCTTATCAATAAGGCTTTTATATGGAATTTCTCTAAAAGATAAGTGCGGCTGGCCAACACAATCTACAAAGGTTTTGAAACGAACTGCCTGCTGATGATTATTTTCGTCGGTATAATAATAAATTACGCCACCATCTTCCTGTGGCTCTTCACTGCTATCATCGCCAACAGGAATAATCTCCAATAATCCACATTCGTTTAAAGCCAGCATTTCCTCAACAGAACTTTGTGGTACAAATGCAATTACGATCGAAATTAATGGCATTAAGGTTTTCTGTAACCGAAGTGTATCCTCTGCAGAAAAATATTTAGCAGGATAGTTCATAACAAAACTTAATACGGCAAGCATTTCTTTCCAGTAAACAGACTCTTCCTCTTCTATCGATTCTTCGGCTTCTAAATATTCGGCTTTAAAAAGTTTAAATGGATCTTTACCTTCCCTGAAATTCATCATTATGCCAACGAACTCCTCCATGCTTAAATCTTTAATTTTTTGATAGAAACCTGGCCTTTTCTCTATGAATGAATTTTTAAAATTTTTCTCAAAAAGATAATCAAGCGATAAAAAACCATCATTTACTGCTCGGTTTTTCTCAATCTCCGATGGGCTTAGTACAGCATCTTTTAGTAAATGCGGATCTTCAAGATGAAACCTGACCGCAGGCAATAAACCACTTCTCGAATGCATAACCAATTTAAAGTTCTGCTGCTCTGGATTTAAAGTGTAATTCACTTTCCCGTTCTTGTCGGTGCTAAAATTGCCATTTGCTCGGGCCAACGTTCTGATGGCATCAATTGCCGTAAGCGAAGAACCTTTAATGGCAACAGGATGATTTATTTTGAGCTTCAATTTTGATGGTGGATACGGCGAATCGTAGTAACCCGAGATTTTACCTTCGTTTTTTTTAGGCCAGCGGTGCCCAGTAGAAATAATTACCTGATCATATTCATAAACGGATTTATCAACTAATTCTACAACAACTTTATTCAGTTCTGGATAATCGATTATATCTGAAACTTCTTTATTCAGATAAATGGTTAAAGAAATTCCTTTTTCTTTTGCCAGTGTCTTGAGTAATTCGAACTGCGCAGAAAGGTATTGCCCGAAAAATAAGCGAGGCATTACTTTATAGTCATTAAAATGATCTCGATTAATGTGAAAATGCTGCAATGTTTCTTCAGGAACAGTTTGAATCCATTCTTCTACCGAAGTAACCAATTCTGGAATCTCATTTCCCGAAACATTTGTAATATGCTCATCATTTGCACCTTCCGAACTATAGGGCATGCCCGCACCCAGCTGATTCTTTTTTTCGAAAATATCAATACTGATATCAATCTCGTTAGATTCGACTAATCTTTTTAACAAAAAAAGGCCGCTTGGTCCGCCGCCCAAAATAGCCAAGTGTTTAAATTTCTTCAATATATTATGATTTGATCCCTTTTGAACTGTGATAACCTTTCTCTTTAAGAAAAGTTTTAATCATCGGGCTTTATGGCATTAAATTAATAGAAATTTAATTTCATCTACTTTATAACTGCCTTTATCGATTTTTTGATAAATGCTTAAAACAATCTTCTATCGTTTACGTTTTTTAAGCCTCTGAATTAGGATAATTGATGCGCTCTTTCATGCCTTTATTCCTAGGAAAAGAATTAAAAAAGATGGATCAAGGTAGAAAACAAACGCAAATCGAAGCAAGCAATAAAATGATGGGAACATTTCTTATCGCAATGGCAGTATTTATTCTGATAACTTATACATTTAACTTAGTAGATTCGAAAAGCAAGTGGATTAAAAAAATTGAGCAACAATTTGTAGCTAAAAGCCGTTGAATTTATAAAATTTTGCCATCAGATTTTCGAAAAACACAATAATTTGTAGCTAACGCGATGATTAGGATTAACAATCCGCCAAATTCTCTTGTTTCTTCAATCCATGGTTTGGTAGCTTTCATACTTTGTACAATATTTTCTGCTTCATGTTCTTTATACCAACTTAGAACACCTGTTTTATCAAACAAAAGGAAAAGTGCATAAGCTAAAAAAACTAAAATTCCAGCCAGGTATGCTTTCGGAAAATATTTCCCTGTAAAGGCCTTATAACAAAACCATGCACCATAAAGGTATATGGGCACCCAGATATACGGGTCGGGATCGTTGTATTGAAGTGCTGCGGAAAGAATAAATAAAAGGCAGAAAATTAGATTAAAAGCTTTCAAAAGTGGTTTAGGCTAAGGTTTAGAAAGCTTAAAGATATAAATTAGTAAACAAGTTTATATCCTTGCCCTCTTATGCTGATGATAAACACCGATGGATCGTCTTTTAGGTATTTTCTCAGTTTTGTAATAAACACATCAAGGCTGCGGCCAGAAAAATAATCGTTGTTATTCCATAAAATATTTAAGATGGTGTTGCGCTCAAGCATATTGTTTCGGTTTAGCAAAAGCATCTGTAAAATTTCGGCTTCGCGATTGGTTAAAACTTTTTGAATGCCTGCTAAAACTAAAATCCCTTCAGGATAGTAAAACTGAAAAAGGCCAATTTTTATAGCTTGTTTCTCTTTTTCTTCGGGTTTAAAAACCAACCTGTTTTGACTTAATAAGGCTTTTATTCTGATAACAAGTTCTTCAATGCTGAATGGTTTTTTAAGGTAATCGTTACCGCCGCTTTCAAATCCGGTTACCACATCGTTGGGTAGCGATTTTGAAGTGAGGAAAATAATAGGCGTTAGCGTATCGGTTTGTCTAACTTGTTTTGAAATTGAAAATCCGTCTCCATCTGGAAGCATAACATCTAAAACCAGAATATCAGGTTTACTTGTGTGGTATTTAGAAATGGTGTCAGAAGCAGTTTGAGCATGAATCACTTCAAAACCCTTTAATACTAAGGTTTCTTTAACAATTTCAGCTAGAGCAGGCTCATCTTCTGCCAAAAGGATTTTACTCATATCGGCCAGCCCAAAATTAATGTTGTCCCAATGCCTAATTTACTTTCAATTTTATACCAGCCTGTATGTTGTTGCATGATCTGTTTAACATAATTTAAACCTAATCCATGCCCTTTAACAGGGTGATTATTGCCCGTACTCACCCGATAAAATTTATCAAAAACCATTAAGGTTTCTTTTTCAGCAATGCCAATTCCATTATCCTTAAGTTTTATAATTAGGTAATTTCTGTTTTTTTCTACGGTAATTTTGATGCTAGTATTGTTGGTTGAATACTTAATTGCATTATCTAAAATGTTGTTGATGGCGTGCTGAAATTGAAACTTATCTGCAATCAAATGACTTTGGTTACTTGTATTTTGATATTGGATCGTAATTGTTTTTGCATTTGCCAATTGATGCAGGCTAATTAAATCTCTTATGGCATCGTCAATATTAATCTCTTCTTTATTTATTTTTGATATTCCTTCATCATATATCGCCAAATTCATCACTTTATCTACCAAAAGATTCAGGCGCTCAACTTCATTTTTTGCGTAGGCCAAATACCTTTCCGTTTTTTCTTTATCCTCTAAAACAGCTTGATTTTTTAAAGCCTCAATTGCTACTGAAACCGTTGCGATTGGAGTTTTAAATTCATGAGTTATATTACTGATGAAATCGTTTTTTATCGCGGATAAGCGTTTTTCTTTGAAGAGACTTTTTAAAATAAAAATCATGCAGCCAGAGATAATGAGAATCATAGCCAATGATGAAAATAAGATTAAACCAATTTTAGAAAGAATGTAAGAAATCGGGCTTTTAAACATTGCCCTAACATAATGCTGGTTATCGGTATACCTGTAAGTCGAAAAAGCTTTGGTAATAACAGGGTAAGACTTCGCTAATTTTGAATTTGAAATGCTTTTGTTATTCGTACTATCTTCCTTTTTTACTATAAAACTGTAAGGTACCTCGATATTTCGTTCTTTTAGATAAAGATTAAATGCTGGGCGGAGTCTGGTTGTATCGAATTGATATTTCTTTGCCTGTTCATTCATAAATATACCCAGTTTTTGCGTCCTGTAGTAAATGATGTGTTGTTCAAGGTCTTCGTCTCTCATCAGAAGAGCCAAAGCTCCTGCAACGTGTTTTCTAACACTGGTATCTCTTTTATCTTTCGGAAGTGCTTTACTGTAATTAGCTAAGCTAAAAGAAGAGGAAAACTTATCCTTTGCATTTCCTTTGGCAGCTATTGTGTAAACGTACTTTTTATCGTCTTTATGAAACTTTGCACTAATTATGAATGCGTTTGTATCAAGGATTTTATTTTCGACGATTTTTTGTATCGTATCACAGCGTAAACTAAGTTCCTTTTTTATTCCGTCTTCAAAGGCAAGGTTTACTTCTTTTTCGAAATTTACCTTCGTAACGTTATAGTATTTAACAATCCAATAAGCTTGTAATGCCAATAAACCCGTCATTGCCACAAAGCAAACAATAACTAACAAACTGGCCTTTTTACGCATAATTCAAATGTATATAATTCTTAAGTGTCAATTAAGCTCGTTAACATAATATAACCTTAATTAACCTATTGGATAACTTTTCTCAAATTTCCAATCTCCAATTTTGAATAAATATTTTAAAATTATGAAGCTAATATTTTTTAATCTCTTTTTTGCTTTGATAGCAATCAATACTATGGCTCAGGGTTTACAGGCCAGAACTGGAGAACAATTTCCTGATATCCCGATTCAGAATTTAATTAATGCGCCTATTAAATCAGTTTCGCTTAATAAGCCACAAAACAAAATTTATATTTTAAATATCTGGGGAACCTGGTGTTCTCCCTGCTTGCCAGAAATGGATACCCTTGCAAAACTACAGCTCGCCAATCTGAGTACAATTCAGGTTATCGGTTTATCAGATGATACACCAGAAAGATTACATACATATTTGAAAAAGAAACCATCCAAAATATGGCTTGCAAGCGATACATCTGGCTTTTTTTATGAATTGTTTGGGCTGGCTTATGTTGGGCAAAGTATCATTATTAATCCTAAAGGAAAAATTGTAGCACTTGTTAAAAGCGATTCCATTAATCAACAGATGATAGATCGACTGATCAAGGGTGAAGCCATAAGATCGAGCGGAGAAACTAAAAAGGAAAAATTATCTGGTAACGCAGATCCTTTTGCGGTAGACTCAACTTTAAATCATAGCTTTTCGTTAAGAGGTTACATGCAAGGGCAACCTTCGGGCAGTAAAAGATATCTCGATAAAGGAGCCTACAGAAAAAGAAGGATTAGTTTTACCAACGCAACAATTTTAGGTTTGTACAGTAATGCATTTGGTATTGTTTCTCAAAAACAACTGGTCTATGAATTGCCGGAAAAAGAAGTTTCAAATTATGAAAATAAAGAAACCCTTTACTCCCTTGATTTACTTGTTAAGCAGGAAGATAAGGATAGTTTGATGAGTATTTTACAGAAAAATCTTTTATTAAATTTACCTGTAAAGGCCAGAATTGAATATCGCGTTATACCCGTTTACGCTTTGGTTAATAAAAGTTATAAAGCCATTGAATCTGCTAAAAATGAGCTTAGCTATAGTTTTAGCGGAAGAGGCTACGACGCTACTGGCGCAAAAATGGCAGATTTTGCAGAAAGCTACTTAACAAACGAACTTGCTTTGCCCGTGATCGATGAAACGGGTTTGGATAAACGATACGATATAAAAACCAATGTGGAAATGAGAACTAAAGATGGCATTATGAAATCGATAAATGACATTGGCCTGGATGTAGTTAAAAAGGAGAAGAAAATGAAGATTTTGGTCTTTTACAAATAGCTTTAAACGCAAAGAGGCACGGAAAAATCCGTGCCTCTGCTTTGTTATAGTTAGTAATATCCTAAGAGAATAATTCTTGCTCGTCTCTATTTTCTGTTGGGATTTTTTTTAAGAAATCATCAAACGCCGGGCCTACGTGATCAGAGTAAATTCCATAGGCATCTAATATGTAACCCAGTTCATTTTCTTTATCTTCAGTAATGTAAAGTACCGAATTATCTCCTGGATCAGAATCTCCTTCGAAGCGATAAGTTTTAACAATTACTAAATCATCTGGTTTATAAATCTTCCCTGTCTGACTTTGCATTTTACCGTGATCCGTCATCTTTAACTCGTTATCTTTTCCTTTCAGCCTCAATTTCTCTAAAATTTGGCTTAAAGTATTCATGGCAGTTGGCTGTTCCATCGTTATAAGTTTTTATTAAAGGTTAAACAAGTAGTATTCGAAATGGTTTGATCGTTTGCGTTTTTGTTTAAAACTAAATGATTGTCAATCTGTTAATTACTAAACTAAATTTTATAGTATGAAAAAATATCTTCTAACATTAGCAATTGCCAGTGTAGCATTTTTAAGCGCTTGTACTAAAGCAGAAAAAGAAATTGCCTCAGCGGCTTTAACTGAAACTGCTGACGCCTCTAAAACTATTGGGACAGCAAAATTCTACGAGTTAAGTGATGGTAAAATAAGAATGGATCTGGAAATGAATTTTGCATCCAGGGCGGATAGTAATGTTGCTGTTCATTTTCATGAGCATGGAGATTGCGGTGATATGGGTATGAATACTCATGGGCATTGGAATCCTACAAAGGAAAACCACGGTAAATGGGGTTCAGCAGCTTATCATTCTGGCGATATCGGTAATATCATGCTCGATAATAAAGGACAGGCAAAAATTTCTATAACTACAGATCGATGGAGTGTAAAAGAGGGCGATTTGAAAAACATTATCGGTAGAGGAATAATTGTTCACGGCGGAACCGACGACTATGTAACTCAACCTACGGGTAATTCGGGGCCCAGAGTTGGCTGCGGAGTAATTGAAGCCGTTAAATAACAGCTTTTCTAAAGGCAAGGCGGGCGATTGAAGAAATTTGATCGCCGTTTTTATGCAATTTATAATTTGTTGTCATCATGTTGATAAAACCTAAACAATATGGCAACAATCGAAATTTCTAAAAGTGGCAAGGCCGCCAACGGAAGAACCCAAAAAACAGCACCAAGAGTAGATTTAACGGCGATGGTAGATTTAATGTTTCTGCTCACCACATTCTTTATGCTCACCACATCTTTGTCAGAACTTAAGGCGGCAGATATTGCAAAGCCTGTTCACGATGATGTTCCAATAGCGTTGCCTGCATCCAGAACGATGACGATTTTGCTCGGTAAAAACGATCAGGTTGTATATTACATGGGCGAAACAGATCAGGCAGTGCTGCGGAGATTACCAATAAATGTAATAGCAGAAACTATTCTCGCCAATAAATTAGCGATTGCTAAGCTGTATCAAAATAACCCTGCTAAGTTTATGATTGTTGTAGTAAAGCCCACTAAAGATTGTAGTTATAAGAATCTGGTTGATTTAATTGATGACCTCAAAATTGCTGATGTAAAATCTTATTCTATAGATGATGAAAATTTAATTCTAAAGGAAACCGATTTTCTTAAAAGCAAACTTTAGTATAATACATTCTAGGTTAAGTCGGATTTACTTCGGAATTAGTTCGGACTTGTGACAGTTGGGCCCGACTAAAATGCGAATCAAACCTAAATTAACTGTGTTACAATCCTTAATTTGTTATCTACTCATATCGTTATATACTAGAAAAGCCCCGACTTTCTCCGGGGCTTTTCCAATAAATATTACCGTTAAAATTAAATACCGAATTCAGCTTTAACTTTATCTACAAAATCTAACTTTTCCCAGGTAAAAAGCTCTACTGAAACTGTTTTTTCTTCACCGTTTGGTGTTCTGAAGGTTTTAGTAACGTTTTCTGGTTTACGACCCATGTGACCATATGCCGCAGTTTCGCTATAAATTGGGTTTCTTAATTTTAAACGTTGTTCGATAAAGTAAGGGCGCATATCGAAAATCGATTCTACCTTCTTACTGATCTCGCCATCAGTTAAACCTACTTTAGAAGTACCATAGGTAACCACGTTTATAGAGGTTGGTTTTGCAACTCCGATCGCATAGCTCACTTGCACTAAAATTTCATCAGCAAGGCCTGCAGCAACTAAGTTTTTAGCAATATGGCGAGTTGCATAAGCAGCACTTCTATCTACTTTACTTGGATCTTTACCAGAAAATGCACCACCACCGTGAGCACCTTTACCGCCGTAAGTATCAACAATGATTTTTCTTCCTGTTAAGCCTGTATCTCCATGTGGTCCGCCAATTACAAATTTTCCAGTTGGGTTAATGTGGTAAGTAATCTGGTCGTTAAATAAATGAGCGTATTGAGGATATTTTGCTTTAATTCTAGGAATAAGGATAGAAATTAAATCCGATTTTATTTTTGCCAGCATTGTTGCTTCTTCATCGAAATCATCGTGTTGAGTAGAGATTACAATTGCATCAATTCGTTGTGGCTTATTATCATCAGAGTATTCTAAAGTTACCTGCGATTTTGCATCGGGGCGTAAATAGGTAATTTCAGCATTCTCTCTTCTTAAATTTGCCAATTCTATTAATAAAGCATGAGATAAATCAAGCGCCAAAGGCATGTAGTTTTCAGTTTCGTTAGTTGCATAACCAAACATCATACCTTGATCTCCAGCACCTTGTTCTTCTTTCGTTGTTCTATCTACACCTTGGTTAATATCCTGCGATTGTTCATGAATGGCAGATAAAATACCGCAAGAGTTTGCCTCAAACATGTATTCACTTTTGGTATATCCAATTTTCTTGATTACATCACGAGCAATTTGCTGTACATCTAAATAAGTTTTAGATTTTACCTCTCCTGCTAAAATAACCTGTCCTGTTGTTACCAAGGTTTCGCAGGCTACCTTCGATTCTGCATCGAAAGCTAAAAAGTTATCAATTAATGCATCCGAAATTTGATCGGCAATTTTATCAGGGTGGCCTTCAGATACAGATTCTGATGTAAATAAATACGACATTTATTAAATATTTAAGATGAAATTAAAACAATTTAATAAGTGCTAATGTTCCCTGAAACCAGGTTCAATTGTGTATAGGAAGGTATTAGCACTTTTTTTTGAGTGGTTGCAATCCCGTTTCGAATTTCGAAACATCGCAAATCAATCCACTTTTAACGCTGCAAAATTAGCATATTTTCTTTATTTCAAAAATTATAGATTATTTTGTATCCTCATTCAAAAGCTTTGCAAGTCAAAACCAATATCTTATTTGTAATCAATCCCATATCAGGTGGGAAAGCAAAATTACGCATCCCGGCACTTATAGATAAGTATTTGGATAAGGAAAAGTTCAATGCTAACTTCCGTTTAACCGAATATGTGGGGCACGCCACCGAAATTGTAGAAGAGGCCATTGCGAAAAATTTTGACATAATTGTGGCAGCGGGCGGCGATGGAACGATAAATGAAGTGGCCAGTAAAGTGCTTGAACACAAAAAAATACTGGGTATTTTGCCACTCGGCTCGGGTAATGGCTTGGCTAGGTTTTTAAATATTCCACAAAATTTAAAAGAAGCAATATTATTAATCAACCAATTGAAAACCGATGTAATCGATTCAGCTTATTTTAATAATAAAAGTTTTTTTAACCTGGCAGGAATGGGTTTCGATGCGCATTTAAGTGCTGCCTTCTCAAAAGATAAAAAGAGAGGCTTAACGGGTTATATAAAGCTAAGTTTAAAAGAGGTTTTTAATTATAAAGATGAATTATACATTTTAAACATTGATGGGGTTGAATATAAAAGAAAGGCTTTTGCAATAACAGTTGCAAATTCATCTCAGTACGGTAATAATGTCTATATCGCACCAAATGCATCCGTTAAAGATGGCCTGCTTGATGTTTGCATTATAAAGCCCTTTTCATTGTTTAAATTGCCCGTTCTTAGTTACGTAATGTTGAAAGGCACAGCCGAAACTTCCGATATGATTGAGATAATAAAGGGTAAAAACATCAAAATAAGCCGTGCGCAAGATGGACCAGTACATGTAGATGGCGAACCATTAAAAATGGGTAAAGAATTAGAGGCTAAAATCAATCCTTTATCTTTGGAAGTAATTGTTCCATAGAAATTTTAATAATGAAACAGAAAAAAAACAGTTTAAGTGATTTGGGTGGAATTATGTATTCTACCAATCCTGAATTTGAATACGAACAGGAGGTTGATCATACGGTAACAGCTCCAAACCAACAGCAAGATTTGAGGGTAATGCTTGATAAAAAGAATCGTGGTGGAAAAGCAGTAACCTTAATAACAGGCTTTAAGGGTAAAACCGAAGATCTTGAGGTTCTAGGTAAAATGCTTAAAAATAAATGTGGTGTAGGTGGCTCGGTAAAGGATGGAGAAATTCTTATTCAGGGAGATGTTAGAGACAAGGTGATGGTTATTTTGCAAAAAGAAGGTTTTAAGGCAAAAAAAGCAGGCGGTTAAATTATTGCTTAGTGTATTTTTTTAATTTTTTTAACGATAAATTAAACGTTTTAATTTGTTGATTTACAGTTAATTAAATCATAGTGTATAAGCTACAATATGTAAAAAAAGGCATAAAAAAATTCTGTTTTTTGTAAGATATGTCTTTACATTTGCTCCACTAACTAACTTATTGTTATGAGCAAAATGGAACTACAAGCGCCTGATTTAAGCTATTTAAATCTGAAGGCAGGTTTGGGTGTTAAATATCAGTTGTCTGCAGCCGAATTGGTTAAAGAAGCCCTAGAAAATAAAGAAGGCACTTTAGCATCATCAGGCGCATTAGCAATTGATACAGGAAAATTTACAGGGCGTTCGCCTAAAGACCGATTCATCGTTTGTGATGATGTAACGGAAAATACCGTTTGGTGGGGCGATATTAATATCAAATTCAGTCCTGATAAGTTTAACTCGCTTCTAAATAAAATAACATGTTATCTTAGGGATAAGGTTTATTATGTTAGAGATGCATCTGCTTGTGCAAATCCAGATTATTCAATTTCCATAAGAGTGATTACTGAAACGGCTTATCAGAACCTTTTTGCTAATAATTTATTTATCCGGCCTGATGAAAAGGATTTAGGTACAACACCCGAATGGACAATAATTGCAGCTCCAGGATTCTCGGCCGATCCATTAGTTGATGGTACAAGGCAAGAGAATTTTTCTATTATCAATTTTAGCAAAAAAATGATTTTAGTTGGGGGAACAGGTTATACGGGTGAGATTAAAAAAGGTATATTTTCTGTTTTGAACTTCTTATTGCCTATGTACAGAAACACGCTTTCTATGCATTGTTCGGCAAATGTTGGTGTTGATGGAGATTCAGCAATTTTCTTTGGCCTGTCTGGTACAGGTAAAACAACCTTATCGGCTGATCCAAAAAGGGCTTTAATTGGCGACGATGAGCATGGCTGGAGCGAAAGTTCGATCTTCAATTTTGAAGGTGGCTGTTATGCAAAATGTGTTGATTTAACCCTGGAAAAGGAGCCTCAGATCTATAAAGCTATAAAATTCGGTTCTTTATTAGAGAATATAAACTTTTTTCCTGGCACAAATGATGTAGATTTTGCAAATATCAACAAGACAGAAAATACAAGGGTTGCTTATCCGATAGACTATATTGATAACTCCGTTATACCTTCTGTTGCGGCTACACCTAAAAATATATTTTTTTTAACCGCCGATGCGTTTGGCGTACTGCCACCAATCTCTAAATTAGATGTAGAACAGGCTATGTTTCATTTTATGAGTGGCTATACGGCAAAAGTTGCTGGTACCGAAGCGGGTATTACAGAGCCTCAGCTAACTTTTTCAGCTTGCTTTGGTAAAGCATTTTTGCCATTACATCCGTCGAAATATGCCGATTTGCTCGGTAAAAAAATGAAAGAACAAAAAGTTAATGTGTGGTTGGTTAATACAGGTTGGACTGGTGGCCCCTATGGAATTGGCAAAAGAATGAAACTAAGCTACACCAGAGCGATGATTACTGCCGCTATCAATGGAGATTTAGATCATCCAAATTATAAACAGCATCATGTATTTAAATTAATGATGCCTTTACATTGTCCTAATGTACCGGATGAAATTTTAGACCCGTCTAAAACATGGGATAGCCAGGAAGAATACTTTTTAAAAGCATACGAACTGTCGAATGCTTTCAGCGAGAATTTTAAGCAGTTTAAACAGGTAAATAATCCAAAAGTGCCTCAAGAAGTATAAAAAATGTGTTAAATGTGGGTTTAAATGCATTTTTTACTTAAAAAATTTGCAATTCGATTTTTTTTTAGTTTTCATTGTGAAAGAATTGCCTCTGGCTGAGGCAATTTTTTTGTTATATGTACAGTTATAAACGGCAAACTAAAAAGTTAAGTAACGATTTAATTGTTTATTGATTTATTAATTTGTAATTTAAAATCAATTTATAAATTTGTTTTCGCAACAAAATCAGATAAACGTACGTTGTGTGTATTACAAAAGAAAAACAGCTAAAAAATTAAAAACAAGAACTAAAACTAAAAATTAAAAAAAAATGGCAAACGCACCAAAACCAACAACTGTTAAAAAAGAAAGCTCTTCAAGCGCTTCAAATGTATTTGCAACATTTGTGATTCCAATTTGTATCGTTATTGGATTTGTTATCTGGAACTTCGTATTAGGAGCTTCTGACAACTTTATCGGAGGAGACAACAACAACTTACCATTACCTAACAACTATCCAGGTACAGCTTACAAAGGTGGTCCAATCGTAGCCGTTCTAATCGGTTTATTATTAACAACAATCGTTTTCTCTATCGAGCGTTTAATCGTTATTGGTAAAGCAAGTGGAAAAACTAGTTTAGATACTTTTATCATCAAAGTAAAAGGTTTATTAAACGCAGGTAACATCGAAGCTGCTAAAGCAGAATGCGATAAACAAGAAGGTTCAGTTGCAGCTGTAATTAAATCTGGTTTGAAAAAATATAGCGAAGTTGAAGCAGATACTAATATGGATGTTGAGCAATCAATCGTTGCTATCCAAAAAGAGGTTGAAGAAGCTACAGCTTTAGAAATGCCAATGTTAGAGCAAAACTTAACAATCATTGCTACTTTAGTATCAATCGGTACATTAATCGGTTTATTAGGTACAGTAACAGGTATGATTCGTGCATTCGCAGGTTTAGCTAACTCTGGAGCTCCAGATCAGTCGGCATTAGCGGTAGGTATCTCTGAGGCATTGATTAACACAATGACTGGTATCGCTGTATCTACATTAGCAATTATCATGTACAACATCTTAACTTCTAAAATTGATAAATTAACTTATGCAATTGACGAAGCAGGATTTAGCATCGTTCAAACATACGCTAGTTCACATAAATAAGAATTTTGAAAAAATTTTTACCGGCTTTATGGAAAACCGGAAAAAAGATCATCATTATTAAAAACTAGTAAAAAATATTATGCCTAGAATTAAAGTTAAAAGAACAAGTACCGTAACAGACATGACCGCTATGTGCGATGTTGCTGCCCTGTTACTTACCTTCTTTATTTTAACTGCTACTGCAAGGCAACCTGAACCATTAGCTGTATCAACACCTTCATCTACATATGAATTTAAGGTGCCTGCAGAAAATAATGCCATTTTAACAATTGGACAGAAAAAGGTTTTCTTTGAAGTAGCAGGACAAAAAGTAAGGGCAAGAACTTTAGAATTAATGGGAGAGCAGTATAAAATTGCTTTTACCCCAGAAGAAGTTAACAGATTTTCTGTTATCGCTACATTCGGTGTTCCTGTTGCAAGTTTGAAACAATTTATCAATATGCCAGGTGGCGATCGTATGAATCCAGGAGTACAAACTGGTATCCCTACTGATTCAACTGACAATCAATTAAACGCTTGGGTTTTAAATGCTCGTAAAGCAACTAAAGAACTAAACAATGCTGATATGAGAATCAGTATTAAAGGTGATGCTAAAGAGGAATACCCTACTGTGAAAAAGGTGATTGATATTTTGCAGAAACAAAAAATGAACAAGTTTTTGTTAGTTACAAACGCAGAAGCTAAAAAGACTAAATAAGAAATGGCAGAATTAAACACAGGCGGGAAGAAAGCCACACCAAGGATCGATATGACCCCAATGGTGGATTTGATGTTTCTTTTGGTTACATTCTTTATCTTAACTACATCAATATCTACGCCACAAGCGATGGATATTGCTAAACCAGATAAGGAGGATAATTTGCCAGAGAACAGGTTAGCGTTAAAAGCGACCAAAACGATGACTGTTTTATTAGGTAAAAACGATAAAGTAGCATGGTATATGGGCGAAGCTGGAAAAAGTGCTCCAACAATTGAATCTTTTTCTCAAATCGAAAATTCAATCAACGAAAATAGAACAAAAGCAAACGCTTCGGGTGTTGCTGGAGAATTTACAGTTTTAGTAAAACCTACTTCAGGTTCTACTTTTAAAAACTTTGTTGATATGATGGATGAGCTTGAAATTCTTAAGGTGAAGTCTCGTCAGATTGATGATGACAATATCCTTGATAACGAGAAAGCTTTCATGAAAGAAAGAGGTATTTTATAATTAATAAGATCAGTAATCATGTCGAAGTTAGATATATTTAGAAAGGAATGGCTGGAAGTCGTTTTTGCTGATAAAAACAAAGCTTACGGCGCATATCAATTAAGAAAAGGTAGCGCTGGGAATACTACAAAAGCCCTTATATGGGGTTCAGTTGTATTCTTGATTTTGTTTTTCTCACCAAAAATCTACAGCTTAATTAAAGGGGCGATTCCAGAGGAAGAGCAGTTAAAAGCACAAGAAGTGGTTTTAGCTCCACCTCCACCGGTTAACCCAGATACACCACCGCCACCACCGGTAGAGCCACCACCACCAAAAGTGGATCAGGTGAAGATGCCACCTCCGATTGTAAAACCGGATATCGAAGTTAATGAGGAGCCACCTACAGTTGAAAAACTGAAAGAGGCAGATCCAGGACAAAAAGATATTAAAGGTGATCCTACGGCGGAAATTAGAATTGCTGAGCCGGTTGGCGAAGGACCTAAACAAGAAGCAGCAGTTGCTGTAGATGATAATAAAGTTTATGACTTTGTTAGTATTGAAAAAGTACCTGATTTTCCAGGTGGTATGAAAAAGTTTTACGAATACTTAGGTAAAGCAATTAAATATCCTCCAATGGCACAGGAAAACAATGTTCAGGGTAAAGTATTCTTATCTTTCGTTGTAGAAAGAAATGGAGAACTTACTGATATTTCAGTTATTCGTGGTCCTGGTAGTGGTACTAATGAGGAAGCTGTTCGTGTACTTAAAGCAAGTCCACGTTGGGTTCCTGGTATTCAGAATGGTAAACCTGTACGTGTTAAATACAACATTCAGGTAAACTTTACACTTCAGTAACAAAATGTTAAATTTTGATATTTTTAAGCAAAAATCGCCTAAACAGCGGTTTTTGCTCATTTTAGGCCTTGTCATGTTTGTTTTTTATTGCTGCATTGGCCTGGCTTGTATATTCTGGAAAAATCTTCCGCTAAATATAGGCCAACCCTATAAAATAGCAATTGGTATATTCCTTATTATTTACGCTTTTATACGATTATTAAGCCTTGGGAGGCGCGATTAATATTAAATGAGAAACGTCCTAATATTATTGAGTTTACTAACTGTTTTTTCTTGCAACCGCAAAAAAACAGATGAAATTAAAGAAACTCGTACAAGTGGTACCATAAAGATTTTGGTTGATGAAACTGTTGGTCCTTTAGTACAACAAGAAATTGATGTTTTTAAAATTGATTACCCACAGGCGACATTTTTAACAACATTTAAACCAGAAGAAAAAATAATTCCAGCGTTTTTAAATGATAGTGTAAGGGTTATCGTTTTACCCAGAATGCTAACAAAACAAGAAGAAAAATATTATACCCAAAGAAATATTAAGATTAATACATCGCGTTTCGCGGTAGATGGAATAGCATTAATTACAAATCAAAGTAATATTGATAGTGTAATTAACGTTAAGGATATTGTCGATATACTTCAAGGCAAAAGTTCTGCTAAACAATTAATGTTTGATAACACTTATTCGAGTACATTTAAATACTTGAAACAACTGGCAAATATTAATCAGTTCCCTTCAAAAAACGTTTACGCTAAAAACACTGCTAACGAAGTGATTAAGCTAGTTGCTGAGGATAAGAATTTTATTGGTATTTTGGGCGTTAACTGGCTCTCTGAAAAGAATCCAGAATTTGTTAAGGTAAAAGAAAAAATTAAGACTTTAGGGTTGAAAAATTACAAAGGCAAACCTGGGGATGATCAGTTTTACAAGCCAACTCAAGATAATCTTATAAATGGAGTTTATCCCTTTTTAAGGAATATTAATATAATCGATTGTGAAGGACGTGACGGTTTAGGCACAGGATTTGCAGTATGGCTAAGAAGCCAGCGGGGACAGCTTATCGTACTTAAATCTGAACTTGCTCCACATAAATTAATGCCGAGAACAATAAATTTTAAAGAATAATAATAAATTGAACCACCGGTTGTAAGAAACAATCAAAATTAAAAGAAAAGAATAATCAGATGAAGCTTACATACGATTATGTAAGTTTATAACCATTAAAAAAACAGATTAAAGAACTATGAAAATTTTAAAGAAAGCAATAACCTTAAATGTTGGTTTGGTGTTGATAGGTTCTGCAGTTTTTGCTCAAAATTTAAATGACGCGAAAAAAGCCATTGATGCTGAGCAATATCAGAAAGCATCATCAATGCTTAAATCTTTAGTAAGCTCTCAGGCGTCTAATGGTGATAACTATTACAATTTAGGCCTAGTTTATTTAAAAACAGGTTATATTGATTCTGCAAGAGCAGTATTCAATAAAGGTATATCTGCAGATGCCAAAAGCGCATCTAACTATGCAGGTTTAGGAGAGGCAGATATATTATCTGGTAATGCAACATCTGCTAAAACAAATTTTGATAAAGCGGTAGCAGCTGCTCCAAAAGATTATAAAACTTATTTAGCGATTGGTAAAGCTTATTTAGCGCAAGATAAACCTAGCGAAGATGTATCTAAGCCAGATTTCGCAAATGCTATTGCTAATTTAACTAAGGCTGATGAACTTGATGCTAAAGATAAAGATGCAGAAGTTTTTATTGGTTTGGGTGATGCTTATGCTTTACAAAAGAAAAATTCTGAAGCCATTGGCCCTTATTTCCGTGTTGGAGATATCGATCCTACAAACAGAAGGGCTGGAACTCAGTTAGGTAAAATGTATAAAGAAGCTCGTTCATTTGCTGAAGGTGAACAGGAATTAAACAAAGTTATTGCTGCTGATGCAAATTATGGCCCTGCTTACCGTGAGTTAGGAGAGCTTTATTTACAATGGAGTAGTTTTGGAACAGATAAGCCAAAAGCTGCAAAAGCAACTGAATTGTACAAAAAATACCTTGATTTAACTGATAAATCTTTAGAATCTCAGTTGCGTTATATGCAATTCTTATTCTATGCGAAAGACTATCAGGCATTAGAGCAAGTTGCATCTTCAATTCAAGTTCCTGCAAACGATCCTAAAGGAATCATTGTTTCCAGATTAAAAGGTTGGTCTGCTTATGAGAATAAAAACTATCCTCAGGCATTAACAAACTTGACTGAATATTTTGCTAAACAAAAGGATACAACCAAAAATCTTGCTTATGATTATCTTTATTTAGGTAAGGCGCAGTTAAAAGCTGGTCAAGATAGTTTGGCTTTAATCAATATTACTAAAGCAGTAGCTAAAGATTCTACCAACGCTGATGCATTATCTGAAGTAGCTAAAAGCCTATACGATGCTAAGAAATTCGGGAAAGCTGCTCAAGTTTATGAGAAGGCTATAAAAGCTAATCCAAATGGAAAAGGCTCATTATATAACTATTATTATAATGCCATGGCTAACTATTTCGATTATGGAGCAAAATATAGCGCTAAACAAAATCCTTCTAAGGATATTTTGGTAAAGGCTGATTCCGCTATCGCAAAAGTAATACAAATTTCTCCTGATACTTATGATGCTTATGTAACTAGAGCTCGTATTAACAGTTTATTAGATGACGATAAAGACCCTAAAGGCTTAATGATTCCTTTTTATGAGGAATACATCAAAAAGATCAGTGAAAAACCAGAATTAGTTAGTGCAAATGCTAAAAAACTTTCTGAGGCATATGATACTATCGGTGGTTTCTATTTCTATAAAGACAAAGCAAAAGCAAAAGAATATTTTGATAAAAGTGTATCCGTTTATCCTTCAGGAACGTTTGCTGCTGCTAAGTTGAAAGAGTTAGCTGCTCCTGCTCCAAAGGGAAAAGGTAAGTAATTACAACAGTTAAATAATTTTAGAAAAGGCAGAGTTTGGTTACTCTGCCTTTTTCTTTTACTTTTGCATCAGAAAATAAAGATTATGCAAGCGCAAAGTACCTCAATAGATTTTTTACCAATTATATTTCAAGTAATTGTTGCATTAGGTTTTGTAGTAACCACTTTAGTTGCTACACACTTTTTAGGTCCAAAACGTAAAACCAGCGATAAGCTTGAAGTTTTTGAAGCAGGTGTTAAATCTGTAGGTAATGCTCGTCAACCTTTCTCCATTAAGTATTTTGTTGTTGCTATCCTTTTCGTATTATTCGATATCGAAGTTATTTTCATGTATCCGTGGGCTGTTAACTTCCGTGAGCTTAGAATGGATGGAATGATAGAAATGTTCATCTTTATGGGTACCCTTCTATTAGGTTTTGTTTATGTAATTAAGAAGAAAGTTCTAGACTGGAACTAGCCTATTGATTGTTTTTAACACAAGCAATACTCAATTTACAAGGTTAGTTGGAGATCTGGAGTTTACTTGTGTATCAATTACACTTACTTGCTGGGTTTTGATTTATTTAGAAAGGTTCTAAATCAAGCTAAGCTAGTTTAATTGCCTTTAAAATATTGTAAATTTGTTGCTCATTCTGCAAAGGGATGAGCATTTTTTGTTTATAAACATGAGTGAAATTAATATAGTTGATGCGCCTCCAGGAACCGAAGGACCTGGCTATTTTGCCACTTCTTTAGATAAAGTGATTGGTTTGGCACGTTCAAATTCATTATGGCCTCTACCGTTTGCAACATCTTGTTGTGGAATCGAGTTTATGGCAACCATGGGTTCTCATTACGATTTAGGTCGTTTTGGTGCAGAGCGTTTGAGCTTTTCTCCCCGTCAGGCCGATGTTTTAATGGTAATGGGTACAATTGCTAAAAAGATGGCGCCAGTACTTAAACAAGTATATATTCAAATGGCAGAGCCACGTTGGGTTATGGCTGTTGGTGCTTGTGCAAGTAGCGGTGGTATTTTCGATACCTATTCTGTGTTACAAGGTATTGATGAGGTTATTCCAGTAGATGTTTATGTGCCGGGTTGTCCGCCAAGACCAGAAGCTATTTTAGATGGTTTTCAGCGTATTCAGGATTTGGTTAAAAACGAATCTGGCAGAAGAAGAAACTCTGATTATTATAAGGAACTTTTAGGTCAATACGGTATTAAGTAATGGAAGAAACTACACTAAATAACGATATTCATACTAAGCTGACTGAAAAGTTTGGTGAAAAGGTTACAGCTGTTTCTGAACCTTATGGTTTGTTAACTTTTGTAACGTATAAAGATGTTATCGTAAACGTGCTTTCGCATCTTAAGGACGAATTAAAGTTTAATTTCTTAACTGATATCACAGCTGTGCATTACCCTGGTCAAGATCATGGTATTGCCGTAGTTTACCATTTAAACAACATGGTTGAGCGTGTAAGAATCAGAATTAAGGTTTTCATTTCAGAACAAAATCCAACTATTCCTACGGCAACCACGGTTTGGAAAGGAGCTAACTGGATGGAACGTGAAACTTATGATTTATTCGGAGTTAAGTTTGAAGGTCACCCAGATTTACGCCGTATTTTAAATATGGATGATTTAGGTGTTCACCCGATGTTGAAACAATATCCATTGGAAGACCCAAACAGAGTAGATAAAAAAGACGAATTTTTTGGAAGGTAAACCCTTGGCCTCTAAAGGGGAATTGGATAGAATATATAAGTAAATAATTAACAAATTTGAAAGGAGTTCCGAGTTTTCGGAATTAAGGTCTATGAATCATAACCATCCGGTATATACAGATAACGATCCGCAAAGTGAGTTGGTAACCTTAAACTTAGGTCCGACGCACCCTGCAACACACGGTGTTTTTCAAAACGTTTTGCAATTAGATGGCGAGCGTATTGTTAGCGGCGTTTCTACAATTGGGTACATTCACCGAGCTTTTGAAAAGATTGCCGAACATCGCCCGTTTTATCAAATTACACCATTAACCGACCGTTTAAACTATTGTTCTTCACCTATCAATAATATGGGATGGCATATGACGGTTGAGAAATTGTTGAATATCCAAATGCCTAAGCGTGTAGATTATCTTCGCGTAATCATCATGGAGCTTTCCCGTATTGCCGATCACATTATTTGTAACACAATTATTGGTCAGGATACTGGAGCAACAACAACTTTCCTTTACCTTTTTCAATTTCGTGAACACATTTATGAGATTTTTGAGGAGGTTTGTGGTGCCCGTTTAACAACAAATATTGGTCGTATAGGCGGTTTTGAAAGAGATTTCAATGATATTGCTTTTGCTAAAATCAATAAATTTTTAAAGGAGTTTCCAGTAGCTTTGAAAGAGTTTGAAAACCTTTTAACCCGTAATCGTATTTTTATCGACAGAACTGCTGGTGTTGCTGAAGTAACTAAAGAAGCTGCTTTAGAATATAGCTGGACTGGTCCGTTGCTTCGTGCAGCTGGAGTAGATTACGATGTTCGTGTAGCTGATCCATATTCTTCATACCAAGATTTCGATTTCGAAATTCCAGTAGGTACAAGTGGTGATATATACGACAGGTATTTGGTGCGTAATGAAGAAATGTGGCAAAGTTTACGCATTATCGAACAAGCGCTTTTGAAGTTGAAAACAGAAGAAAAAGGTGTTTTTCATGCTGATGTTCCTGATTTTTACCTTCCCCCAAAACAAGAAGTTTACAACAATATGGAAGCATTAATCTATCACTTTAAAATTGTGATGGGCGAAATTGATGCTCCAAAAGCAGAAGTTTATCACGCTGTAGAGGGCGGAAACGGCGAGCTAGGTTTCTATCTGATTAATGATGGTGGCCGTACGCCTTATCGTTTACACTTCCGCAGACCAAGTTTTATAAATTACCAAATGTTTGCACCAATGAGCGAGGGAATGTTATTATCCGATGCCATTATCAACATGAGTAGTATGAATATTATTGCAGGAGAATTAGATGCTTAAAGTAGAAGAACAAACACCTGTAGTGTTTTCATCAGAATTGCTAGCCAAGTTTGATGATGTTAAGAGTCGTTACCCTGAAGGTAAGCACAAATCAGCGTTGTTACCACTATTACATTTGGTGCAGGCAGAATATCTTTGGGTACCTACATCAGCAATGGATCAAGTTGCCGAATATTTAAATATTCAGCCGATTGAAGTTTACGAAGTAGCAACATTTTATACTATGTACTTCTTAAAACCACAAGGTAAATATGCTTTGGAGGTTTGCCGTACTGGTCCTTGCTGCCTGGTTGGAGCAGAAAAAATATTAGACCACTTAGAAAATAAGTTAGGTATTAAAGAAGGTGAAGTTACGGCAGACGGTTTATTCAGCTTTAGAGGAGTTGAATGTTTAGCAGCTTGCGGTTTCGGTCCGGTATTGCAAATTAGCCCGGAATACACTTTCTATGAAAACTTAACTACCGAAAGTGTAGATAAACTGATTGAAGATTTGAAAAATAAATAAGATTTGAGAAACCAGATATGAGATATGAGAATTGGCAATTTGCCTAACATCTCAGGTCTCACATCTCACATCTAAAAAATAATGAGTCGCAAATTATTACTTGAGCATATAAACGTACCAGGCATCAATACACTTGAAGTCTATCGCCAAAAAGGTGGGTACCGTGCTGTGGAAAAAGCTCTTAAAACTTTAACACCTGAAGAGATTGTTGAAGAGGTTAAGAAATCTGGTTTACGCGGTCGTGGTGGTGCGGGTTTCCCAACGGGGATGAAATGGAGCTTTTTGGCTAAACCAGAAGGTGTTGCACGTTATTTGGTTTGTAACGCTGATGAGTCTGAGCCAGGAACTTTCAAAGATCGCTACTTGATGACTTACATACCCCATGCTTTAATTGAGGGAATGATTGTTGCCAGTTTTGCTTTGGGTGCAAAGGTTTCATACATCTACGTTCGCGGAGAAATGATGCCTCAAATTCGTATTCTGGAAAAAGCAATTGCTGAGGCAAAAGCTGCAGGATGGTTGGGCAAAAATATTTTAGGAACAGGTTACGATTTAGAATTATATGTTCAGCCAGGTGGTGGTGCTTACATTTGCGGCGAAGAAACTGCATTATTAGAATCACTTGAAGGTAAAAGAGGTAATCCGAGAATTAAACCACCTTTTCCAGCTATTGCAGGTTTGTATGGGTGCCCAACGGTAGTAAATAACGTAGAGTCGATTGCTGCAGTAGTACCAATTATTAACGATGGTGGCGATGAATATGCTAAAATTGGTATTGGTAGAAGTACAGGTACAAAATTAATATCAGCATCGGGTAACTTGGTAAAACCAGGTGTTTACGAAATAGAATTAGGTTTACCAGTTGAAGAATTTATTTATTCTGATGAATATTGTGGTGGTATTGCTAACGGTAAACGTTTAAAAGCAACCGTTGCAGGTGGTTCATCTGTGCCAGTTTTGCCAGCTAACCTAACATTGAAATATGCTAATGGCGAACCTCGTTTGATGAGTTACGAATCTTTATCAGAAGGTGGATTTGCTACTGGAACCATGATGGGTTCGGGTGGTTTTATTGCTTTTGATGAAGATCAATGCATGGTTCGCAATACCTGGAATTTCTCTCGTTTTTACCACCACGAAAGTTGCGGACAATGTTCGCCTTGCCGTGAAGGTACAGGATGGATGGAAAAAGTATTGCACAAAATTGAACACGGTCATGGAACGATGAGTGATGTAGATTTACTTTGGGATATTCAACGTAAAATTGAAGGTAATACGATTTGCCCGCTTGGCGACGCAGCAGCATGGCCAGTTGCAAGTGCAATTCGTCATTTCAGAGATGAATTTGAGTGGCATATTAAAGAGCCAGTTAAGAGTCAGCAACAAAATTATGGAATTGCTAACTATGCTGTGCCAATAGAAAAAGTTGTTGTAACGGAAGAGAAATAATTTTCCCTCGGTTCGTGTCATCACGAAACGAAACATGAAATATAGAATTGGTTTGTGAAGACACGAATCAGGGCGGGAAAGCAAGAGTTTTAACGCTACGTCATTGCGAGGAACTAAGCAATCCTAATGCGATGACATATTAATAAAGAGATTGCTTCGTGCCTCGCAATGACGGCATGAGCATAAAAAATAAAAGATTATCATTAACCATGAGTGAAAAAGTTAAGGTTACGATAGACGGAATAACTGTAGAGGTTGATAACGGAACCACTATCCTAAATGCTGCAAGGCAAATTGGAGGTGATATCGTTCCGCCAGCAATGTGCTATTATTCTAAGTTAGAAGGAAGTGGTGGTAAATGCCGTACCTGTATTGTTAAGGTAACAAAAGGTTCGGAAAAAGACCCACGCCCGATGCCAAAATTGGTTGCATCTTGCCGTACAACCGTAATGGATGGTATGGAAGTGTTGAACATTACTTCGCCAGAGGTTTTAGAGGCACGTGCAGGTGTGGTAGAAATTTTATTGATCAACCACCCTTTAGATTGCCCTGTTTGCGATCAGGCTGGTGAGTGTGATTTGCAGAATTTAGGTTACGAACATGGCTTGCAAAAAACTCGTTACGAGTTTGAGCGTCGCACTTTTGACCGTATTGATATTGGCGATAAAATTCAATTACACATGAATCGTTGTATTCTGTGTTATCGTTGTGTTTTCACTGCTGATCAGATTACAAACAAACGTGTTCATGGTATTTTAAACCGTGGCGACCATTCTGAAATTTCTACTTATATCCAACAGGCTGTTGATAACGATTTCTCAGGAAACGTAATTGATGTTTGCCCAGTTGGTGCTTTGACTGATAAAACTTTTCGTTTTAAAAACCGTGTTTGGTTTACCAAGCCAGTTGATGCACATCGCAATTGCGACCATGAAAAATGCAACGGTAAAGTAACGCTTTGGTACAAAGGTGAAGATGTTATTCGTGTAACAGCACGTAAAGATCAGTTTGGCGAGGTTGAAGAATTTATTTGTAATACTTGTCGCTTTGATAAAAAGGCAACTTCAGATTGGACGATCGAGCACCCAACTCATATTGATGATACTTCGGTAATTGCATCGAACCATTACGAAACATTAAAACCACTGCCAGTAATTATGCCAAACGTAGCATTACAGGCAGCGAATGAAATTGAGTTACATAAAACAGTAAAATACTAATGGATACAGGTTTTATCATAGAGAAATTTATTCTGGTAGCTGTAATTTTCGGTATCAGTTTAGTCGTAGCCATGTATTCTACTTATGCAGAACGTAAAGTTGCTGCATATCTTCAAGACCGTTTAGGTCCAGATAGAGCAGGCCCTTTTGGTATTTTACAGCCTTTGGCTGATGGTGTAAAAATGTTTATGAAAGAGGAAATCATTCCCTCTTCATCAAACAAATGGTTATTTATTGTTGGGCCAGGCTTGGCTTTACTTTGTGCCTGTATTGGTACAGCCGTTATTCCTTGGGGAAGCCCCATGGAAATTGGCGGTAAAATGGTTCCGCTGCAAGTTGCTGATATTAATGTTGGAGTTTTATACATTTTTGGTGTAGTTTCTTTAGGTGTTTACGGCGTTATGATTGGTGGTTGGGCATCGAATAACAAATATTCATTATTAAGTGCCATTCGTGCTGCATCACAAAACATCAGTTACGAAATTGCAATGGGTTTGTCTATCATCGCTTTGCTTTTGATGACGAATACATTAAGCTTGAAAGAAATTGTTGACCAGCAACACGGTTGGAGATGGAATGTATTGTACCAGCCATTAGGATTTTTAATCTTCATGGTATGTTCTTTTGCAGAAACTAACAGAGCACCATTTGATTTACCGGAGTGTGAAACCGAGTTAATCGGTGGTTACCATACCGAGTATTCTTCAATGAAATTAGGTTTCTATCTATTTGCTGAATACATCAACATGTTTGTTTCATCAGCAGTAATGGCAACATTATATTTTGGTGGATATAATTATCCTGGAATGGATTCTATGGCGGTTTGGCTAGGTCCGACATGGGCACCACTTTTTGGTACAGGTATTTTCTTTGCGAAAATAATCTTCTTTATCTTTTTCTTCATGTGGGTACGTTGGACAATCCCGCGTTTCCGTTATGATCAATTGATGAATTTGGGCTGGAAAGGTTTAATACCTTTGGCTATTGCCAACATTATAATAACTGGAATTGTGATTGCGATTATTGAGAAGTTTTAATTATGGAATCATTAAGTAATAAGAAAAAAGTACTGGAACAAAAGCCGTTAAGCTTTATGGAAAGGATGTACTTACCTGCTATTGCAAAAGGTATGGGCATTACCATTAGTCACTTATTCAAAAAAGAGGCTACTATAAGATATCCAGAAGTAGAGCGTGAATTCTCGGCTAACTTTAGGGGGATGCACTCGCTTAAACGCGATGAAAACGGGAAAGAGCGTTGTACAGCTTGTGGTTTGTGTGCATTATCTTGCCCAGCTGAAGCAATCACTATGATTGCAGCAGAACGTAAGAATGATGAAAAGCATTTGTATCGCGAAGAAAAATATGCAGCAACTTATGAAATTAATATGTTGCGTTGTATTTTCTGCGGATTATGTGAAGAGGCTTGTCCGAAAGAGGCAATTTACCTGGACGGACCAATTGTACCTGCTGATTATTTACGTAAGGATTTTATTTACGGAAAAGATAAGTTGGTTGAAGCTCCATTGGAGATGAAAAAATAAAAATGCGGTTCGTGAGGACACGAACCACGGCAATTGAAAAATATTGTCATCCTGAGTTTGTCGAAGGAGTAAACATATAGTATAATCCGTCATTGCGAGGAACGAAGCAATCCTAATGCGATAGACGTTAAATAAATAAGATTGCTTCGTGCCTCGCAATGACGAGGAGTACAAACAAATAACAAATTAATGAGTACACAAGTATTCTATTTCGTAGCCACATTAAGTATCATCTTTTCGCTGATGGTGATTTTTGCAAAAAATCCGATCCATAGCGTTCTATACTTAATCCTTACCTTTTTCACATTCACAGTACATTATGTATTGTTGAATGCGCAGTTTTTGGCTGTTGTAAACTTCATTGTTTATATGGGTGCAATTATGGTATTATTCCTATTTGTACTAATGCTCCTCAACTTAAATAAGGAAACCGAGCCTGTAAAATCTCCTTTGATCAAAATTGTGGGCGTAATTGCAGGCTGTTGCTTAATTGTAACCTTAGTTGGTTCTTTTAAAGCTGCAACCATTACAAGTCCTTTAATTTTGAAAAATCCAGGATTAGGTTTGGTAGAAAACTTGGGTAAAGAGCTTTTTGGGCCATTCTTATTGCCATTCGAATTATCATCTCTATTACTATTGGCGGCAATGGTTGGAGCAGTTTTATTATCTAAAAGAGATGAGGTAGAAGTATAATGGAAAATCTAACTACACAAATGGCAGGCGTACCACTAAATCATTACATCTATTTATGTGCAATTATTTTCACAATTGGTGTAATTGGCGTGTTAACCCGCAGAAATGCAATCGTAATTTTTATGTCGGTTGAGTTGATGCTAAATGCAGTGAATTTGCTTTTAACGGCTTTCTCTGTGCATAGCAACGATCCTTCAGGACAGGTTTTTGTATTCTTCATTATGGCGCTTGCTGCTGCAGAGGTTGCAGTTGGTTTAGCGATTATTGTAATGGTTTACAGAAATACAAAATCCATAGATATTAATGTTTTAAATCGCCTTAAGTGGTAAATATATATTAAGAATGACAATAGAACAATTGATTTGGTTAGTTCCGTTACTTCCTTTTTTAGGGTTTGTAATTAACGGGCTGGGCAGAAAATCTTTATCTAAAGGACTTGTTGGTATCATTGGAAGTGGGGTAATTTTAGCCTCTTTCCTTATCAGCGTAGTTATTTTCTTTAGTTTACAAGGCGATACACAAAAATCTCACGAAGTATTTTTATTTGATTGGATTAGCGCTGGAACATTACACATTCCTTTATCATTTCTGGTTGATCCGTTGAGCTCAATCATGCTTTTGATTATTACGGGGATTGGTTTCTTAATCCATTTATATTCGACCAGCTACATGCATGATGATGAAGGATTCGGTAAGTTCTTCTCTTATCTGAACCTGTTTGTGTTTTTTATGCTTTTATTAGTATTGGGTTCAAACTACATCGTAATGTTTATCGGTTGGGAGGGTGTAGGTTTATGCTCATACCTTTTAATCGGTTTCTGGTACACCAATAGTGCCTATGCATCGGCAGCTAAAAAGGCTTTCGTAATGAATCGTATTGGTGATTTAGGTTTCCTATTAGGTGTATTCTTAATGTTCAACTTCTTCGGAAGCGTTGAGTTTTCAAAAATATTCCCACAGGCAGCAAACATGTTGCCAGGTAACAATACCTTGGTTTTGATTACCATTTTGTTATTTATTGGAGCTTGTGGTAAATCGGCACAGTTGCCTTTATTTACATGGTTGCCAGATGCGATGGCTGGGCCAACACCAGTTTCTGCTTTAATTCACGCGGCAACGATGGTAACGGCTGGTATTTATATGATTGCCCGTTCGAGCGTATTATTTGATCTTGCTCCATTTACACAACACATTATTGCAATTGTTGGGGCAGCAACAGCATTGGTAGCAGCTATTATTGCGCTAACCCAAACAGACATTAAAAAAGTATTGGCCTATTCAACTGTATCTCAACTAGGTTATATGTTTTTAGGCTTAGGCGTTGGCGCTTATACAGGTTCATTCTTCCACGTTTTAACTCACGCATTTTTCAAAGCATTATTATTCTTAGGGGCAGGTTCGGTAATTCATGCTATGCATCACGAACAAGATATGCGCCACATGGGTGGATTGAGAAAGAAACTTCCAATTACTTTCTTAACGATGATGATTGGTACCATTGCAATAGCTGGTTTGCCTCCATTCTCTGGTTTCTTCTCTAAAGATGAAATTTTAGCGCATGCCTTCCAATATAGCCCAGTGCTTTGGGGTATTGGCGTATTAACGGCATTCTTAACCGCTTTTTATATGTTCAGAATGATGTTCCTTACTTTCTCAGGAAAATATCGCGGAACGCATCATGAAGAAAGCCATGTTCATGAATCGCCAGCAGCAATGACTACACCGCTAATAATTTTAGCCGTTTTAGCCGCAATTGGTGGAGCAATTAACATCCCTCACGTTTTCGGTGGAAACGAATGGTTAGCACATTGGTTGACTGGAGCGGGTGTTTCGCAACATGAATTAGATTTAAGTCATTCAACTGAGTTTACTTTAATGGGTGTTTCTGTCTTAGCAGCTATTTTTGCTTTACTTTATGCTTATACCAGATACGTTAAAGGTGCTCGTGTTCCCGTTGCTGATGAAGCACCACGTTCTGCACTGGCGAAATTATCATACAATAAATTTTATTTAGATGAGATTTACGATTTCATCATTACAAAACCATTAGATGCTTTTTCAAGATTTTTCTATAGGATAATCGATACCAAGTTTATAGATGGAATTGTAAATGGATTAGGTTGGAGTACAAACGAGGCAAGTAAGGGCATTCGTTTGTTACAAAGTGGAAACGTAGGATTCTACATATTTATGATGGTAGTTGGTATCATCGCATTGCTTGCTTATACATTTTATTACATTTAATTAGTCGTTCAAAACAAAATAGATGGAACTTTTTATTCTTATATTTTTACCATTAGCATGTGCTTTGATTTCGGCTGTTTTAGGAAATCAAAAAACAAGTAAGCGTGCAGTAGTTGCATTATCATTGTTTCCGCTTCTTTTAACGATTCAGTTACTGTTTCGTTTTGAAGCTAATGCAAGTACACAATTTGAGGTTAATTTACCTTGGATTAAAGATTTAGGCATTAGCTTTCACGCAGGTATAGACGGTATTAGTATGCTTTTGGTTTTGTTAACCAATTTACTTGTACCAATTATTATATTAACTACGTTTAATCGCGAATACAAAAATCAATCAGCCTTTTTCGCATTGATATTTTTCATGCAAAGCGGATTATTATTGGTGTTTACGGCGATGGATGCTTTCCTTTTCTATATCGGATGGGAAGCCGCTTTAATTCCAATTTATTTTATCTGCGCATTTTGGGGTGGAAAAGATAGAATTCGCATTAACATGAAGTTCTTCGTTTATACAATCGCAGGTTCATTGTTTATGTTGATGGGGATCATTTATCTATACTTACAGAATCCTGCTCACAATTTTGAGATTCAAGCATTTTATGCTTTAAATTTAGATAGCGCACAACAAGGGTGGATTTTCTGGGCTTTCTTTATAGCGTTTGCCATTAAAATGCCAATTTTCCCTTTCCACACCTGGCAACCAGATACTTATACAGCCGCTCCAACTCAGGGAACGATGTTATTATCAGGCATCATGTTAAAAATGGGTATTTACGGTGTAATCAGATGGTTGTTACCAATTGTACCAACAGGTGTTCAAGATTGGTCTTGTTTGGCAATGGTGCTTTCTATCATCGGGATAGTGTATGCATCACTAATCGCATTTACACAGAAAGACGCTAAGCGTTTAGTTGCGTATTCATCAATTGCTCACGTTGGCTTAATTTCGGCAGGTATATTTGCATTGAATCAGCAAGGTATGCAAGGTGCGATGGTACAGATGTTAAGTCACGGTATTAATGTAGTTGGTTTGTTCTTCGTTTTAGATATTATTTTCTCAAGAGTAAAAACCAATAAAATTGAAGAATTGGGCGGTATCGCTAAAGTGGCACCTCAATTAGCAATTACATTCTTAATAATTGTTTTAGGCACAGTGGCTTTACCAGGAACGAATGGTTTTATTGGAGAGTTCTTATTGCTAATGGGCGTTTATAATTACGGAATTTGGGCAGCAGCAATTGCAGGTTTAACTATTATTTTCGGAGCAGTTTATATGTTGCGCATGTACCAGAACGTAATGCTTGGCAAAACCAACGAATTAACCATTACATTCACCGATATTCAGGGAACTGAAAAATTGGTTCTTTATATTATTTGTGCTTTGATTATTATTTTGGGTGTATATCCGAAACCGTTATTGCACTTAACAGAGGCATCTGTACAACATTTATTAGAACAGGTAAATCAAAAATTAACATCAGTAAAATAAGCAATGAATATTATCATAACCATTAGTATAACCGCTTTTATTGTACTTTATGCAGGTTTGTTTAAAGCAAAGAAAGCATTATTGCCGCTTACTGTTGTTGGCCTTCTTACTGCGCTGGGTTTTACTGCTGCTGCATGGAATGGCAATGCAGTACACTTCGGAATGATGCAAACCGATAATTTCGCTTTAGCATTTTCTGGTGTTTGTATTATCGGAACACTTTTAATTTTCTTATTAACACAAAATTATTTCCACTCGAAGAGTGATAACATAGCAGAATATTACACCTTAATTCTTTTCGCCCTTGCGGGGATGATTATGATGGTGTCTTACAAAAACATGGCGATGTTATTTGTTGGTTTGGAAATCATGTCAGTAAGTTTATATATTCTTGCCGGCATTCGTAAAAAGGATTTTGCCTCTAACGAAGCTTCGTTGAAGTATTTCTTAATGGGTGCTTTTTCAACAGGATTTTTGCTGTTTGGTATTACTTTAATTTATGGTGCATCAGGTTCATTCGACTTAGATAAAATCCAAGCTTATTTAGTTGATAATAATAAGGCGATTTCACCAATCTTTTATCCAGGTGTGATCTTAATGATGATTGGTTTATGTTTTAAAATAGGCGCTGCTCCATTTCATTTCTGGACTCCAGATGTTTACGAGGGGTCGCCAACATTAATTACCACCTTCATGAGTACCGTGGTTAAAACTGCTGGTTTTGCTGCCTTCTTAAGGTTATTCGCTGATGTGTTTGCACCACTTCATGATTTCTGGGTTGTCCCTTTAATTGTAATTGTTTGCTTAACTCTATTTATTGGAAACGTTACCGCATTGTTTCAAAAGAACTTTAAGCGTATGCTGGCTTACTCGAGTATTTCTCACGCAGGTTACTTATTATTTTCGTTAGTTGTTCTAAGTGCGAATTCAGAAAACAACGTTTTAGTTTATGCAGCGGCATATACATTTGCATCAATCATTGCTTTTGCTGTATTAATTCTCGTTAAACAAAAAACAGGAAACGATAGCTTTGAAAGTTTTAATGGCTTAGGAAAGAAAAATCCTTTAGTTGCTTTAGCGCTTACCGTTGCTATGTTATCGTTAGCTGGTATTCCATTAACTGCAGGTTTCATCGGTAAATATCTGATGTTCTTAAACGTAATGGGCGAATATCAAACGCTATTAGTTGCGTTTGCAATTCTAAATGCATTAGTTGGTTTTTACTACTATTTCAAGGTTATTGTTGCTATGTGGTTTAAAGATGGTGCAGAAATTGAACTTTCTACACCAGCACAATACAAAGTTGTTTTAATAATTTCAGTAGCAATTACACTTATTTTAGGTATTTATCCTGCGATTATATTAAACCTGATATAGGTATGCACTTGTTAGAGAATTATTTGTAGTTTTACGAATAATTGAATATGCACGATTTTTGGACTAACCTTCAGCATTTAATTTCTCCCGAAAAATTATTGAGGGAGGGCGGTTTCTATCTTGTTGTATTCGTTATCTATGCTGAAACTGGCCTGTTCTTTGGCTTTTTTCTTCCAGGAGATTACTTACTATTTTTAGCGGGCATGTTTGTAGCAACGGGCAAACTCGATGTTAACATTGCCGTACTTCTTGCAGGACTATGTATAGCAGCTATTTCAGGAAATTTTACGGGTTATTGGTTTGGTAGAAAAACAGGGCCAGTATTGTACACCAGAAAAGACAGTTTTTTCTTCAAAAAGCGATACTTAAAAGCTGCTGAGGAATATTACAACAAACAAGGTGCCTTTGCACTCATAATGGGCAGGTTTGTTCCGATAGTTAGAACTTTTGCACCGATTTTTGCTGGTGTTGTAAAATTAGATTTTAAAAAGTTTGCCTTGTATAATATAGCAGGCGGAGTGCTTTGGATTTGCTCGCTTACGTTACTTGGCTATTTTCTAGGCAAAAGATTCGAAAAGGAAATTAACGATTACTTACTATATATTATTATTGGCTTTATCATTATCACAACTATCCCTTTATTGATTACCTTTGTGAAAAGTAAAGTAAAAAGCCCCGAAGAGGAAAAAGAAGATTTAAATTAAAATGGCAAAAGACGAAACCCACGCTTGGCATAGCGTATCCCCTGGAAAAAACGTTCCAGAAGTTGTAAACGCAATCATTGAAATTCCAAAAGGCTCAAAAGCCAAATATGAAATAGATAAAGAATCTGGTTTGATTAAATTAGACAGGGTTCTTTTTTCATCAGTAATGTATCCAGCAAACTATGGCTTTATTCCGCAAACTTATTGCGATGATAAAGATCCGTTAGATATTCTGGTGCTTTGTTCGGTAGATGTTTACCCTATGACATTGATTGAAGCAAAAGTTGTTGGTGTTATGCATATGGTTGATAATGGCGAACAAGATGATAAAATTATTGCAGTTGCTGCACATGATATGTCTGTAAACTATATCAATGATTTGGATGAATTACCTCCACATCAAATGAAAGAGATTGTTCGTTTCTTTCAGGATTATAAAGCATTAGAAGAGAAAAATGTAACTATCGAACATTTACTTGGTGTTCGTTATGCGCATAAAGTAATTAAAGAAAGCATAGAACTTTATAATACAACATTTAGAGAATTAGCTTAATGGATTTACCCACGGTTTGCTTGTTTTTAAATTTAAAATTAAGCGCAATCCTTCCATCATCAAATTTGGCGATGGTTGCCTTGCAGGAAACTGATACAACTTCAGTTGGATGGCGGTTATTTTTTGCCTTATTTTTAGTATTGCTTAACGGTTTTTTTGTTGCGGCAGAGTTCGCAATTGTTAAGGTTCGTGCATCGCAAATTGAAATTAAGGCAAAATCAGGCAGTCGCGTAGGGAAAATGGCCAAAACCATTATCCATAATTTAGATGGCTATTTAGCCGCAACACAATTGGGTATAACGCTTGCATCACTAGGCTTAGGTTGGGTTGGTGAAGGCGTTATGCATACCATCTTTAAAAATCTTTTTGATAGTTTGCAATGGGGCTTTAGCGATGCTACAATTCATACGGCATCAACTATCGTAGCTTTTTCGCTAATTACCATCATGCACATCGTGTTTGGTGAATTGGCTCCGAAATCTTTTGCTATTCAAAGACCAGTTGCAACTACTTTATTTGTCTCTGTGCCTTTGCAGATTTTTTATGTGGTTTTTAAACCATTCATTTGGACTTTGAACAGTCTTGCCGCAATTATTCTTAAACCCTTTGGTATTGATACTTCGGCTGGACATGAATCTTTACATAGTACAGAAGAACTGCAATATTTATTAGATCAGGGTAAGGAAAGTGGTGCTTTGGATAATAATGAACATGAGCTGATTAAAAACGTTTTCGATTTTAATGAGCGTGTTGTTAAAAACATTATGGTTCCGAGAACTAAAATTTCGGGAATAGAGCTTACCTCACCAAAGGAAGAAGTTATCGATAGAATTATTAAGGAAGGCTATTCGCGTTTACCTGTATACGATGAGATTATGGACAAAATTGTTGGTATTATCCATGCCAAAGATATTTTGCCTTTAGTTGCAGCAGGTAACCAACACTGGACTTTGAATGATATTATCCGTAAACCATATTTCGTTACAGAAACTAAGAAAATTAACGATTTGATGAGCGAGCTTCAAAGCAATCGCATTCAAATCGCCATTGTTTTGGATGAGTTTGGCGGTACTGCAGGTATGGTAACGCTCGAGGATATTGTAGAAGAACTTGTTGGTGAAATCCAGGATGAGTACGACGAGGAAAAACCATTAGTTGAGAAAATCTCAGACAATGAATTCATTGTAAACGCATCTGCAACGGTTTATGATGTAAATGAGCATTTGCCACACGATTTGCCAGAAGACGAAGATTTCGATACCATTGGCGGTTTGGTTTCTCACGTTTTCGAAAGAATTCCTGAAGTTGGAGAAAGCAACGAATCTTATGGTTATCTGTTTACCATTCTAAAGAAAACAGAGCAAAACATCGAAACGATTAAGTTAGAATTGGTTATCAATGAAGGAGATATGGTTGATAATCACTAATTTCAACTATGCATATTTTTTATACCCCAGATATAACCCAACCCACTTATACGCTTAACGAAGAAGAAAGTAAACATTGCATACGCGTTTTGCGTTTGCCAGTTGGTACTTTAATATATCTTGTTGATGGTAAAGGTGGTTTCTACACAGCTGAAATTGCTACTGATAATCCAAAAAAAGTAAGCCTAAAGGTTCTTAATGTAGAAACGGACTATCAAAAGCGGAATCATTATTTACATGTTGCCGTAGCTCCAACTAAAAATATTGATCGTATAGAGTGGTTTTTAGAAAAGGCTACAGAATTGGGGATTGATGAAATTACACCAATTATTTCAGACCGATCAGAACGTAAAGTGGTCAAAGAAGATCGCCTAAATAAAGTAATTACATCTGCTGTAAAGCAATCGATAAAAGCTTATCATCCCAAGTTAAATGAAGCAATTTCTTTAGATGCATTTTTAAAACTTCCTTTCGAAGGAGATAAATTAATTGCCCATTGTATTAATAACGCTGGCAAGAAATACATTTCAGATTTAGTTAAACCTCATGGCCGATATTTAATTATGATTGGTCCTGAAGGAGATTTCACTTCCGATGAAGTTGATAATGCTTTGAATAAAGGCTTTAAAGCTTTAACTTTAGGAGATAACAGATTGCGTACAGAAACTGCTGCACTATCTGTTTGTTTTGAGATCAATTACCTAAACCGATGAGAAGAGTTGAAAGTTATAAGTTAAAAGTTATAAGTAAAAGCAACGCAACCAAAAAGCACTTATTTCCACCGTTCGGCATCGTTACTCTTTGCTCTTTTATCCTTTTCTTAACTTCGTTTACCGTTCCTTCCTATCGAATGGCGAAATTAAAATATAGCGGCGGTGGCGACTGGTATGCAGATCGTACGGCTTTGCCTAATTTGATTGCTTTTTGCAACGCAAATCTTAAAACAAATTTTTATCCTGAAGAGAGTATTGTTGAAGTTGGCAGCAAAGAATTATTTAACTATCCTTTTGTGTATATGACTGGGCATGGAAATGTGGTTTTTGGTGATCAGGAAGTTAAAAATTTAAGGCAATATTTAATAGGCGGAGGTTTTCTGCATATCGATGATAATTATGGTTTAGATAAATTTATCAGACCACAAATGAAAAAGGTGTTTCCAGAATTGAGTTTTGTTGAGCTACCTGCTAATCACGAGCTATACAATCAAAAATTTAAATTTCCAGCTGGCCTGCCAAAAATCCATGAACATGATAACAAAAGGCCACAAGGTTTCGCCTTAATATATAAAGGCAGAGTAGTTTGCTATTATACGTTTGAATGCGATTTAGGAAACGGTTGGGAAGATTTCGGTACTTATCCAGAAGATACACAGGAAACTCGTACAAAAGCGCTAAAAATGGGCGCAAATTTAGTTCAGTATGCTTTAATTCAATAGATATGCACAAAGTAAAAGTTAACAACAAATTCCTTTTTGATATAGATGCTCAGGATTCAGGTTTACTGATCAACGGTAAATCAATCGCTATAGATACAAGCCAAGTTGGATTAAATTCTACCAATGTAATTTATGAGCATAAATCTTACAATACTGAATTGGTTGAACTTAATAAAGCTGAAAAACTTTGCATAATTAAGGTAAATGGAAATACCTATAAAATTCAGGTTGAAGATCAGTTTGATCAATTGTTAAAACAACTAGGATTAGATAATCTTGCCACAAATAAAGTTGCAGAGATAAAAGCACCTATGCCTGGATTGGTTTTAAATGTAATCGTAAAAGAAGGTGCTGAGATTAAAAAAGGCGACAATCTTTTAGTGCTTGAGGCTATGAAGATGGAAAATATTTTGAAGTCTTCGACAGACGGTATTGTTAAGAAAGTTTTAATTAAACAAGGTGATAAAGTAGAAAAGAATCAGATATTAATTCAGTTTAAATAGTCTGCACAAATCTATAATAACAAAAAATGCCCGATTTTCATCGGGCATTTTTTGTTAGGTTATCTTTTAGGATTAAAAGCTTTAGGTTTTGCCTGCTTGAAGTTTCTTTTTCCTGCAGTGCTGATTTCAGGAGCTCCAAGCATTGTCATTGCACAACGGAAACCAACTTCAGCCGAAGCATCGTCTTGTTGTAAGAAACGACGTGTAGCTGGATTTAACCAGTAAGCCATATCGTTCCATGAACCACCTTTATAAACTCTTGATTTATCATTAACTAAAGAAACACCTTCTTCGTTTAATAATTTGTTTTGCTTGTCGCGATAACCTCTTTCATCAGCCTGGTAATTGGTTACTGCTGCAGTTGGATCTGGAGATTTAGCAATAGAATCTGCTCTTTTTGCTAAAGCTTGTTTCTCTGCCCAAGTTAATTTCTTACCAGAATAAGCATTTCCTTTAATTGGTTTGCCATATTTATCTAAAGCTATTTTTCCATTAGCCGCGTCAGATAATTGCTTATCCTGGAATTGGTTACCACGATAAGGATTAAAAGCTTCTGCATCAGTAAATGTTCCTGTACGATAAACGTCATTTACCCATTCGTTAACGTTGCCAGCCATGTTATAGAGTCCGAAATCGTTAGGGTTATAAGAAAGTACCGGAGCAGTTAAATCTGCTTTATCATTTAATGAACCACCAACACCCATGTAATCACCAGGTGCTCTTTTAAAGTTGGCTTGCACTAAACCTCTTGTTTTTTTACTTGCAGAACTCACGCCTAAGCCGTTCCAAGGATATATTTTGTTTTGACTTACGTTTTCGTATTCTGTATTACCAATTAAGCCTAAAGCAGCATATTCCCACTCCGCTTCTGTTGGTAAACGATAAGGCTGCATAATTACACCATCTTCTAAAGTTGCATTTCTAGTTGGGGTAGCATTGCCGCCTCTTCCACCTGCTGCCCCAACAGATGCACCTGCACTTGCATTGTAATCTTTAGGTGCGTTCTTTCCTTTGTCATCATACTGGCCATTTAAGTAAGCCTCGGTATTAAATGGTTTATCTGGTCTTGCAGTTGCAGCAGCCGTGGTTGTGTTTCCGCGACCTGTTTTATTTCCTGCTAATTCTTTATAACCAGTTAAAATACCTTTCTGACGTAATATGTATTCATTTGCCTGAGAAGTTCTCCATTCGCAGAAGCGTGACGCTTGTTCCCAGCTTACACCTACAACAGGGTAATCTCTATATGCAGGGTGTCTTAAATAGTTATCTACGTAAGGTTCATTGTACGATAATGCACGACGCCAAACTAAAGTATCGGGCAATTCATTGTAATAATATTCACGGTCTTCAGGATAACTGGTTCTAATCCAGTGTAAGTATTCTAACCAATCGGTGTTTGAAACTTCGGTTTCATCCATATAAAACGACGGTACAGTAACCTGTCTTTTGTAGTTGTAAATGTTAGGTTCAACTCCTGCAACCTCAATTGCACTTCCGCCAACAACTAAAACACCACCTTCAATAGGAATTAAGCCAGGTCCAGGTGCACGTTTGTATTTGCTTGCTACAGAAAAACTACTGTAAGTTTTGTTTTTCTTGTCTGCATAAGGAATTCCTGTTTTACTTGAAGCACCGCCTTTGTTGCCTCCACAAGAAGAAAGAGCAGTAACAAGGGTAATGCAAGTAAAAGAATATAGTAATAGTTTTTTCATATGTTGCTTTATAACATGAATTAGGGCTTATTCAACCGATAAATTTACGGAAATTTATATGATTTCGTAAAATTTGTGTTAATAAATGTTTCGTGTATGTTTTTTTAAGCTAAACGTATTAATCTTCAATGTATTGTGGTGGTGGTGAATTAGTTTGCAATGCTTTAACAGAATAGATTTTAAGTTTAATTTTGGAGTGCTTATTGTGTATTTTCATAATTCAAACCATTCATCATTAAAGATTAAACTATGCTTAAAAAAGTTTCGATTGTAATTTTATCCTTATTCATAATCTTTTTTGCTGCTGCAATAGCTATTCCTTTATTTTTCAAAAAGGAAATTGATGCCAAAATCAAGTCTGCCATAAATAAAAGTGTTAATGCAAAAGTTGATTTTAAGGATTTGGATTTAAGTTTAATTAGCTCTTTTCCCAATTTGGGGATAAAAATCAACAATTTAACCATAGTAGGCATTGATAGTTTTGCTAAAGATACATTGGCGAATGTTAAACAATTGCAACTAAATGTTAATTTATTAAGCGTTATTAAGGGCGAAACCTATCAAATTAAATCAGTAAATTTAAATGAACCTAATATTTTTGCCCATGTATTAAAAAGCGGAAAGAGTAACTGGGATATTATGAAGTCCGACTCTACTTCTACCTCTGGTGATACTGCTAAAACAGCCTTCAAAATAGCTTTGCAAAAATATACGATTGAGAAAGGCAAGATTATTTACGATGATGCTTCGCTCGGATTTTTCATGAATTTGGAAAACCTGAACCATACAGGAAAAGGAGATTTTACTCAGGATTTATTTACGCTTCAAACGCAATCAGATATCGAAAAACTGACTGTTAAGTATGGCGGAATTCCTTATTTAAATAAAGTGAAGTTAGATGCAGAACTACCAATTGATATTGATTTGAAGCATATGAAATTTGCTTTCGCTGAAAATAAAATCAAACTAAATGAATTAGTTTTATCTGCAATTGGGTATTTAGCAATGCCAAACGATCAGGATATTGTTATGGACCTTAAGTTCGATGCAAAACAATCGGAGCTTAAAAATTTCCTGTCGCTTATTCCTGCAATTTATGCTGCCAACTTTAAAGATATGGAAGCAAGGGGCAAATTTGCTATGAATGGAGTGGCAAAAGGCACCTATAATGATAAATCTTTACCTGCTTTCAATGTAAATCTATCTATAGAAAATGGTAAAGTTAAATATCCTTTTTTGCCTTCGGCGATAAATAACATTCAGGTAAAATCTCAAATTACTAATCCTGATGGAGTTATTGATCATACAGTTGTTAACGTTCCTGCTTTTCACCTAGAATTTGGTCAGGTTCCTGTTGATGGTAGATTGCTACTTAAAAATCCAACTACAGATCCATATGTTGATATGGCATTAAAAGGAAAATTAGATTTGAAGCAATTAACAGCCATATTTCCGATGAAGGATATGACTTTAAGCGGGATTTTAGATGCCGATGTGCAGGCTGCCGGTAGAAAATCATCAATTGATAAAGGACAATATGAGGCCTTTAAAGCATCAGGACAAATATTAGCTAACAACTTTAATTATGCTGGGAAAAATGTTCCAATGCCTGTAAGTGTTTCAACGGCTAAAATGGTTTTTAGTCCGAAAAACATAACATTAAGCAATTTATCTGCTAAAGTTGGTAAGAGCGATTTTGCCGCCAATGGTTCAGTAAATAATTACCTGAGCTACTTCTTTAAAAAGAATCAGGCTTTACAGGGTAATTTTAATATGTCATCGAATTTAATTGATGTAAATGAGTTAATGGGTCCGAAATCGACAACCGAAGAATCTGGAAAAAAAACAGATTCAAAATTATCGGTTTTTGAAGTTCCTGGTAATATAGATTTTAATTTAGCCGCAAAGGCTGGTCGGGTTTTATACGATACCTACGATATTACGAATGCCCATGGCACTTTATTGGTGAAAAACAAAACTGTAACCTTTAAAGATATGGCGATGAATATGCTTGATGGAACGGTAAAAATGAATGGTTCATACGCAACAGTAGATCCGAAGAAGCCAAAAGTAGATGTAGATTTTGGAATTGAAAAAATGGATATTCAAAAGGCATTCTCAGCATTTAATACGGTTAAACTACTTGCACCAGTTGCTAAATACACTAAAGGGATTTTTTCTACAAATTTAAAATTCAACTCCGATTTAGACGAACACATGATGCCTGTTTATTCGAGCATTAATGCAGAGGGCTTAACAAACATTATTCAAGCTGTTGTAGATGGTTTTGAACCGTTGAATAAGTTGGCTTCATCATTAAGTTCTGATAAATTTAAAAAGCTTGAGCTTAATAATTTAATTACCAAATTTAAAATCAATGATGGCCGCTTAAATGTAGCTCCATTCGATATTAAAAAAGATGGAATTGTGATGAATGTTCAAGGTTCGAATGGTTTAGATCAAACTATGGATTACGATTTAGGGTTAAATTTACCAAGAGCTATGTTAGGGGTAAAAGCCAATGAAACTGCCAATGCTATGATTGCAAAGTTAAATGGTAAGGTTGGAACTAACGTATCTATGAGTGAAACAATAAAGGTAAATGCTGTTTTAGGGGGTACGTTTTTAAAACCAACAATTAATTTAAAATATGGTGCTGGTGATACTAAAACTGCTGTAAAAGATGTTGTAAATAATGCGATTGCCGATAAAAGAGCAGAGTTGGAAACTAAGGCGCAAGCAAAGATCGATACTGTTAAGGCCAAGGCAACAGAAAAGGTTAAAGATGCCATTGCTGATAAATTAAATAGTTTATTTAAGAAAAAGAATTAATTAAATTTAGAGACGATTTCGATCTGAAACAATTGCTAATAAAAGTCGTAGTTTTAGTTAGTAAGAATTTCAAAAAGCGTAAGTTTACTGTAAAATATAATTATGGCTTTTACGTTTGATGAATATATTCTACAAAAATATTAACTTACCAAAAATCTTAAATACGTATCCCTAAGAATGAATCTCAAGTATATTAGTAAGCTTGCTTTTTCTGCTCTATCTGTAGCTTTGGTATTTGGTAAAGCAAATGCGCAGGTTACAATTGGAGGTACCCAAACAAATGGAAGCGAATCTAATAACATTGTAACAGCTGTACCGTTTTTACTAATTACGCCCGATGCAAGAGCAGGAGCAATGGGCGATGCAGGCGTAGCCATTGCTGGAGATGTAAACTCTGCTAGTATAAATCCTGCTAAGCTTGCTTTTTTAGATAAGCCTTATGGTTTTGCACTTTCTTACAGTCCGTGGTTAAAAAGCCTTGTTCCTGATATTAACCTGGCTTATTTAAGTGGTTTTTATAAACTTGATGATCGAAATACAATTGGCGCTTCGTTAAGGTATTTTTCTTTAGGCCAAATTCAATTAACCGATATTAACCAGCAAGATTTAGGTATTTCAAATCCTAATGAATTGGCTTTTGATGTTACTTTCGCACGTTCTTTTGGCAAAGAATTTTCTTTGGGAAGTTCGTTAAGGTATATTTATTCTAATTTGGCATCTGGTCAGTTTTCTTCCAGCGGAATAGTTCGTGGAGGTAATGCGGTAAGTATTGATATTGCAGGTTTATACAAAACCTCTACAACCATGTTTGGTAAAGATGCAATCTTATCGGCAGGTGCTAATATTTCGAATATCGGTACAAAAATGAGTTATTCTGATGGAGGACAAAGTTATTTTCTTCCAACCAATTTTAAACTCGGTGGTGCATCTACAATTGTTATAGATGATTTTAGTACATTCACTTTTGCTTTAGATTTAAATAAACTCCTAGTTCCAACCCAACCTATTTACGATTCAAATAACAATATTATAAGTGGAAAAGATCCGAATCGTTCAGTTCCTGCAGGCATATTTGGTTCGTTTACCGATGCTCCTGGTGGTTTTAGTGAAGAATTAAAAGAAGTTGGTATATCTACAGGATTTGAATATTGGTACAATCAGCAATTTGCTGTTCGTGGAGGGTATAATTACCAAAGTCCACAGAAAGGCGATAGCAGATACTTCACTTTAGGTGCAGGCTTAAAATACAACGTTTTTAATATCGACTTTGCTTATTTGATTGCAAATGCTCAGTCGAGTCCTTTGGCAAATACCTTACGTTTTAGCCTTTTATTTAACTTCGGCGATAAAAAGACATTTAAGTAAAACCGATTCAAATTATTTTGGCAATTTCGTGCCAGTAATTCTAAATAATATTTTTTTGATATGAAAATAAGGGTAGGCTTTGGGTTTGATGTGCACCAGTTAAAAGATAAACATCCTTTTGTAGTTGGCGGTGTAACGCTCGATCATCATAAAGGTGCTTTTGGGCATTCGGATGCAGATGTTTTATTGCATGCAATTTGCGATGCGCTTTTGGGTGCTGCTAATTTAAGGGATATTGGTTTTCATTTTAAAAATACAGATGATAGATGGAAAGGAATTAGCAGTATGATTTTGCTTAAAGAAACTGTTAAACTTTTAGCCGAAAAAAACTGGCAGGTTGGCAATATCGATGCGATGCTTTGCCTTGAGGCACCAAAAATTAATCCTCATATTTCTGCCATGCAAGAAAATATTGCCAATGCAATAGGAATTTCTACTGAAGACATTTCGATAAAGGCTACCACTAACGAAACCATGGGCTTTATTGGCCGAGAAGAAGGTGTGGTTGCTTATGCGGTTTGTTTAATAGAAAAGACTTAATAATATTTGAAGCGCATGGCCTGCGTATAAATTTACATTTCTTCCTCTTTTTCGCTTATACGCTTCGCTTCGTCATGCTTCCTCGCTGCAGGGTAACGCTGCAACGAGGGCTATAAAATTGTTTCAGCATTTCATTTTGGCGGTTTGCATGGCGCAAAACCATTGTTTATAAACCTGACAATAGCGGCGGCAGCCACGATTTTTTTTATCGTGGCTACAGCGAATGGCAGGACTATCGGCCGCCAAATGTAAACAACAATCGTTTCCAAATCCTTTAAGAAGCCGATTCTTTTACGTTTCCAGTTCTTTTTAGTGTTCCCCAGGTTTCCAATTCGCCTTTTATTGCCTTACGGAAAGAACGGAATAAAACCAGATACATAAGTTGCCTCCAGAAAAACCGCTGAGGAAATATGTATAACAGGTTTTTAAATTTTTCATTCTCCATTTTAAATGCAATTGCGGCAAAAATCATGTCGACTAAAATGAATATGATGTAATAGAAAAGTACTTGTCCGAAACCGTTATGAAGACTTAAAATTCCAGAAAAGCCAGTAAGTGTTAGGTTGTTTATGGCGCTAAGCGAAAATAAACCGCTAATTAACGATATAAGCATAAACAAATCGGCTAGTGGTGAAAATAGCGGAAGTATGATTTGATAAATGAGAATGTTAGGCATTCCAACCATTCCGAAATAGCCATACTTTCTGTTTAATAAAGTCTTGCGGTTTTTCCAAAAACTCTGCATAACTCCAAAACTCCAGCGGAAACGTTGTTTTAATAACATATTTACGGTTTCTGGTGCTTCGGTGTAAGCAATGGCGCTATCGCAGTTTTTTACTTTGTAACCAGCTTTTAAAATGCGCATGGTTAGGTCGCAATCTTCGGCAAGCGTATCGATTGTAAACGCCCCAACTTCTAACACAACATCTTTACGGAAAGCGCCAATAGCGCCTGGAACTACAGTGATGGTGTTAAGCAAGTCAAATGCTCTCCGATCCATATTCTGGGCGGTAATATATTCAATTGATTGCCATTTTGTAATGATGTTGTTTGCATTTCCGACCTTAACTGTGCCAGCTACAGCAGCAATTTTGGGGCTGTAGAAGTAACGCATCAGCTCGGTAACCGCATCTGTTTTTAATTGAGTATCTGCATCAATACAAATGATGTAATCGGCGCTGGCTTTTGTTATACCGTAATTTAATGCAGATGCTTTCCCTCCGTTTTCTTTTCTAAATACCTTAACCTGCGGATGGTTTGCAAAGGCTTCGTTAATAATTTCGAAGGTTTTATCTTTCGAACCATCATCTACAAAAATTAATTCAAAATTTGGATAGGTGGTTTTTAATAAACTATTTATTGTATGAACGGCAGTTATTTCTTCATTATAAGCGGGAATAATTATACTAACCTTTTCTGTAGGGTTTTTTAATCTTTTATAAGCATTTTTTCTTGATCTTTTTCGCTGTCTGATCGCTAAATAGGCAATAAAAATTGTTCTTAATATGGCCAGAACAATTGCAACGCTAAAGATTACATTCAAAATCATATTTCCATAATAGAAGAAATTAATAAAGAAATAATTTCCAGAACCTAAGAAACCGCTATTTGCACTTGATTTTACAGCGGGCATTAATTCTGACCTTTTTTTGCCCATTAAGTCGCCTACTGTAGTAAAAGTGTAGCCTTTTTGCTTAAAGTATTTGATAATTCTAGGCAATGCAGCAACTGTAGCTTCGCGATTCCCTCCTGCATCATGCAATAGCAAGATATTTCCGTTGTCTTGTTGCTTTACTACTTCGTTAAAAATCTGATCGGCTGTTTTGCCTGGTTCCCAATCTTCTGGATCGATTAACTCACCTATGTTTATATAATTTTCTTTACGACTTTGCGCAACAGGTAAAATTTCTGAAGTGTTTTGTGGCTCGGCATCGGCATTAAATGGTGCACGAAATAATATCGTACTATGGCCTGTAACGGCTTCAATTAAACGACGAGTAGCATTTAATTCGAATTTAACACGGCGGGGTCCAATAGCCGACATATCTGGATGAAAGAAAGTGTGATTGCCAATCTCGTAACCGTCATCATACTCCTGCTTTAACAATTCCATGTTTTTTTCGGCCATGATACCCACAACAAAGAAACAGGCGGGTACATTTTCCTTTTTAAGAATACTTAGAACTTGGGGCGTATAAACTGGATCAGGGCCGTCATCGAAAGTTAAAACTATTTTTTTATCGGCTTCTCCAAATCGCTTAATTACATATTGCGTTGGTAAGCGGGTATAAACTTGGTTTTTAATCGTAAAATCATCCGTATTCAGGGTAAACTGAACTGCTCCAGGGTTTGGTGTAGATATTAAATCAAGAATTTCACCATCGCCGATGTACGCAATGCCACCCATTGTTAAGGTCGATATTTTTCGCAAATCAACTGGGTGTTTCTTTAAAGAATCTAAACTTAAATCGTGAGAGATGAATTGCCATAAGCGTTTATCTTCAGCACCTAATCGCCATAAAGCAATACCAGCAACTCCCCAATCATCGGCTTTGCGAATTAAATTAAAATTGGTTGCAGCATCTGTAAAGTAAACTTTGTGATTGATACCACTGCCGTCTTTATAGCTAAAATTTAAATTTGCAGAAGCTGGATCGTAATTAATTTTGCTTTTGTAATTTACGGCAGTGGTCATTGCGGTTTCGTAAGTAACGGGTGTTCCAACACTTTTATCGGGCCAATCGTAACCATAGCAGGCTAATGCCAAAATTACTTTACTCGCATCCATTTTGCCGCAAATGTCATCCAGTTTTTCTTCCACCCACTCCTGATGCGAGATGTCGCCTGCATTACTATCTTCCGAATGCTGATCGTAAGCCATTAAAACGATGTAATCGTTATAATGCTGCAAAACTTCTGGACTATAATCGTCGTTCTCTGGAGAGATATCCTGCGAAACAATTAGTTTTTCTGCGTGAAACTGCGTGTAAAGATTTTTCATGAAGGCATTAAATCCATCACGATTTTCCAGGTTAAGTTCTTCAAAATCTATGTTTATACCTTTGTAGCGGTATTTTTTGGTAATTTCTATTAAATTGTAAATCAGCTTTTGCTGAGCTGGCATATCATTTAATAATCTTTTAACGGCGGGACCGTCCCAATGATCTTTGTTGAAATTGGAAACGACTGCAATTGCCGATTTTCTTCCTTCGTGAATTACACGAAGTGCTGCCGTGTCCGCTTTATCTACAATCGAATCTCCATTTAAGAAAAAGGATTCAGTAGCAACCATATCCAAATGGCCTATGTTTCTTTTTAAATCGGGTAATGATTTGCCAACAGTTCCAGCCCAGCTTACATAGAAAGCCATGTTAATTCGTTTTTCATTACCATGACGGGTTAAAATTCTAAGCTCACGATCTTTTTTAATCTTTTGCAGTTTAGATTTTTCGATCTTAAAATCTTTGTATTGCTGAGATTTTTTTAATTTTTCTAATTGTTTTTCTGTTAGCGGCCCATTGGTATTTATGAATGGTAAACTTGGGTATTGAACAGAAGAGAGGGTAAAGGCAACACAAATTATGGCGCCAATAAAAACTAAGAAAAATGAGCGGCTTACCCAGGTAAAGGTATTCCAGCGGCGTTTGTTCTCAGTTTGAAATATTTGTTTTCCGGACATTTTTTTCAGGTCTGATTTAAGTAACAAATATGATGAAGGAATATGAAGATTGTATGAAAAAATCTAGGGGTAATAGCTTAATATCCTTAATATTGCAAGTTTGCTCTCTATAGAAAAAGGGAGTATAATTTTTTTGAGCGGGTTTAAATCCAAATTACGAAAAAAGCCGCTATATTTTATTAAAACATAGCGGCTAAAAATATAAACTATAAACCTGTTTTATTCTTCTAAATACCCGAATTTACCTTGGTTATAATCTGAAATGGCTTGGTCTATTTCGGCCTCTGTATTCATTAAAAATGGGCCGTATTGAAAAATAGGTTCATCGATAGGTTGACCACTTAAAATTAAAATCACACTGTTTTCTAATGCTTCAAGGCTAACTTCTTCACCCTCTTTTTTGAAATGGATAAAGCTATCAACCTGGGCAAGTTCTGTCCCATTTATTTTAACAGAGCCTTCAACGATCATAAAGCCCGTGTTAAAATTTGAAGCAAAATTAAAACTGGCTTTCCCACCTTTATTTATCCTTGCATTGTATAACTCTATTGGTGTAAATGTACTCGCATTGCCAGTAATGCCTTGATAACTACCTGCAATTATTTCAATATTGCCACCATTATCTGGTAAAATAAATTTCGCCATATCAGCTTGTTTAACGGCTTGATATTTGGGTTTGCTCATTTTATCTTTGGCAGGCAAATTAATCCAAAGCTGAACCATTTGAAACGGACCACCTGTTAAACTATATGCCTCTTCATGGTATTCTTTATGCAAAATTCCACTTGCAGCTGTCATCCATTGTACGTCGCCTGGGAATATAATGCCACTGTTGCCCGAACTATCGTGATGCGCTACAGCGCCATGATAAGCAATTGTTACCGTTTCAAAGCCACGATGAGGATGAACACCAACGCCACGCGGCTCTTTCCGTGCTGAAAATTCGATTTTTGAACCATAATCCATGAGGAAGAACGGATTCATATCGATTTCATAACCGCTTGGGAAAAAATTATGTACTCTGAAGCCATCGCCGACCATATGAGGTGCTGGTGCTTTTAATACATTTGCTACTTCTTTTGTTTTTGTTTCCATTATTGGAACCCTTTCCTATAATTTAGCATTTTGCGATAAACCATAAAATGCTTACCGCAAAACGCCATTATTTAAGCTTGTTTTACAAACTGCAACTCGCCCAATAAACGAACTTCTTCGCTAACCATTACACCACCAGTTTCTAATGCTGCATTCCAGGTTAAACCAAAATCAGAGCGATTAATTTTTCCGCTTAAAGTGAAACCTGCCTTAGTATTTCCCCATGGATCGGTTGCAATACCACCAAACTCAGCTGTTAATTTTACTGGTTTAGTTTCGCCTTTAATGGTTAAATCACCTTTAACAATATAATCGCTGCCATCTTTTTCTACCGATGTAGATTTAAATTCGATGTGTGCAAATTTTTCAGCGTCAAAGAAATCGCCACTTTTTAAGTGATTGTCACGATCTGTATTTCCAGTATCAATTGATGCAATATCTCCTTTGAAAGCAATGTCTGAATTTTCAAATTCATCGCCTTCAGATGTTAATTCAGCCGAAAACGATTTTAAACTACCTGTTACAGTAGTAATCATCAAGTGTTTTACTTTAAATTGTAATTCGCTGTGGGTTGGATCTAATGTCCATTTAGTAGTTGCCATATGTTTTGTTTTTGATATGTTTAATATTTACATAACAAAAGTACGGCGAGAAGTTTTTAGAAAAATTGATGTATGATAAGTAATCACAGGATTTTCGAGATTAATTTGATTTTCAGGATTATAAGACATAATTCGAAGCTTTTAAATCATTTTAAAACAATAGAAGCAATTATGAAAATCTTTAATTCAACAAATCCTGTTTAGGGGCGGAAATGTTTATTTGCCAGTTCTTTTCTCACTCGGCTTAAAGACTCTGGCGTTATGCCTAAGTAAGAAGCAATCATCCACTGAGGCACGCGTAAAGTAAGGTTAGGGTAAAGCTTGATGAAGTCTAGGTATCTTTCTTCGGCTGTTGCGCTTAAAAGCATATTAATTCTTTTCTGCATAAAGCGGATAGAATTATTTAGTAATTTTGCATGCATAGGTTGTAAACATGGAACCTGAATGGCGGCTTGTTCCATAAAATTATTTGGCATTACGATTACTTCCGTAGTTTCAATTGCATCAATAAAAAATATTGATGGTTCATTATTCATGTTATTTCTATCAGAAACTAACCAGTTTTCGGGAGCAAATTGGAGAATATGCTCTTTACCCTTCGAATCGATGGAATATGCCCGAAGTAATCCTTTACAAACAAAAAAGCCATGTTTATTAAGATCTCCAGTATATTGTACAATTTCGTTTTTATCGAATTTTTTAACTTTTAAAACAGAAGAAATGCTGTCGAATTGTTCATCAGTTATTTCTATTTTTTCTTTGAGATAGCTTTTAAACTGATCAATCATAAAAACAGCAATTATTTTTTTACAGGTTTAATATCAGAAAAATCTACACCACATTTGCAATTGCCGCCACACCCATCTTTTTTAACCTGAAGAGATTTAAAAACCAAACGGCCAACATATACCAATGCTACCGCAAAAAGTAAAAAGACTAATATCGTTTGAATATTCATAATACAAATATAAACAGCTTTTGCGGTTGTGGTTTCAGTTAAATGTAAAAAGGTTATGAGCTTGTAGAATGGATGTATTGTTCGACAAGCGCATAATGATAATATTAATCTTCCATAAAGCCAACAGTTCCGCCAACCCAATCAAAATCCGCGTTGTAACGTACACCAATCATTTTTCCTCTACTTAGTCGTGCTAAATTAATGCAAAGCTGAGGTTCTCCATTATCAGGCCATAAATACATCATTCTGATCTCTGCTTTCACACCACCATCGAGTGCCTCTACAACAGGTTCATAGGTAACTTTCCTTTGTAGAATCCAGTTTTCAGGGTCTTTAATGTTGATAATATCATTTTTAGTTACGTCTATAATAACGCCCATTCCAGCAAAAGAGAATAGTGGCTTTAGTACATAATTTTCTAAATCAGCAGGAATACTTTCTATTTGGTTTAGAAAACGGGTTTCTGGTACAAACTCACTATTTAAAAAAGGCATAGTATATTTACTTATTCTGTAGAACCAATTCGGATGAGTTACCCATTCTACATCGAGCTCTTCTCGTGGGTCGAAACTGTTTTTAAATATTTCTGTATTATCGGCAACCTCATCAAATATTAATCGGTTATAAATTCGTTTTAATTGAATTTGTTTACCATTTTCCTCATAAAATAACTGATTACCAATTTTCTTGATGTCTTCCAATGCCAGTATTTTAATGCCGAGCATTTTTTGTGTTACAAAAAAATCGATAGCTGTTTTTTGGTTTGGTGCATCAACATCCATTAAGGCTACTTCGCTTGGTTGATGATTGCCAAGTATTACATCTTTAAGGAGTTGGATATATTGTTTTTCATCGAAATCATTTAGAAAGTGATTAACTGAATTATCGATTTCAAAAACTTGCCTGAAGGAATTTGCTAAGTGCGACTGAAAGCCATATAGTGAAGGGAAGCCCTGCATTTCAATTAACATTGGTGTTAATTCTCCGGCTTCATTTTTACATATACCGAAATCGAAAGTTAAGAAATGTGGCTGTTCGTTTTCGTTTGGAACATTCCAGTTTTTGGGGATTGAATTTTTTGTTAATTCCTTGAAATCGGGTTGCTTAATTAAGCTTATAATTTCTTCGCCTGCTGCAATTAGCTTTGCCTTTAAAGCTTTTGGAATAAATATAGGTGTTTCGGCTACGCGGAAAGGTATCTCACAGTAACCATCTTGCAGTTTTTCTAAGAAATTTTTATATTTCTCTTCAGTAAATTGTTGATTATATTTTTGACGTTTTGCAGGTATCATAATGTTATTCTTTTAGTAATAGCGTAATTGCAAGACACGAAGTAATCTTAATGCTCTGAGTTGATTAGCGAGTGTTTAAAGATTACTTCGTGCCTTGAAATTACGACCGCCGAAAAATAAATAAAATTGATTTTCCAGCTTTAGGCCTCTTGCAAATTTCCTATTGCTTTATTTAAAAAATTAGGAAGGATAACACTTTGCGTTAACACAATTCTGGCTGGATCATCTAAACTATTCAGCATATCTAAATATTTTTGTTCCCCATGTAAATCGGTAATGGCTTTCTTTTTCTCGTCTTGAAGTAAGTACATTTTCATCCCAACTGGATCTGCCTCTGGGTGAAATTGAGTACCTATTATTTCGTCAGTAAAGCGGATTGACATCATGCAGCGTTCCAAATCAACATGTTTTCTTTCTTTCTCAATAGCGAGCAATTTTGCTCCTTTTTTATCGAAAGCATTAAAATCTGGTTCTATAACCTGCCAATCTCTACTATCAACCGAGAAAAATGGATTTGTAATGCCGCTAAAAATCTCATCTTTTTCGCCATCTTCCGTTAAGGTTATTGGGAAAATACCAAAGGCATTTGATCGTCTTTCGGTAACATTTCCTAATTCATATTTACGGCAAGCCAGCTGAAAAGAATGACAGATTAGAAAAGCATATTTCTTCTGTTCATCATTCGATGCATTAAAAGATTCTATTTGATCTAAAAGATTAAAAAAATCATTTTCCCATTTTTCGCCTTTGCTTTCAATCGGGCTTCCTGGCCCCCCGCTTGAAATATATGCATCGTAGCTAATATCGGGTATTTCTCCATTTTGCCTTAAATCGAAAACATCGAAAGAAAGGTTTATGTCATTTTCAATTTTAAATCGGGATAAAATTTCCTTAATTCCCCGCATACCCTGATTAGGTGCGCCGTTATTCATATCAATAACGGCGACCTTTAAGTCTCTTTTATCCATTGTAAAATTACTTTGCGCCTATAAGTGTTTGAGTAGTAATATAATCTACTACCGACTCAAAGTTACCAGTTTGTTCGTAAACGGCCAACTGTCTGTCTGCACCAGTACCATGTTCAAGTATTTTGTGAACATAATTCAAATCGTTTCTGCAGCCTAAATCATCTACAACATCATCAACAAAGTCGAGTAATTCTAAAACTAAATTCCGACAATTTACTTCCATTTCTTTGCCGAAATCGATTAAGTTGCCGTCAATTCCGTAACGGGCAGCACGCCATTTGTTTTCATTAATTAATGCTCTCGAGTAACTGATAAACTCCATATTTTGCAAACGAAGTTTGTACAGTTTGGCACATAAAGCCTGAAATAAAGCTGTAAACGCCATGGTTTCGTCGATTAACATCGGACAATCGCAAATGCGGAATTCAACAGTGTCGAAAAACGGATGTACTCTGATATCCCACCAAATTTTCTTTGCATTATCCATGCAATTGGTTTTGATCAGCAGTTTTACATAATTATCATAATCTTCAATACTGTTAAAAATGTCAGGAATTCCAGTCCGTGGAAATTTATCAAAGACTTTTGTTCTGAAGGATTTGTAACCTGTATTTCTCGCTTCCCAAAAAGGAGAATTGGTTGATAAAGCAAATACGTGTGGCAAGAAATACCTTACCTGGTTTGCAATGTGAATGGCTAATTCGCGTGATTGAAAACCAACGTGAACGTGTAAGCCAAAAATTAAATTCGAACGTGCAGCTTCCTGCAGTTCGTTTACAATTTCATTATAACGGGGATGTTCTGTAATTAATTGTTTTTCCCAATGCGAAAATGGGTGCGTGCCAGCGGCACCAATACGTAAGCCTTGTTCACCAGCTAGTTGCGATACTGTATATCGAAGCTGCGAAATTTCTTTTCGTGCTTCTTCAGTTGTTCTGCAAATACCAGTTCCAACTTCTACAACGGCTTGGTGCATTTCTGCCTTTACCTGGTCTTTATGTATTTTTTGTGCAGCTTCAACAATTTTTTGGTCATGCGAGGTAAGTTCCCTGGTAACGGGATCAACTACCATGTACTCTTCCTCTATTCCAAGCGTAAATTCATTCATCCTAGTGCTCATTAATCAAAATCCCTTATTTTTTAGCTGCGGTTTTCTTTGGTTTTGCTGGTGCTTTTTCTGTAGCTGGTTTTGCAGTTTTTGGCGCTGCAGCTTTTGGTTGGGTTTTGGCAATTAATGGTTTACCGCCTACCGAAGATTTTATGTATTCGCCCCATGTTAAATTATCCTGACCATCTTTTTGCGCTTTAGCTCTTTCGATAGCATAGTTTGCTGTAGTTTCAACAACCCAGTCAAAATTCTCTTGTCCTACACTTTTAATATCGGCATCGGGAGCAGGGTTACAGAAATCGATAGCGATAGGCACTCCATCGCGAACAGCAAATTCTACAGTATTAAAATCGTAGCCTAAATAATTACACAATTTCAGTGTGTATTCCTCAACCGTTTTTAGCAATTTTGGGTCTGGACTTTTGCCATCAACTGCATAACGTAAATGATGCGGATTGCGTGGATCGTATTGCATAATACGAACATGTTTGCCGCCAATGCAGTAACATCTAAAATACTGGTCAAAAATAATTTCTTCTTGTAAAAGCATCACCAATTGTTCAGTTCCGCTGTGTTTATCAAAGAAATCTTCTTTATCATGAAGTTTATAAACGTCTCTCCATCCACCTCCGTCATAAGGTTTCATATAAGCTGGAAAACCTGTGTATTCAAAAATAGCATCCCAATCTAAAGGCATAGCCAAGTTTGAGAAAGATTCTCCGGTTGTTCCTGTTGGATGTTGTCTTGATGGAATTAAAGCAGTTTTAGGTACCGGAACTCCAATTTGTTCTGCCAAAGCATTGTTGAAAAACTTTTCATCGGCACTCCACCAAAATGGATTGTTGATTACCGCAGTTCCAGTAATTGCAGCATTTTTTAGCGATGCTCTGTAGAAAGGTACATCTTGAGAAATACGGTCGATAATTACCGAATATCCAAGCGGAGCATTTTGAAATATTTTGTCGATTTTAACAGCTTCGGCAGTAATGCCTTTTTCTGCTTTCTGATTGATTCTTTCGATTACGGCTTCAGGAAAAGAGCGTTCCTGTCCAAATAAAATCCCTATTTTCTTCATTGGTACTATTTTAGTTTAATTGTTTAACTGCTTAACGGGTTAATTGTTTGAAAACCAAAGCGGTTAATTTATTTAGTGTTTTCTTTTTTTAAAGCTGAGCAATGTAGTTCGGAAACATTTCTCTCCATATTGGCCAGTCGTGATCTGCATTTTGTCTAATATCCAGCCAATGATTGATTCCTTTCTGAGTTAAGATTTTCGATAAATTTTCGTTGTCAGGTCTGCACATATCTCGATCTGTAGTGCCTAAAACAATTTTCATGTAATGCAATTCTGGATTACTGTTGTTCATAAGATTATCAACTGGATTGTTGAAGTAAACATCATCATTATAAAATCCATCCAATTGGCCAGTGATATCAAAGGCACCGCTCATGCTAAACATATGACTAACGAGCCATGGATGTCGAAATGCAAAATTTGCAGCATGATAGCCTCCAAAACTACAACCAGCGGTTATAATTTTGCTTTGGCCTGTTTCATGTCTGGCTAAAGGCACTACTTCCTCCAGAAGATACTTATCATACCAGATATGATTTTTTACTCTGTCTGCGGGATGTATGCTTTTGTTGTACCAACTTAACTTGTCAATACCATCAGGACAATAAACCTTAATCTTACCTTCATTAATGAAACCCTCTACAGAGTCTATTAATTTAAAGTCTTTGTTTTCGAAATATCGCCCCATACTCGTTGGGAACAGCAGGATAGGGATGCCGCTGTGACCAAAGATGAGCATGTCGATTTCAGCACTCAAGTTTGGACTGTACCACTTTTTATGTTCTTCTTTAACCATATAGAAAATTGAATGATTTAAGTTATAAATTAAAATCTGTAAAAAGAATATTTCGTAGATGAAATGATACACAAAGTGTAAAAGTTAAGCTTTGATAATTAATAGTTTATCAAGATTTGTAACTTTGTGCCGAATTCTGGCGATTTGCCAAGTGTTAGGGGATTTGAAGCATATGTACACTACAATTTTATCAGTAAAAGTTAATACCATTAATTTTAAAATTCCTTCCGCTAACTTAAAGCGTGAGGTTGAAATAGATATATACGTACCTGAAGGTATTTTAGGCAACGAAAAAATAGAACTTCTTTTATTAAATGATGGTCAGGATGTGGCCAAAATGGATTTTTCAAAAATTTTAGAAGAAGCTCATCACAATAAAAGAAATCATAGATTAATTGTTGTGGCAATAAAAGCTTCGACAGAAAGGTTAATGGAATATGGAGTAGCAGGCGTGCCCGATTTTAAAGGGCGTGGAGCTAAAGCCCGTTTGTACAATGATTTTGTTATAAAAGAACTTTTGCCTTTTGTTAAAAAGAAAATTGCGATGCCGATTACAGGGAAGGTTGCTTTTGCAGGTTTTTCTTTAGGTGGCTTATCGGCATTTGATATTGCCTGGAATAATCCATCTGTTTTTGATGCAATTGGTGTTTTTTCAGGCGCATTTTGGTGGCGTAAAAAAGATTTGATTGATGGTTATACTGATGCAGATCGAATTATGCACGCGTTAATAGACACTACTTCAACAAAGCCAGACATGAAGTTTTGGTTAATGACAGGAACTGAAGATGAGAAAGCCGATCGTAATAAAAATATGATTATCGATTCGATTGATGATACGATTGATGTTGTGAAATCATTATTAAAAAAGGGATATAAACGACCTGAAAACATTTTCTACTTTGAAAAAGTTGGGGGTAAACACGATGTTGCAACCTGGGAAAACGTAATGCCAGCTTTTTTAACCTGGGCTTTTGAGATTTAAAATCAATTAATTGTATTTCTGAAAAATTGCAGAGTCAAAAATGGTCCAATAACAACATTTTTGATTACAGCTTTTAAGCGCACTATTACTCCAGGTATTACAAGTTTTAAATAAGCTATAGCTTCCAATAGCTTCATAAAAGGCATCTGCATTGTCGTAATTCAGTTTTGTTTTTATGTTTATAAAATGATGTTCAGCATCGGTTTTAAAACTAGCTGAAATGTATTTCACAAGTTTAGCATATTGCTCGGTGCTAATCATGATTTTTACACATTCTTTATTTTCCTGCACATATTTATAATAAGTTGTATGCATGGCAGATTTGCTGAGGCCTAAAATCGCATTTAAACCAGTACTTAGTTTTAAATCTGAAAAGGTTGGTGTTTCGAGATAAAATTTTCGATCTCCCCAACCAAATGCCAGATATTCTGAACTTGTATCAGCAGACTTTGTATCCGAAAACTTTATTTCTTTTCTCCAATCCATTTGTTCATTATTCGCTGGTACCACAATATCAGTATGAATTCCATTTGTCATAATGTAAATGGCCACTTCCGGTTTTTGCTTAACATTCTTGTTTAGCGAAATATGTGATAAGCAAAAAGCCGTTAGAAAATATAAGGCTACGAAAGATAAAAAAGCCAGAAAAATTATCTTCAAATACTTTAAAATTTTTCTCATCAACCTAATTCTTAGCTTTCATTGATTAATACCTTTTATCAGCAATGGTAACCTTTAGTGCATTATCAATTTTATTGATGGCCACATCGAAAAACGTGATTTTTGTAAGCTAACCCGATTACCTACCTTCATTTTATGATAACGGGATTATTTGAAACGCATTTATATGTAGAGGATTTAGAAAAATCGGTAGATTTCTATAAAAATGTTTTAGGATTGAAACAGTGTGGCTATAATGCTGAACGTAAAATTGCATTTTTCTGGATTGGCAAACCAAAAGAAGCAATGCTTGGATTGTGGGAAAAGCCTAAAGCGGAAATAGATATCCGGCATTTTGCTTTTCGTTCTGATCTGGACGATGTATTGAACAAGTCGGTTGATTTTCTCAAATCGAAAAACTTGAAGCCATATAATTTTTTAAAAGATGATTCGGACAAGCCCATGGTTTTTGCATGGATGCCAGCTTTAGCCATCTATTTTAATGATCCTGATGGGCATATACTTGAATTTATTGCCATTATAGATGGCGAAGCAAGACCAGAACTTGGCGTAATTCCATACGAAGAATGGCTTGCTCAAAAAACTCCGTAATCATTTTCGGGGGTAAGTATTAATCCAATGTGTTGTTTTACTCCTAACTAATGCATAGGTTGTTTCTTTAATAGCGCTCAATAAGTTGATGGTTTCCGCATTATTTAAGGTTAGGGTATTTGAATACGTACTGTATGATGAAAATTTAAAAGCATCGTAGCCAATATAGTTTACTGGCATCCTATAGTTGAAAACAAAATAAGACTTTTTATTTTTAGAGTCAATTGCATAATTAAGGTACAATACTCGGTCTGCTTCATTAGGTGTATCAACAAGCTTTACAGATTGTTCTTTCCCTAGTGATTTCTTTATTTTTGCGGATAAATCGGCTGGAATAGGGAGAAAAATACAAAAAGGGCGATTCATAGCTTTTTGTAAAGCTTGTTTACCTTCGCCAGTTATATTCAACGAAAATAGAAATGATGGGCTGGAATCATCCCGCTTCCAGTTATTATAGTCTTGATAGCTGTTTAGTTTGCTGAGTGGAAGCACTTCTGTGTTGAAAGCCTTAATGTAGTCTGGAGTTTTTAGCTTGCTCGCATTTATGTATATTTTTAAATATGGCTTAGATGTTCTGTAAGGATCTGTTAAAATGAAACGTTCACCAGTTTTTACAACTACACCAGTTTTGAGTTTTGCTAAGGCGCTATCTGCATATATTCTCGTGATTGTAATTTGAGTACTATTATTTGTGAGCACATTTCCAATTGCGATTCCTTTATTATAACCAGCATTTATAACGATATTTCCTCCTTTAGTACCGACACTATTTGCAGTTATTGGTGCAGCAAGTTTTGTTTCTACAGGAAGGCCAATTAAATTGGTTGTATTACGGCTTGGGTCTAATTGAAATTCTGGAGATTGGGTGTATAGTTGGATTTTGGAGACCTGATTATTTATATTGTCAATAATCTTTGATAGCGGAATATCAATTTTGTTTTGCTCATAGATACCTAGAAGTGCTTTTGTGAAAGCACCGTGTGGAACACCAGATTCATCCCATGTTTCTGCTGCCTTGTAATAGGATTGGCTTGCTGCAAGTGTGGCAAATTTAGAATTAGGCGTTTCTGCAGGGCGTGCAATTTTTTCGGCATCGTTTAGTGTTAAATCGGCATTCATATCAAATTTTACATCGCTAGTGGTTACTATGTCCATATTCATTACTTTTTTTGCAAGTGTGTCACTCTCAGATGCAGGGGCAAAATAATTCGGATCGTCAGAATATGGGGTGTCGTATGGTAAGACGAGTGTGGCAGCCATTCCGCCACTAAAACAACAATCGAATATACTGGTTAGGATAACTTTTTTTTCAACAAACTTGTTGAAGATTTTTTTAAGCGTATTGTCTTTAACTAAACATCCATAATTTTTAGCAAACAGGTTACTCATAATCAAGGATTGATTATATCCCTTTTTTATTGGGTCGCCGTTTAAGAATGAATTGTTGATAAACGCTCCATGCCCGCTGTAATAAAAAACGACTACATCGCCAGCTTTACTTTTTGCAATGGTTTCATTCAAGGCGTTAATTAGGTTTTCTTGTGTGGCATTTTGGTTGGTTAGGAGATTAATGTTTTTCGATTCGAATTCAAAGCGATTCATCAAAAGCGATTTCATGCTCATCGCGTCATTAACACACCCTTTTAGGGAATACACACTTTTTTGGGCTGTCGTTTCATAATAATCGTTAATTCCAACAATAACCGCGTACTTATTTTGCGCTTTTAATTTCACCGTTGATAGTATAAAAAGGGTAAATAAGATTATTGTAGGGAATTTGCACATGAGGTCGCTTTTTTTACTAAATTTAACATTAAAATCCTTATAATGAAACATATAGCGCTCACATTTGCATTGCTGTTTTTGGTATTTACTGCAAGTGCTCAAAAAAGAGTAATAGATAGTTTAAAAAGAGAGCTATCATTCAAAAAGGCAGATTCTAGCAAAGCCATTGCTTTGTACACACTTAGTTATTATTATCTTGACTATAAACCTGACTCAGCTATGCTTTTGGCTAGACAATCTTATGATTTATCTAAAAAGAATAAATTTTTGAGAGGTGAATCTTGGGCATTGAATAGTATTGCAAGTGCTTTTCATGCGCTTCATAACTATCCGAAAGCAATCGAGTATTATATAGAACAAATTAAGGTAGAGGAAAAACGAGAAGTCCCTGAAAATATTGGTAATGCTTATTTAAGTATTGCATTAGTATATAGTAGCGAGAAGGAGGTTGGTAAAGCGCTATATTATGCGCTTAGAGCCGATTCCATAGCAAAAGCCAACAAGCTTCCTGAATTAAAGCTGTTTTCTAAACTAAATATTGGCGATATTTATGAGAAAGCTAATCAACTAAGTTCGGCTATGGTTTATACGCACCAAGCCTATGAACTTTCAATCCTTCAGAAAAAAGATCAACTCACAGGTATAGCGTTAAATAATCTTGGTAATATTTATAACAAACGAGCTGATTATATTAAAGCTTCATCATATTATGAACAATGTATTCCTTTTTTGCAGGCTGCGGAAGATTTTAATAACCTGTCAGAATGTTACATCGGGCTAGCTAGAACGAAGAAAGAAACCGGTAAAATAGATTCTGCAATCTGGTATGCAAAATTGGCTTATGATATTGCAACTAAGAACGAATTTCTAGCGAAGGCTGTTGATGCAAGTGTTTTATTGGTCAAGCTTTACAAAAATAGGGCTAACATTGATAGTGCTTTCGCTTATCAGGAAATTATGGTCAATTTAACGGATTCGATTGATAGTAAGGAGAGAGCAAAACAGGTACAGAGTATGACGATTGCCGAAGATACTCGTCAGAAAGAGATTTCGGAAGCAAAAGAAAAAGAAGTTGAAGAGCGAAAGCAAAAATTACAATTACTGGCAATAGGTGTTTTTATTCCCATCTTCTTTTTCATTAGTGTTTTTTTAAGCAGAAAAAAAGTAAACAAAAAAATAATCGAATTCTCTGGAATACTTTCTTTATTAATGCTTTTTGAGTACTTAACCTTATTTATTCACCCCTTCGTTGCAGAGAAATCTCACCATTCACCATTCATTGAAATTGTAGTTTTTGTAATCATTGCTTCCTTGCTTACTCCTGCCCATCATAAAATAGAGCATTGGTTAATTGATAAGCTTTCGAAAATGAGAGCGCATCATTTACAGATGAGGCAAAAATATGATAATGATAAGTTGGATAAATAAATAAAATATCTGCAAATTAGTTTTTAGGTGTCGGAACCTTTGTTCCTTTCATGCCCGTGTCAACAACAGCGGTGTCTTTAGGTGCCGCCATAGTATCAACCATAGTGGTATCAACTTTTGCAGAGTCTGCTGATTCTACCTTTTTTTCGCTGTTACAGCTTTGCAATGATAATGTGGTTAATGCAATTAAAAATGCGCCTGTAGTGATGATTGTTTTTTTCATAATTAATTTAGAATTAAAGTTTATTAAAGATATATCTTTGTGTTGATATTCAGTGTATTACATTAATTATTTATGAAATATATTAACTGCTACAAGTTGGATATTTATTACTTTTCGAAGGTGTAACAGTAAATTTGCCATAACCATTGGCGAAGAATTAAATTTTAAGCTTTTCCAAAGCAATAGTTGTGCTTGGCAGAAAATTAACCAGTTTGCCATTATTACTTTCGTAAATAAAATCGCCTATGCTTTTTCCTGTGCAGGCTTCGAACTCTCCAACAATTACTAAGCGAATTCGATAATTAGAAAATTTCTGAAGCATCTCTCCTGCTAGTCCGCTTTTTAAATCGAAAAAAATTGGTGTAATATTTTGCTCATGAATAATGATGGAGTCAAAACCTTGGTAGTATAAATTGCCTAGCAAGTCCAAACCATCTTCTGCATTTTTAATGATGATCTCATTTGAAATTACCTCGGCAATTTTTATACTATTTATTTGGTGTTCTTTAATCTCCATAAAGCTTATTTCTTTTTTGCTACGAAGCTAAAATTAAGAATATTTTTTAGGCGATCTAATTATTGAAGTTTCTTTGACAAAAAAACCTCTACCTGATAAAGGAATGTAGATTTTACTTAAGGTGTATTTCTAATTAAAAATGAGATAATTACAACATTATCATAGCATTAAATAGTGAGCTATATAGTAGAAAATCCATTTTTAAACACTATCTTTGCGCCAAATTTATAGGCGCATTTTATGCAAAAGATTAGAAATATAGCTATTATAGCACACGTTGACCACGGTAAAACCACATTGGTTGATAAAATTTTACACTCTTGTTCTGTTTTTCGTGATAACGAACAAAAAGGAGAGTTGATATTGGATAACAACGATTTAGAGCGTGAACGTGGTATCACTATCGTATCTAAAAATGTATCTGTTCAATATAAAGATGTAAAAATTAACATCATTGATACTCCTGGTCACGCGGATTTCGGCGGTGAGGTAGAGCGTGTATTAAAAATGGCTGATGGTGTACTTTTACTTTGCGATGCTTTTGAAGGTGCAATGCCTCAAACGCGTTTCGTAACGCAAAAAGCTTTGGCATTGGGTTTAAAACCAATTGTGGTTGTAAACAAAGTGGATAAAGAAAACTGTCGCCCAGAAGAGGTTTACGAACAAATTTTCGAATTGTTCTTTAACCTTGAGGCAACTGAAGATCAATTGGATTTCCCAGTAATTTACGGTTCATCTAAACAAGGATGGATGAGTACTGATTGGCAAAAACCAACTACAGATATTTTCGCATTGTTAGATGCGGTTGTGGCTAACATCCCACCTGCACCAATTAATGATGGTACTTTACAAATGCAAATTACTTCGTTAGATTATTCTTCTTTCGTAGGTCGTATTGCAATCGGTCGTGTTCACCGTGGTTCAATTAAAGAAAACCAACCAGTTACTTTGATTAAACGCGATGGCAAAATCGTTAAAACAAGAGTAAAAGAACTTTATACTTTCGAAGGTTTAGGAAAAATCCGTACTCAAGAAGTAAGTTCGGGCGATATTTGTGCAGTTGTAGGTATTGATGGTTTTGATATTGGTGATACAATCGCTGATTTCGAAGCACCAGAACAATTACCAGTAATCAGCATTGATGAGCCAACAATGAACATGTTGTTCACCATTAATAACTCACCTTTCTTTGGTAAAGAAGGTAAATTGGTTACTTCTCAACGTATCAAAGATCGTTTGATGAAGGAAATGGAGAAAAACTTAGCGTTGAAAGTTGTTGAAACTCAAGGTGCAGATTCATGGTTAGTATACGGTCGTGGTATTCTCCATTTATCAGTATTAATCGAAACGATGCGTCGTGAGGGTTACGAGTTACAAGTTGGTCAGCCACAGGTTATCGTTAAAGAAATCGATGGTAAAAAACATGAGCCAATTGAAACTTTAATCGTAGATGTACCAGGTGATGTTGCTGGTAAGGTAATCGAATTGGTAACTCAACGTAAAGGTGAGTTGTTAATTATGGAGCCAAAAGGCGATTTACAACACTTAGAATTTGAAATTCCATCTCGTGGTATCATCGGTTTACGTAACAACGTATTAACTGCTACTGCTGGTGAGGCGATTATGGCTCACCGTTTCAAAGCTTACGAGCCTTGGAAAGGTGTAATCCCTGGTCGTTTAAATGGTGTTTTAATCTCTATGGATAAAGGTATGACTACTGCTTATTCAATTGATAAATTACAGGATAGAGGTCGTTTCTTTGTAGATCCAGGAGTTGATATTTACGAAGGTCAGATTTTGGGAGAGCACATTCGCGATAACGATTTAGTAATTAACATTGTTAAAGGAAAAGCATTAACCAACATGCGTGCTTCTGGTACAGATGATAATGCTCGTATTGCTCCAGCAATTAAATTCTCGTTAGAAGAAGCAATGGAATACATCCAAGCTGATGAATACATCGAGGTTACGCCGCAAAGCATGCGTTTACGTAAAATTTTCTTAACAGAACAACAACGTAAAAATAACGGTAGATAGTTCGCTTAAACGTTATAAATATAATTTAAAGCCTCGATTTAATCGGGGCTTTTTTGTTTTATACTTTAACCGTATGAGGCATTCAAGAACATCTAAAGTAAAAAGGTTTTTATTATATTCTGATCCGATTAGGTGATTAAACATTAGAAAAGCATGTTCCATCACTTTTTTAATTGTCAGTCCTTCTTTCCGCTAAATCTTTTTGACTGCCCTTTCAAAGGCCCCGAAATAACAGTCAAAAAGGATATCACTTCAATAAGGTTTAAAGAACTTAGTTTTGTACTAATAACAAAGTTGATCCATTCAAAATGTAAAAATTAATCATTTGATTGATTTTTAGTCATGCTAAAATCAAAACAACTATTCGGAATAAAAATCTAACACTTCCATGGCACGGTATTATATTTTTGAACGTTAATTTTGCAGTAATACCAAACTAGTCAATCATGATACAAAAAGCAATTTCCTGGTTGGGGATATTTTTTCTATCTACATTATCCCTTCTGCCTTTATTTATTCTTTATTTACTGGCCGATGTTTTTTATGTCGTAATTTATCATGGTTTTGGATACCGTAGAAAGGTTGTCAGAGAAAATCTGATGAATGCCTTTCCAGAAAAATCATTATCAGAAATCGATACGATTGAAAAAAAATACTACAAATTTCTTGCTTCATTAATTTTCGAAGTAATTAAAATGAAGAGTATTTCCAAAAAAGAACTTCAAAAACGGGTTAAGTTTAAAAATGTTGATTTAGTAGAAGCATACCTGAAAAATAATGAAAGTGTACTTTTCTGTTCGTCGCACTATGGCAATTACGAATGGGTTTGTATGGCAATTGGAATGGCATTTCCGGGTGAGCACTACCCAATTTATAAACCACTAAGCAACGAAATTTTCGATAATTGGTTTTTTAACATGAGAAGCAGGTTTGGTAATCGAATGGTTGCTATGCGCCAAACTTTAAGAGCCATACAGGCAAGTAAAGGAACGCCAAATATGTTCACATTTGGTAGCGACCAGGCACCATCTAAAGATGAATCTAATTATTGGACTACCTTTTTGAATCAAGAAACTTCTGTTCAATTGGGAATAGAAAAGATTGCTAAGAAAACCAATCGTCCAGTTTTTTATCTCAAAATAAATTATTTAAAACGCGGTTATTTCGAGGTAGATTGTGTGCCAATTTGTTTGCATCCAAAAGAAACAGCCGAATTCGAAATTACCGAAATGCATACCCGTTTTCTTGAGGAAATGATAAAAGCTGAGCCTGCTTATTGGTTATGGAGCCATAGACGATGGAAATATAAACCAGAGCAAAAAACTTCAACATCTACCTCTAATAATGAGCAAATAACTGCTTAGCAGCCTTCATCTTGAAACTGTATATTTGCTGCATTAATTATCTTAATGAAAGCTTTTAAAAAAACGCTTGGCTATTTATTTCTGCTTATTGTAGTAGGTTTTGCGGGTTTATTAGTATGGCATCCTTATTTGCTGCGGGTTTTACAATACCGTACGCCAAATGCCGAAACCTATAAAATTTTCCCACAAGGTATTGTGCATAAAAGTGATTCTGCTTTCCATTTTTATCGTGCCAGTAAAATGCGAAATGACCTAGATTCATTAAAGGTTTTAGATGGAAATAATCAATTGATTACTTTTGCCGATTATTTTAAGAATGGAAAACTATATGCTTTTCTGGTTATTAGAAATGATAGCATTCTTTATGAAAAATATAGTAAAGGTTATAGCGATAACACGCTTACAACAATATTTTCTGGTGCTAAAAGTATGATTTCTGTTATGATTGGTCAGGCTTTGGCCGAAGGTAAAATTCGAAGCCTAAACGATAAAGTAACTCAATACATTCCCGAATTAAAAACCAATTCTGCGTTCGATCACATTACTTTAAAAAATCTTTTAGAGATGAAATCTGGTCTCGAATTTCAGGATGCTTTGGGTGGAATTGTAAAAGCTTTTTTATCTGATGAGGCCAAGTATTATTACACCTACGATATGAAAGCCGAACTTATGAAAGTGAAGCTCGTAAATAAACCAGGTACGGTTTGGGTTTATAAAAGCATCGACCCGATATTGTTAGGCTGGGTGTTGGAGAAAGCAACTGGCAAATCGGTAACCAAATTTTTTGAAGATAACGTATGGCGAAAAATAGGTACAGAATATGCTGCAAGCTGGGGTTTAGATCATAAAAATGGATTAACTAACACTGCGAGCAGATTTCAGGTTACGGCAATAGATTTCGCAAAAGTTGGAAGGCTATATTTGAATAAAGGCAATTTTTATGGTAAGCAAATTGTGCCAAAAAATTGGGTAAGCCAATCGGTTAATATTGGTGGCGAAAAACCTGCATCAGCTAAAGGCTGGCAAAAATCGGCGCATCATTATTTATGGTGGATTCCGCAGGAAGGTGATAATGGCGATTTTGCTGCAGAAGGTATGCTGGGACAAAGACTTTATGTGGATCCGAAAACGAATACCATTATTGTTCAGTTTGCAGAGCACGGCGCAGGAAATTATCCTTACAGAAAAATTAGTCGATACCTGGCTGGAATGCCATTTAGTTACACGACTAATAAGTAAGCATAGAGCACGCAAGATTCTTACTGTAAACTTTGTGGTAAAAAAATTAAAATGCTACATTGCTAATCCATGGAAAACGAAGACGTAAAAATTCTGAAAAAGAAACCTATTTTTCCAGTTACACCCGCTTTACAAAAGTACCTTCGGCTTTATCAACGTGAAGCAAAATTGCCGATAACTTACAACGATTTAATGCAGTTTAACGAAGCTTTTCCATTGATGGATAAGTTTGGCAAAGATTCGCTTTGGGAAGGGCCAATTTACGCTCAGGATTTAATTGAAACCCTGCACAGCGGACTAAAAGAAATTTACGCAAACCTTAAAGCTTCGGGTAATCTTCGTATTGTTGAGCATAAATACATCGATAAAATCGAATATTGTACGTTTGGAAACACACATCCTTTTAGAATAAGAATTGTAAATCGATTGAATGATGTTTACGATTATTTTTACATCAAAAAAGCAGATGCATCTCGTATTTATGGCTTAGAAATGGAAGAAATTTTATCTCCAAATCAGGTTAATTATTTGGTAGATGGAGATACTTTAGTGGAAGAACATATCGCTGGAATTCCTGGCGATGTTTTTACGAAAGGACACTTATACACCCCAGAATTCAATCCGACACGTATTGCAAAAGAGTTTGTAAAGTTTAACGAGCGCTGCTTAATTATGCTTTTGGGCGATATGCGAGCATATAATTTTGTGGTACAAATTACCCCCGATTTTGATGATATTCAATTCCGTATTCGGGCAATAGATTTCGATCAGCAGTTTTACGAAGGCAATTTGAAAGTTTATTTGCCTCAATTTTTTAAAGAGAGCCTGCCTTATGTTAAAATGAGTATGGAGCAACTAACTGATAAAACTGTACTTCAATACCAACAAGAAGAAAGGTCATCTATTGTTCATCGGGTGAGAAGTGAACGCCACCGTTTAACTGATTTGCGAGATGTATCAAACAAAGAAGAACTAACAACACCAGAAAATATCGCTATGTTAAAAGATTCTATGGCTGCATATTTTAAAGACCCAAATTATCTGCGCTGTAAAACAATGACTGATATTATCGAACTGAACATTAAAAATATTATCAGACAGGTTAAGCTATAAATAAAACGGCTGGTTTAAATAAACCAACCGCTTTTGAGTAATTTAGAGAGAGCGTTCAAAACGTTTAGGCATGTTGACCTTCGTGCACGCCTTCTGCAAATTCCTCCACCATTTTATCGTTAAAAGCAGGTAAATCTTTTGGTGTTCGGCTCGTTACCAAACCTTGATCTACTACAACTTCTTCATCACTCCAATCTGCCCCTGCATTAATCAAATCTTTAGAAATATTTTTTACAGATGTAAGTTTTCTACCTTTAACAACATCTGCATTAATTAAAGTCTGTGGTCCGTGGCAAATGGCCGCTACAGGTTTTCCTGCGGCGAAAAAGCTCTTTACAAAAGCAATCGCGTCATCATTAACACGCAATTGGTCGGGATTAATCACACCTCCTGGCAAAACCAAGCCATTATAATCGTCGGCATTTGCTTCGCTAATCGTTTTGTCAACATCAACTTCTATCGACCAATGGTCGTGGTTCCAGGCTTTAATTTTTCCAGCTTTCGAAGAAATAATGTGAACGTTTGCACCTTCTTCTTTTAACCTTTTTACTGGCTCTGTTAATTCTACTTCTTCAAATCCGCTTTCCGAAAGTACGGCTATATTACGATTACTTAATTGTCCCATTGTATTATGTTTTTTATAAATAGATGTATAAAAGACACTTGTAGAATGAGATTGTTTTTAAAAAGTGAGATTTTGGTTCTGTGTTATTTAAGCTTAAAAAGAAATTTGTTGATGCTAATCGTTCGTTCTTTTGTGTTTAAGGAAGTAAAATAAAAGATTTCCTGCGATAATGACATGATTAAAAATGTTCGGTATTAAGCCGTAATATTTTGTGAAGATTTGAAAACGTTCTTTTAAACTTTCGCGATGCTTTTTCTTACTCATGCCACCAACCAAATATTTAGCAACATAACGATGTACGTTTACAATATTTGAAGACTTTTTAGCGGCTTTAATGATCCAATCAATATCTGAACTGTATTTATATTTCAAATCGTAAGGTGTAAGAATGCTTTTTCGAATATAAATGGCTTGATGACTAATGTTCATGCCATATTTAAAGCTAGTCCAATCGAATTGCTCAGGCGCTTCATGTCTTCTTCTGCCTAAACTTTCCCAGTTATCATTGTACATTTCAGTTTCGCCATAGTAAATATCGGCGCCTGGTGACGAATCAAAAACCTCCTGAACGGTATGTTCATCGAAAATTTCATCTCCAGAATTCATAAAAAGCACATAATCTCCTGTAGCTAACGCTAAACCTTTATTCATGGCATCATAAATACCTTTATCAGGTTCCGAAACTATTTTCGAAATCTGATTGCTATACTTTTCAACAATATCCAAAGTACCATCAGTCGATTTTCCATCGATGATAATGTATTCTATTTTTTTATAGGTTTGGTTAATTACAGAGTTGATCGTTCGCTCGATATCGCGAACGTTATTGTACACAATGGTGATTATGGTTAGTTTTGGCATGTGCTAATCCATTAATTTTTTTAAAGTTTCTACATCAGGTAAAACACCTTTGTATGCTGCTGGTAAAACGCTACTTGTTTTATAAGTTGAAACGCCCATTGCTTTATTAAAATCTCTAAATGAGAATTCCACTACTTTATTTTTCTTCTCCTTGCAGAGGATAATTCCAATTGATGGTTGTTCATGAGGTTGCTTTAGATATTCATCTAAAGCTGATAAATAAAAATTCATTTTGCCCATATATTCAGGCTTAAATTTGCCAGTTTTTAGTTCGAAGACCACCAATGATTGTAAACGCCGATTAAAAAATAAGAGATCTAAAAAGTATTCCTCATCTTCTACAATTAACCGATATTGATTGCCAATAAAAGCAAAATCTGATCCTAACGACATTAAGAATTTCTTGATGTTCTGAACGATTTCGCTTTCTAAAACCCGCTCATCTTTTTCATCGCTATCTTGGATATTGATAAAATCTAACAGGTACTCATCTTTAAATGATTGTAAGGCTTTTTGCCTTATTTCATCATTGGTAATTGTTTTTGAAAAATTATTTGGCAGGCTGCCTGTTTTTTGAAAAGTTTGATTGTTTAAGTGATTTTTGAGTGTGTTTAAACTCCAAAACTCGGTAGCTGTTTTTTGTATATAAAAGATTCTTTCTTCTATTCGTTGGGTTCCTTGTATAATTTCTAGATGATGCGAAAAGCTCAATTCGAAAAAGATTTTTTTCAATTGAGCCGACACTGTCGGTCTAAATGTAATTTCTTCTAAATCAATAACTTCTAATTGGACCAACACTGTCGGCCCAATTATAGAGTGTTCTTGCCAAGACTCAAAAAAAAGTCTCATCCGTTTCATATTTGTTGCTGAAAACCCCCTTAAACCTGGTAGCTCAACTTGTAGATCGGCTGAAAGATTTTCAATAACTTTTGCACCCCATTTTTCCACCTTAATTTTTTGTGAAATAAACTTACCTACAGCAAAATAAAGAGTTAAAAGTTCTTTATTAACCAAAGTAGCTGCCCGATAACGGCTCTGTAAAATTGCCGATTTTAAGGCTTTGATATTTTCGAGATGGCTTTTAGATAGTTCCATATTATTTCGGCTGCAAATCAATCAAGGTTTCGTACAAATGAATATGCTCTGCAGCAATAACTTCCTCCGAGAAATCCGTTAAAATGCTCAATCTAGCAGCTTTATGTATTTCCTCTTTATTTGGACGATGATATAACCATTCGATACCATTAGCCAAATCTTCGGCATTTTCATATTCGGCTAAATAACCATTTTTTTGATGTTTAACCATATCTGGAATGCCCCCAGTTGTAAACGCAATTACGGGCGTAGCACAAGCCAAACTTTCCATTACCGTATTTGGTAAATTATCTTCTAACGATGGAGTAATAAAGGCATCAGCAGCAGAATAACATTTAGCCAAATGCTCATCTTTACTTATGGTGCCTAAAAAAGTTGTTTTAAAGGGAAATTCTGGCATCTCAGCATTCTCCTTATTACCGAAAATAACCAATTCAATTTTTTCTTTATCGATTCCCTTTCTGCGTGATAAAATTTCTAAGGCTTCGATTAAATAAGGAGTGCCTTTATGTTTGTCGTTTTTAGAAGGCATAAAGCCACTCATCAAAACAAATTTTTCAGGGTCGATTTTCAGAATTTTCTTAGCCTCCGTTTTTACGTAAGGCTTAAAAATATTGGTTTCGATTGTATTTGGAATTACCGAGGTAGTTCTTGTGCCTAGCAAACTACTAAATTTCACCGATGCTGCCATCCAGTTACTTGGCGCAACAATATGAAAGTTTAATTTGGTATAAGCTTTCTGTTTTCGAAGCCAGGTTTTGTGCGAAATATCATCCTTACCACTAAATTTTAAAATTGGGCAATTACCGCATTGCTGATGAAAATTTTCGCAACCATAACGTACATGGCAACCACCCGTAAAAGCATTGCTATCATGAAAAGTCCAAACAATTGGTTTTTCCAATTCATCAAGCTCTGCTAAAAATTTAGGCGTAAGAAAACCATGGTTTACCCAATGCAAATGAATAATATCAGCATTTTTAACATCGGGATGGTTTTTAATAGATCGGCCAAACCATTGCAAGCTGAAAGGAGTTTTAACCGATTTACTTAACCATTTTGAATAGTATCTTTCTGATAAGATATTATGAACTGCCAAAGCCTTTTGAAAAGGCAATTTGCTGAAAGTATCTATTTTGGGGTTTTGTCCAAATTTATAATAAACCAAAACCTTTGAGTCAATTCCCGAACTTTTTAAAGCATCGCTAAGGCGCAAGCAGGCTCTTCCTGCACCGCCGTTTCCATCATAGGTATTTAGGTGTACTACTTTCAAATCAATCAAAAATACATTTTATTGTTTACGATTATAAAAACTCTTGCGTATTTTCATCCTAATATTTTATTGCTTTTTAATTAAAGGATAAAGCCTTTGCTGATTTAAATAATTGTTAAATCCGCTCGGGTTCATTTTCCCAAAGCCAAACAAACAAAATCATGATTAAAAACCTAATTAAATCGCTTGCGGCAATTGCATTTTTGCTGCCCTTTAGTTCATTTTCTCAAGGTCAAACGTATTTTGCAGCTTACCCTGCTTTAACGCCAGATGCACAAACTATAGTATTCAGTTATGATGGAGATATTTGGAAAATCCCCGTAAAAGGTGGTTTAGCTTCTAGAATTACGGCCATGCAGGGCGAAGAAATTAATCCAAAAATATCTCCAGATGGTAAGTGGATGGCATTTTCTTCTAATCAATATGGTAATTACGATGTTTACATAATGCCAATGACTGGAGGTGATATTAAACAATTAACATTTAACGATGCGTCGGATGAGGTTGACAATTGGAGTTGGGATTCGAAAAACATATATTTTACATCTGGCAGATTTAATTCTTTTTCGAGCTATAAAGTTGGCATAAGCGGTGGCACAGCTGTTCGCCTTTTCGATAACTATTTTAATACCACACATCATATAGCAGAGGCGCCAGATGGTGAATTATTTTTTAATGATACATGGGAAAGTTATCGATTTGCAAATCGTAAGCATTATAAAGGCGCATACAATCCCGATATTCAATCTTATAATCCTAAAACCAAGGCTTATAAACGTTATACCGATTACCTTGGTAAAGATTTTTGGACTAGCGTTGATGCTAAAGGAAACGTATTTTTTGTATCGGATGAAGGAAATGAAGAGTATAATTTATATACTTTTATTGGTGATAAAAAAACGGCCTTAACCAAATTCGAAACCTCTATTAAACGTCCGTTTGTTTCTGCAAATGGAACAACTGTCGTTTTTGAAAAAGATTATCAGATTTATACATACGATGTTGCCACGAAAAAAACTGAAAAGGTAAATATCAGCACCTCGCGAAATCAGGTTTTAACCAAGGCACAGGAATACGATGTTAAAGGTACAATCTCTGCCTTTGATGCTGCGCCAGATGGTAAAAAAATAGCTTTCATTTCCCGAGGCGAACTTTTTGTTAGCGATGCGGATGGTAAGTTTATTCGCAAAATAAGCAACAGTGGAGAAAGGGCTATGCAATGTAAATGGCTTGCTGACAATAAAACAATTCTATTTTGCCAAACTTGGAATGGCTATCAAAATTGGTTTACCATAACTGGTGATGGAAAAGGCACTCTAAAACAGATTACAAAGGATAAAGCAAACAATAGGGATATAACTTTGAATAAAACCCGAACAATGGGCGTTTATTTAAGTGGCAGAAATGAGTTAAAATTACTTGATTTAAAAACTTTCGAAAGCAAAATACTGGTTACCGATGAGTTTTGGGCAATTCAAAATTCAACACCAAGTTTTTCTCCTAATGATGAGTATGTGCTTTTCACTGCTTACCGAAATTTCGAGCAGGATATTTTGGTGCATAGCATTAAAGGCAATAAAACTATTAATTTAACCAATACGGGCGTTACTGAAACGGCTCCTGCTTGGTCGCCCGATGGCAAATATATTTTCTTTACCAGTGCCAGAACACAACCCTTTTATCCTTCTGGAAGTTCTGATGTTCATATTTATCGTATGGCTTTAAATAGTTACGACGCTCCTTACCGCTCAGATAAATTTGATGATTTATTTAAAGAAACGCCTGCTGAACCAAAAGACGTTAAACCCGCTGAAGTTGATAAAAAGAGCAAGAAAGTAGGCGATTCTGTTAAGAAAAAAGCTGATGTGAAGCCAACGCCAAAACCCGCTGCTATCATTACAATTAACACGCAAAATATTTTAGATCGGGTCGAGTTAGTTAGCCCAGGATTTGGTAGCCAGTTTGGAACTGATGTTTTTGCCAAAGGCGATAAAACTTATGTTTTTTATTCTTCAAATCATGAAGGCGGTAAAAGCGGGCTTTATCGTACAACGATAGAACCATTTGAGGCAAATAAAACCGAAAAAGTTGGCGATGGTGATGACTATAACATTATTCAGGTTGGGGATAAGTTCTTCACTTTAACTGGTGGTACTATTGGTAAATATAATTTGGATGGAAATAAACTGGATAAGATTGATCATACTTATAAGTTTGCCAAAAATCTAAATGCAGAATTTAATCAGATGTTTTACGAAACCTGGGTTGGCTTGGACGAAAACTTTTACGACGAAAATTTCCATGGCGTGGATTGGGATAAAATGAAAATCCGCTACGAAGCATATTTGCCTTATGTAACCAATCGTAGCGATTTGCGACTTTTGCTTAATGATATGCTTGGCGAGTTAAATTCTTCACACATGGGATTTAATAGTTTTGGTGCAGAAGAGAAAAGAAACTTAACCAATATTACCAATCAAACAGGTATTTTATTCGATAACGAAAACCCATACAAAGTTGATCGCGTTATTGCTAAAAGTAATGCTTCTTATGGTAGTGTTAATGTTTTACCAGGTGATATCTTAACAGCCGTAAATGGCGTAAAGGTAGATGATAAAACAGATCGAGACTATTACTTCAGCAAACCATCTTTGGATAAGGAAATGACTTTAACTTTTTCTCGTAACGGGAAGGAAATTTATACAAATGTTCATCCTCAAAGCTCAGGATCGTTAAAAAATAACCTTTACGATGAATGGATTGCCAAAAACCGTCGGAATGTAGATAAGTGGGGAAATAACCGAATTGCTTATTCTTATATGAAAAATATGGGAAGCGGAGAATTAGAACGTTTTATGCTGGATATGGTTGAACAGGAAGAAAATAAAGATGCCATTATTTTAGATTTGCGCTATAATACTGGTGGTAATGTACACGATGCCGTATTAAAATTTCTTGCTCAAAAACCGTATTTAAAATGGAAATATCGTGGCGGAAAATTAGCGCCTCAAAGTAATTTTGGGCCAGCAGTAAAGCCAATTGTATTGTTGGTTAACGAACAATCCTTAAGTGATGCAGAGATGACCGCAGTAGGCTTTAAACAACTTAAGCTAGGTAAAATTATAGGAACTGAAACTTATCGCTGGATTATTTTTACATCAGCAAAAGGCCTGGTAGATGGCTCTTCGTATCGTTTGCCATCTTGGGGTTGTTATACAATGGATGGGAAAAACATCGAAAAAGAAGGTGTAAAGCCAGATATTTTTGTTCAAAATACCTTTCAGGATAGATTGGCTGATAAAGACCCGCAATTGGAAAAAGCAGTAGCTGAGATTTTGAAAGATTTGAAGTAGTAGTATTTACCCAACCGTTCCTTTATTGAGCAGGTGTCAGGTTGAGCTGTCGAAGAACTTTCATATGTTTCGACAAGCTCAACATGACAATTTTTATAAAACATATCACGATTTTCCGTTTCTTTGGGATTGGAATTAATTTAAAACATGGCAAATTTATTAACCGACAGGGCTTTTTGGGTAAATTATTGGGAAAGTAAAAAAGGACTTGCGGTTCAATTACCAGCTAACTATTTATTTCATCGCCAACTGGCTGAAATTGTAGAAAAAGGTAACGTTAAAACAGCAATCGAACTTGGTGGTTTCCCTGGTTATTACGCTGTTTTTTTAAAGAAATTTTTAAAACTTGATGTAACGCTTTTAGACTATTTTGTTCATCCGCCTGTTGTAAACGAACTTTTAAAAAAGAACGGTTTAAAAGAAACAGATATTCATATCATTGAAACAGATTTGTTTAATTACAAGCCTGAACAGCAATATGATTTAGTATTAAGTTGTGGCTTAATAGAGCATTTCAATGATACTGCCGATATTATTAACCGACATATTGCATTTGTAAAACCTAGCGGAACATTGTTTATTACTCTACCAAACTTTAAAGCTGTAAATGGTTGGTTCCAAAAAAACTTTGATAAAGAAAACTACGATAAACATAATATCGATAGTATGAATCCTGCATTACTAAAATCAATTTGCGAAAAAGCAGGTTTGAAAGAAGTAAAATCAGGTTATTTTGGCCGTTTTAGTGTTTGGTTAGAGAATGAAAATCAAAAATCGACTAGTGTTCGGTTGTTCAAAAAAGCAGTTTGGCTAACGGGAAAAATTTTTACTAAAATTATTCCATTCGAAAGCCAAAGCTTATCTCCATACATTATTTTAGAAGCTAAAAAACCTTAATTATTCTGTCTTTTTATAAACTCCAAACTCGCTCAAGGTAATGCATACAGGCGATTTTGTAATGTTTAAACGAAGTTTTGATGTAGTTACAGGTTTTTCTAATTTGATTAATCTTTTAGTACCAATGCTTTCGCCATTATAGATTTTTGTCCATGCATTATTTTCAAAAATCTCGATATTAAATTCTTCGATTCTTTGTCCTAGCGGAATATATTCCTGCAAACTAATAATATCAAAGGTTTTGTTTGCTTTCAAATCAATTTCTAGCTTTGCTTGATGTACATTATCAGCAGTCGCCCAATAACTTTCCTTGTTAAAATCTAAAAGTTTAACCGTTTCGAAAGCTTTACCACGAGTATTGCTGGCCTTAATACTGGCGTTTTTCGCTAAATTATTCGCAAAGGTATGCTTTACCATATCACCGAAGCTTTTTAATGCTTCAACATCGTCATTGTGTAATTGCCCGCGTGTATCAGGAGCTAAACCTAAATCTAAGCCAGCACCGTGCCCAACGCTTTGCAGGTACAAATTAAAAAGAGTTTCTGGCGATTTTGGCTTTTCTGTAGGATGATAAAACCAACCTTTTCTAAGCGGAACATCGCATTCAGCTGGCATCCAGAATTTGCCATTTCTAATACCCATCGGACTTTGAGGATAATTAGCTTGCCCTGGAACTGCTACATTTTTCCCTTCTGGAGGAAGCGGCGTAAAAGTAGCCCAGCTGGTTTCTGCAGCAGTACCATCTTCGCTCCCAACCCAACGAATATCTAAACCAATATCGCTAAATATGTTTGCCATTGGTTGCATTTTTCGGGTTATTCCCCAGGTATTATTCCAATCGTAATAAGTAGTATTATCAATAGAGCGTTTTTCTTTAGCGCCACCATAAAAACCATCTCCGCCGTTTGCGCCATCATGCCAGCTCATAAAAAGTTCGCCATAATTGCTATAAAGTTCTTTAAGCTGCGCTTGATATATAGCTAAATATTTATCAGTTCCGTATAATGCATTATTTCGATCCCAAGGAGAGCAGTAAACACCAAACTTTAAACCTTGTTTTCTAGCTTCGAGCTCAATTTCTTTAACCATATCACCTTTTCCATTTCTGAAAGGGCTTTTTGAGATATTATATTCAGTTGTTTTAGTTGGCCAAAGCGCAAAACCATCGTGGTGTTTTGCTACCAGAATTACACCTTTTAAGCCACCAGCTTTAGCTGCTTTAATAATTTGTTGTGCATTAAAATCGGTTGGATTAAAAGTTTTTGGGTCAGCATCACCAAATCCCCATTCTTTATTTTCGAATGTAGTAGGCGTAAAATGAATTAAGCCATAAACCTCAATATCGTGCCAGGCTAATTGTCGCTTCGAAGGTAAAGCACCATAAGGTTTCGGAGGATTTTGGGCGAAAACATTTACAGAAATAAATAACAGGGCAATGATGTATAGTTTCATAATTCTAGCTTAGATTAAGCCAAATTACAAAGAAATATTAATATCAATTGATTTGTTACTTTGAAAAATATTGAGCTAACTTTTCTTTTACAAACCTTTTAATTCTAGAAACCATATTTCCTTTCCTATTACTTAAAAAGTTTTTAATCGTTTGATAGGCTGCTTCATTTTCCTTTATAATTTCGGGGAATTGGGTAATGGGTTTTGGATTGATGATAACATTGTAAATATCATTTATACCCGAATGTACGCCAGTGCCATCATGCCCAATATTATTGACTAATGACTGAGCTGGATTAAGGGTTAAACCATCTTTTAAAAAAATCGAAGCATACCAGCGGATTGCCCAGCTATTATTTTTTCCCTTTTTAAATTCCTGCATCTGCTTCCAGAAATTCATCGAATTTTCGATTGAAAACGCAGATTTTTTCTTCGCATCGAACTGATTTAGTAACGTATCTATATTCGGTTCGAAATGTGCCCATGCGCTAGCCCAGGTGGCCCATCCCCAACTTGTTGCTGCTCTATAGAAAAATGATTGAGGTAAGCTTTCTGATTTTAAAGGATACATATATGCACCAATATGCATTACTTTTTCCTCATTGCGGTAACGATTTAAGGCATCGTTAAAATAGGTAAGTGTATGTGGAGAAGTAACTAAATCATCTTCAAAAACAATAACCTGACCATAATCATTTATTAATTGAGTTACTCCAGCTATAACAGAATTTGCTAAACCAGCATTTTCTTTTCTTTCGATTACTTTAACCGATTTAAATCCCTCGGTTTTATTAATAATTGCTCTAACCTCTGCAACTTTTTCATCGTCGTTGCTTGTTTTTGCACCGTCAGAAAAAATGTACAATCTGCTTTCTGCAGCCAGTTCATTCTGTTGCAAAAATTTAATTGTTCGCTGGGTATGTTGCGGACGATTATAAACGAAAAGGGCTATCGGAGCAAGGTTTTGCATGTTAAAATATATGCAGGTTAGAATCTGATTTTTGAGTTAAAACAGTATAAGCATTTGCAAACTGTTCTTGTTTTTTTCGCCCTAATAAATTGCCTAAGGCTCTTTTGATTCTATATTCCAATTCAATTTTTAGATTTTTAGAAAAAGTTTTAGGCGCTTTTCTGTTGATAAACTCATTAAACTTTACGGTTTCTGTAGCAGTCATAGAAACTTTATCTTCTAAAATTTCCAAGCCTTCACTTTGTAATAAAAACCTTAGCGAAGTTGGCGTGTACATATTAATATGGCCATAATCAAGGAAATGTTTCATTCTTTGATCTACACCAAAACGATAATCTTTCGGCACTTCTACGACAATATATTTTGCTACTCTTTTAAGCTCGCGAAGTAAAATTCTTTCATGTTCTACATGCTCTAAAACATGGGCAAGAATTACCAAATCAAAAGTATCATCTTCATAAGGGATTTTATAACCATCAAAAGTTTGCGCTTCTGTTAACTTGGATAAATTTCTTTCCTGAATAATTTCGACACCGCTCTGAGCAATTTCCAAAGCATACAATTCTGGAGCAAAGTTCCAATCGTTTAAAAAATGGAGGATACTGCCATCACCAGCGCCAACTTCTAAAACTTTCTTAGGTTTTATCGCTTTGCAAACATCAACAATATTTTGCGCTTTATATTTCGCACCCAGCATTCGCCAGGCCACATCACTGTTGGTGTAAAAATTATCGTAGGCCGTTTTTACTTCTTCGCTTAACATAGGTGTTGATGAGTTTATATCCCTAAACAGTTATCGGCTTTGTAAAAAACTGAAGTTGCCTTTTCGTAAAACAAACCTGGAGAAATACCACTGAAACTTATTTCTTTAAATCCTTGCTCTAGTAATAAAATTCTTGCAGAATGATACACTTCACGTTCGCTATCATCTAAAACGATAACACCGTTGGCCGATAACGCATCTAAACTATATTTGCAGCATCTAACACGATCTCTACCATCAACAATAATAATATCGAATTTCTTATTTAATAATGATGCTTTCTTTGCGTATTCACCATCACGCTGCAACTCACAGTAAATCATTTCAGCATTCAATGGACTTGTGTTTTTCACTCTGTCGAACCAGTTTTTATCGTGTTCTACAGAAGTTACGGACCCAGCTCTTTCTGCATAAAAAATAGTAGAATTGCCAGAGCCATATTCGAAAATATTTTGCGTTTTATTAATTCTTTCTTTAATAAAATCGATGAAAGAATACGTTACCCATGGCAATGCTTTACCATCTCCATCTACTGCTTGTTTTTTGTCAAAAGCAGTAAACCAGCCAATGCTGTTCAGGTAGCCTTTATGTCCGTATGATAATAATGCTTTTAGCCTCGAAGGCTTAGCAATTAGTTCTGTTAATGCTTTTAGAGTATTCAACGTTTAAATATTTTTTGAAATGCTGTGACCAAAAATAATGATTTTAACATCATTATACCTTGCCCGCGAGTTTTTGGAATTAATAAAAGGTAAAAGGTAGACACAAAACAGGCGATTAGCGTTGCAATTGATGCTCCAACACCCGCATATAAGGGTATTAACCAAAAGTTAAGAGCGATATTAATGATTGCCCCAGCTGCGGTTCGGTAAAACGAAATTTTAGTATAACCTTCTGCAACTAAATATTGAGAGCTCGCTGTTCCTAAGAAAACAAAAATACCTGACCATATATGAATTGATAACATCGGACCAGCCCCATCGTACTTGCCCTTATAAATAATATGAATTATATCAGATGCAAAGAAACTTATGAATATTGCAACAGGAATACTAATGTAGATCAATAAATCGTATAAATTTCCCAATCGTTTCTGATATCGATCCAAGTCTGTTTTGCGGGCATTTAATAATGCTGGAAACACCGAAGTAACTATCGCAATTGGAATAAAATACCAAGCTTCACTCAAGTTTTGGGCTGAACTATATATACCTACAGCTTTGCTCCCAATACTTTTAAGCATTACAATATCTATTTTCATATAGATGGTAACCATTACCGCTGAAAGAATAAGAGGCGATGATTTTTTTAATAAAAACTTAGCTCGTTCTTTATCAAAACTCCAATTAAAAATATTTAATCCTCTTTTTTGATAGATGATGACTAAGCCAGCAGCTAAAATAAAGCCATCTAAAACGTATGCACAAACAATGTATATTAAAGGCAGATTTAAGGTAATGACAACAATTTTAACAACAGAGGTAACTATGAGGCAAATATTTTGAACCTGAACTACATACTTAGATTGAACTTGTGATTGAAAGTAAGCATCTATAACATTAAATGATTTAAAAAATGATGCTAATGCAAGCAATCCGATCAAAAGGGTTAATGGTTCGCCTGGACTTGGGCTTAACCGATGGCTGATTAAATAAATTCCAACTGCAATTGGGATTAGCAACGCATTTGTTGCCAATCGTAACCAGAGTGATGTGCCAAGAATTTCATCTCGCTTGGCTGGTTCCTGAATAATTTCGCGAATAATAAAAGTATCAAGACCTAAAGCGCCAACTGCAGCTAATATTGCTACCAATGATAAACCAAAACTTAAATCTCCAAATAAAATTGGTCCTAGATAACGGGCAATTAAAAGATTTACAATAAGGCTCAGTGCTTTGCCAAACATCAGCCACCCAGTATTTTTTAAGTACTTGTTAAATGCCTCTTCATCAAAACCTTTTATTGCGGGTAATTTCATTATCGCAAAGATGTGAAAAAATGCTTTAGGTTTTTAAGTTAACGGTGCGCCGACCGCAATATCACATCTATGGTTTGGCTTCCCATGCTCAGGATTTAATAATACGCCATTTTTGGCCTCTAAACTTTTGTTTTCTTTTGGATTAATAACCGTTGCTTTTTGAATAGGCTTAGAATCTAATGAAGCACCAACCGCAATGTCGCACTTATGATTTGGCATTCCATGAGCAGGATTTAAGTTTTTATTTGCATTTTTTGGAGTTGCAACGGGAGCGGCTACTGCTTGAGGTTGTGCAGAAGCTTCTTGTGGTTTTACGGATGCTGTTTTGTTTAGTGGTGCACCAACAGCCAATGCGCAATTATGGCCAGCTTGCCCGTGCGGTGGATTAAAAATTAAATTACTCGTTGCTTGATTGCTTGGTGTGGGAATAGGCATGGTTTTTTGTAAGCCCTGCATCCCAGTTGGAGTAGCTGTTACTACTTGAGCTTCGGGTTTTTTGTTATTGCAAGAACAAAACAATATTAAGGCAAAGAGGTAGAATAGATTTTTCATGTTGGCGTTTTTTTAAAGATAAGAATTAAGCTTAATGCTAAAAACTCTTTTCAATACGAACCAACTGCTTAAGATGGTGTTTTAAGTGAATTTCGATAAAACGCAACCATTGTTTTGCATTCAAATAACCTAACCGAGGATGTTTAGTTTTGCAGTTTTCATTCGCATTTGCAACAAGTGGATAATTATCGGTAAGTGCTTTCTCGAATTCCAGAATAAAATCCATCGCCTCGGTTTTACTGATTTTTTTTACCCTTTCGGCTAGCCTTTTAGGAACCTTATATTTTTTTGCAGGAGGTAAAGAACCCAAAAGTAAAATCAATTTTACTACAAAATGAGTAGGCTTATTCTCGCCTTTTCCTTTTGCACTATTTTCTAAAGCGATTAAAGAAAGTAAACTCGAATCAAAAATATGCGAATAAACTTCACTATAACTCCAACCGTTTATAGGCGGAGTAAGCTCAAAAATTTCTTCAGGATATGAAGATAGTTTCGCTTTATACGCATCGATAATATGATGTAGGGAAATCTTAATTTTTGCAGCATTCATGCTTAAAGGTATCAAATCTAGGTTAAAACAAACTTAATAACTCTTCAAGGTGTGCGATTTGCTTTTTTACATCCTCTGGTTTTTCTTTTTTCAATGGATTAAAAAATATTGCTTCCATTCCAAAGCCTAAAGCGCCATAAATATCTGCTTCTAAGCTATCTCCAATCATAATGCTTTCTTCTTTTAAAGCTTTGGCTTTATCTAAAGCATATTCAAAAATTACTGGGTTGGGCTTATTTACACCAACATCTTCTGATATAATTACATTGGTGAAATATGGATTTAAGCCCGATAAATCCATTTTGGTTAGTGTGGTTTCTTTAAAACCGTTTGATATAATATGTAAAGTATATTTCTGTTGAAGATAGGCTAACACATTTTCTGCACCATCAAATAAATTAGTTTTTGTTGGCGAGATATTCACATAATCATCTTCAAACTGATGTGGAACCGAATCGGGATGAATACCCAGTTGGATAAAGGTTTTACTGAATCGCTCGGCTCTTAAAAACTCTTTAGTTATCTTCCCAAGATGATAATCGGCCCAAAGCTGGTGGTTGTTCTCTGTATAAGTTGCAATAAAAACCTCGCATGAGTTAAGGCCTAATTCATTGAGCTTATAGGTATGGAAAAGTTCGTTTAGCGTTTCTTGTGCGTTTCTGTCAAAATCCCAAATCGTATGGTCGAGATCAAAGAAAATGTGTTTTTTGTTTTGCAATTTTTAAAATTATTAATGTAAAAATTATTGAATTGCTGCTAGTGAATTTTAAGGATCATTAAGGTTCTATAACTTAGAAAGTCACCTCGCCTTATACTGAAATCTTCAAGTTTATTTAAACTTTTTCGCCGTATGCCAAATCTCCAGCGTCGCCTAAGCCAGGTACGATATACGATTTGCTGGTCATTTCTTCATCAATAGCACCAAGCCAAAGCTTCGCTTTTGGTAAATTGGCCCTTACATGTGCTACCCCTTCGGTACTTGCAATAGCCGCAACAATGTGAAGTTCGGCAATTTTATAACGGTTAATTAATTCTTTACAGCACATAACCATGCTTTGCCCTGTGGCTAGCATTGGGTCGGCCATAATTAAAATTTTTCCATCTAAATCGGGTGTCGAAATATAATCCATTTGAATAATGAAATCACCACTCTTTTTAACTTTTCGATAGGCAGAAATAAAGCAGCATTCTGCCTTATCAAAAATGTTTAGCAAGCCCTGTTGTAAAGGTAATCCGGCTCTTAAAATAGTAGCCAATACAGGCTGTTGTTCAAGAACTTCGCATTGCGATGTACCCAACGGCGTAATTACTTCTTTTGTGGTATATTTTAAGGTTTTGCTAATCTCATAAGCAAAAAACTCACCAACGCGTTCCAGGTTTTTGCGGAAACGCATAGAATCCTTTTGAATGTTTTCATCGCGAAGCTCGGCGACAAAAGTATTGGCGATAGATTTTGTTTTGCTTAAGTCGAAAGTCATAATATTTCCTGTCAGGTAGATTTTAGCATTTCATCAAAAATAGCCTTCAATTTTTTAAATTTAGCATTTTCGGATAAACTTTTAAGTTGCCAACTACTATAAAAATGCCCGTCAACAAGTTTAACGGCATCAATAAAATCATTAATCATTGTTGTCGCATCGCCAGCACTTTGGTACTGAATTGCGGTATCGCTTATAGCGTAAGATTTTACATTTAGCGATGTTACTTTTTCTAATTGTAAATCGTACCAGCTAAAAGGCGTACAAGTTCCTGCTCTAAATCCCGTTTGGTTTGCATAACCCATCGAATAATCAGAGCTGATACCAACAGAGAGTAAATGCAAATAACAACTTGGTAGTTGTAAAACTTCTAATTGTTGACTTATCAGATTGACTGAACTATTTTGAGTCTGCTTCAATTTGGTTAAATCAGCTTTCAGTAAACTAGACTTTTCATAGTCAGCGGTACATGGTCTTAATAAACCAACGGTTTTGTCTTTTAGAACCAAACTGCTATACACATAGTTTAATCGGTTTTTTGCATCCTCAATAAAATTGATAAAATAGATTGGCTGTGTTTTCAGTTTTTCCAAGCTGTTTATTAATTCTTCTGGATTTGTACCTAAACCCGTTAAGTCTTCGAGTATTGTACTAATAAACCGCTGTTTTTTATTAAATACTGAGGAAAATATGAATTTTGTTTTTCGAAAAAAGCCTGTAGGAATATCGGGTTTTAAGGTGAAGTTTATGGTAGGTTGATGAAAGAATTTTTTTTGAAAAAATTTGAATGAAGGATGCTTTTTTATTAGCATATTCTTTAAAATCAGAGCCCACTCATCAATTATCGGCCTTTTTAGAACTTTCCATTTATACTGAAAACTATTTTTAGCCTCAAAATTCCCTTCAGATTTTTCCTTATATAAGTATTCTTCATATCGGCTAAGCATAAAAAAAGATGCAGCAAAAACATCAAAAGGTAAAGTTGAATCTTCTACTGGGAATGGAACGGTATAATCGCCAAAAGTTGTAGTTTTTATTTTAAGCTCTTCAACTTTGTTAGATAAAAGTAGTTTTGTGTTTCTGAAAAATAACTCATCACCAATTGGTTGCTCAGCATAACTGATTTTAGCATGCTCACTCTGCAAAAAATATTCGCGATTGCCTGTAAACTCTACTTCGGCCTTTAAAATATCTTTAAATATAAAATTGAAGATATATTTTATTCGTGGCGTTAATAATGGAGAAAATACAATTACATGCATATTTTGTAAATAGGGAGCGGTATAAACTTAAATTGTACATAATTTATCCTGCCAGTAATTGCTTTCTCACAAAATCTTAACGATTAGGGCATAATAAAAATAACACTTTTTAAAATTCTATTTGTATTAAATACAAAAATTAAACTTAAAAGTTTGCCATGAAACTTCTGTCAGGATAAAGGATCTTTGAGCTTTTTCTTATATTTCCTTTTACAATATGAACGATACTCATCTGATCATCAAACAGATCATAAAGAATTGTGCTGTTTATTTCAACGGTTTTGATAGATGAGATTTTTTCAATTTCTAGATAGATATTTGTGGCTTCATGGTCGATTTCAAAACCGATATAATTCATTGAAACAGGTTTTCCGTTTGCTTTAATTTGTAAATGACCCAGAAGATATTTTTTAACCAAAACATCCATTTGTGTTTTTAGAGCGGGATTTGCCAAATCTGTTTTTTGTTTATAAAGCTTAACCAATATACTCTCAAAATCGTCGCTAAAAATTCTACAGCTTACCTCTAATGTTTTATCTTTTGAATTGAAATTTACTTCTGTTGTGCTAACATGTAGCGGATGTTTAGCCTCTTTGGTTGTGCTAAATAGGGCAAAAACTAAAAATAAGGTAACAAGTTTGGTATTTAACAACTGCATTTTACTGTTTTTAACTTTTTTACGTTTAAAACTTTAATTTTAAGCTTTCAAAAGTACTAAAGCTTAAGGCTTAAAGCTAATTTATTATCATGCCGTTACAAGATTTTATCTTCTACTTCAAATTAGGTTGGGAACATATTATAAGTGCAGATGCATTAGACCATCAATTGTTTATTTTAGCACTGGTTGCTATTTATAGTTATAAGAATTTGAAGCAGGTATTGATTTTAGTAACCGCTTTTACCATTGGCCATTCGTTAACTTTATTTTTAAGTGTAACCGATGTTATTCGTTTTGAAAGTAAATGGGTAGAATTTTTAATTCCTTGTACAATCGTTTTTACATCGATCAGTAATTTATTTAGAACAAACTTTTCGTTAAAATCGGTAAAAATAAATTATTACCTGGCTTTAGTTTTTGGATTAATACACGGAATGGGCTTCGCTAATTCGATAAGAATTATGCTTGCAAAAGACCAAAATATTGGTTGGGGTCTGTTCGGCTTTAATGTAGGTTTAGAAGCAGGACAAATTTTTATGGTGGTTGTTGTACTACTGATTACTTTACTTATTTTTAACTACACAAAAATCAGACGCCGAGATTGGGTGTTATTTATTTCGGCAGCCGTGTTTAGCCTGGCTTTAAAAATGGCTTTGGAAAGAATCCCTTTTTTATAAAAATATTATGAATAAACTATTTACTTTAACTGGCTTGCTGCTTGTCTCAGGTAGTTTGGCTTTTGCCCAAAATATTCAGAATAATCCTGGTAGTAACCATGGCAACAAGTTCGAACAGTTGGGCACGATTTTGCCTACCCCAAACGAACAGCGCACGGCAAGTGGTGCGCCTGGTGTGAAATATTGGCAACAACGGGCAGATTATAACATCAAATGTACCCTTGATGAAAAAAATCTATTATTAACGGGTAGTGAGACCATTACATACACCAATAATTCACCAGATCCTTTAACATATATCTGGTTGCAACTTGATGAAAACGAGCATAGCACTGATAAAAATGCAAACTATCAGGATGCAACAAAAATGCCTGCGTTAGGTACAACCCAAAATATTGATAAGTTAAGTTCAACCATTAACAACGGCGATGGTATTAACATTGTTAAACTTACTGATGCAACTGGCAAAAAATTGAGCTATACGGTAAATAAAACCATGATGAGAATCGATCTGCCTGTTGCTTTAAAAACAGGTCAAAAATATATTTTTAACATCGATTGGAATTATAAAATTACAGATAGAATGAGTGTTGGTGGTCGTGGTGGTTATGAATTTTTCCCAGCTGATGGCAACTATTTGTTTACCATGACCCAATGGTATCCGCGTTTATGTGTGTATAGTGATTTTCAAGGCTGGCAAAATCACCAGTTTACAGGAAGAGGCGAGTTTGCTTTAACTTTCGGAGATTTTAAAGTGCAAATGACGGTTCCTTCCGACCACTTAATCGGTTCGACTGGTGAATGTATTAACTACAGTGCAGTTTTAAATCCAGCACAATTAAGTAGATATAATTCAGCTAAAACAGCAACAGCTCCTGTAGAAATTCAAACCCTTGCAGAAGCTAAAACTGCTGAAGGCAAAAAAGCAACAAACACTAAAACCTGGGTTTTTCAGGCCAATAATGTTCGCGATTTTGCATGGACCTCATCCCGTAAATTTATCTGGGATGCAATGCCGCAAAAAATTGCCGCCAATAACAACACCGTAATGTGTATGAGTTTCTACGGAAAAGAGGCTTACAACTTATACAGCAAATACTCAACTCGTGCCGTTGCGCATACCATTAAAACCTATTCTGATTTTACAATTCCTTATCCTTACCCAGTAGCGCAAAGTATTGAGGCTGCAAATGGAATGGAATATCCGATGATTTGTTTTAATTATGGTCGTACGGATGCAGATGGAACCTATAGCGAAAACACTAAAAATGGGATGCTTGGTGTAATCATTCACGAAGTTGGGCACAACTTTTTTCCAATGATTGTAAATAGTGATGAGCGCCAGTGGACCTGGATGGACGAAGGTTTAAACTCTTTCGTTGAATATTTAACCGAAGAACTTTGGGACAATACTTTCCCAAGTAAAAAAGGTCCTGCTTACACCATTGTCGACTACATGAAATTGCCAAAAGATGAGTTGGAGCCAATAATGACCAATTCTGAAAACATTACACGTTTCGGACCAAACGCATATTCTAAACCCGCAACAGGTTTAAATATTCTTCGCGAAACCATTATGGGCAGAACGCTTTTTGATTATGCTTTTAAAGAATATTCTAGAAGATGGGCTTTTAAACATCCTCAACCAGCCGATTTATTTCGTACAATGGAAGATGCAAGTGGCGAGGATTTAGATTGGTTTTGGAGAGGTTGGTTCTACGGAACAGAGCCTTGTGATATTGCTTTAGATACCGTGAAATTCGCAAAAGCCGATTTCCCGACAACAATTCCAGAAGCGAGGGCAAGAATGGTTAAAGTTGATAGACCTGCAGTAAACGCATTTCAGGATATTTCAAAAATAAGAAATCGTGAGGATAAGAAATTAAGCTTTTATGTTGATAAACACCCAGCGGCCCAAGATTTTTATTATAAATATGATAGAGGTTTAGTTTCTGTTGATACCACAACCGCAGTTAAAACACAAGGTACAATGCCTTTTGAAGCTGTGCCTACAAACGAACAACAGAAATACGAAAATAAGTTCTTCTACGAATTAGATTTTAGCAATAAAGGTGGTTTAGTAATGCCAATAATTGTAGAGTTTACCTACAAGGACGGAACCAAGGAAATTGATCGAATTCCTGCTCAAATCTGGAGACACAATGAATTGAAAACATCTAAATTCTATGTAAAGGATAAAGAAGTTGCTTCTATTCTAATTGATCCACTTAGAGAAACCGCAGATATTGACACAAGCAATAATACCTGGGGTGGCAATGCCAAAGAAAGCAAATTCAAGGTTTTCAAAGCGAAAGCAGCATCTTCAGTTCGTGGTCAATCGGTGGGTATGAACCCTATGCAAAAAGCTGCGGGTAAATAGTGAAATTGCATCTAGCATTAAAAAAAAACCTCATTGAATTTAATTCAGTGAGGTTTTTTAATGCTTTCTGTTAATGCCTTATCGCTCCATATATTCATCTCGAGATTGTTGCTTTAACTTGTCAGTATAGATTTATTAAGCGGCGTCTCACCGACGGAAATTATTCTGTAGGTTCGATTATTTATAACATTTCCTGACTTTTGGCTGTTTAGTCTTTGAGCCTTAAATCGTATATTTGATACAGTCTATGAAATTCAAAATCACTTCAGCATATAAACCAACGGGTGATCAACCTGGCGCCATTAAACAACTAGTAGATGGTGTAAATGCAAATGAAAATTACCAGACTTTGTTAGGTGTAACAGGCTCTGGAAAAACATTTACCGTAGCAAATGTTATCGAGCAAACTCAAAAACCGACACTTATTTTAAGTCATAATAAAACTTTGGCCGCACAGTTGTATGGGGAGTTTAAAAATTTCTTCCCCGAAAATTCGGTTAATTATTTTGTTTCTTATTATGATTATTATCAGCCTGAGGCTTTTATCGCTTCGAGCAATACTTACATAGAAAAAGATTTAAGCATTAACGAAGAGATAGAAAAACTTCGTTTGCGTACAACTTCTGCTTTAATGAGTGGAAGACGTGATGTTATTGTGGTATCATCTATCTCCTGTATTTATGGTATGGGAAATCCAGAAGATTTTTCGAGAATGGTTTTTCGCTTTGGTGTTGGATTAAGAATATCGAGAAATTCGTTTCTACATAGTCTTGTAGAGATTATGTATGCCCGAACAACAACCGAGTTTAAACGTGGAACTTTTAGAGTTAAAGGCGACACTGTAGATATTTACCCTGCATATTTAGATCATGCTTATCGGGTTTCGTTCTTTGGCGATGATATTGAAGAACTTTCTGCTATCGATCCAGTTTCTGGTAAAACTCTTGAAAAACTTGAAGACATGGCCATTTATCCAGCTAATCTTTTCGTTACGCCTAAAGATAGATTCAATCAGTCTATTTGGGGTATTCAGGAAGAACTGGAAATCCGCAAAAACCAACTTATCGCCGACAGGCATTTATTAGAAGCAAAACGACTAGAAGAGCGAACCAATTTCGATATCGAAATGATGAAAGAATTAGGTTACTGCTCGGGTATCGAAAATTATTCGCGTTTTTTTGATGGCAGACAACCAGGCATGCGTCCCTTCTGTTTGCTGGATTATTTTCCTGAAGATTATTTAATGGTAATTGATGAAAGTCATGTTACCGTTCCGCAAATTAGAGCCATGTACGGTGGCGATAGATCGCGTAAATTATCATTGGTAGAATATGGTTTCAGATTGCCAGCTGCCTTAGATAACCGACCGCTGAATTTTACTGAGTTTGAAGCATTGGCACCGCAAACCATATATGTTAGCGCAACGCCGGCCGATTATGAATTAGAAAAATCTGATGGTGTAGTGGTAGAACAGGTTATTCGCCCAACAGGATTATTAGATCCTGTAATCGAAATTAGGCCTGCGATAAACCAGGTTGATGATTTGCTTGATGAAATAGACATTACAATAAAGCAAGGCGGTCGTATTTTGGTTACAACTTTAACCAAAAGAATGGCTGAAGAGTTAACAAAATACCTCGATAGGTTAAATATTAAAACCCGTTATATACATTCGGAAATTAAAACTTTGGAACGTGTAGAAATTTTGCGTGGCTTAAGGCTTGGTGAATTCGATGTATTAGTTGGGATTAACTTATTGCGTGAAGGATTGGATTTACCAGAAGTAACTTTAGTTGCTATTTTAGATGCCGATAAAGAAGGTTTCCTGCGATCAGAGAAGTCGTTAATCCAAACCATTGGTCGTGCAGCAAGAAATGATAAAGGGCGTGTAGTTATGTATGCCGATAAGATTACCGACAGCATGGAGAAAACCATTTCTGAAACCAATAGACGTAGAGATATTCAAATTGCATACAATTTAGAACATGGCATAATACCAATGACGGTAGGTAAATCGCGTGAAGCCATTTTAGAGCAAACTTCTGTGTTAGACTTCTCTCAAAAAGCGAGTGATAATAAAGCCAGAGCTTATATCGAAGATGCCGAAATCAGTATTGCAGCCGATCCGATTGTGCAGTATATGGGTAAGGCAGAACTGCAAAAAGCCATTGATAATACAAGAAAAGATATGCAAAAGGCGGCCAAAGACATGGATTTTTTACAAGCCGCCAAGCTTCGTGATGAGATGTTTGCTCTTGAAAAAATGTTTGCAGAGAAATTTGGAAAATAACTAATCAACCTCGTTTCTATAATCTTTTTCTGATTTCACTATATAAGTTTCTGTTATACTATCGTGCCAGCCTCTATAAAGAAAGATAAATGAAAATGCCTCAAATGGTATTAGTCGAGAAAATGTACGTCCAATTCTTTTCCCGAAACTAGGTTTTTCAGCAATATTATTCACGATGACGTTATTCAAGATTGTTTTTCCAATTGTGGTATTAAATATTCCTTCAGAAATTAAATAATAAAAGCTTATGAAGGAGTAAGTAAGAATATAATGAGATTTATCTAAATCTAATAGCAACCCAAATGTTAATCTCATGGCAGGTGAACTTTCAACAATTTTCGTCAGGAAACGGGTAATATAATCAAAAGAAGGATAGATTGTAATTGCGATTATCGTTAGATCAAATATGCGATGAAAAAATCTTTGCCACTTACTTACTTCATTAAAAGTCATATTTCCATCACCCAATGGAATTAGCTCAGGTCTGGTTGAAGAAATTAAATATCTTAACACATATATATTGTAAACTGTTGTTATTAAGCTCATTCCATAATTTACGAAGAAGATAGCATCGTTTACTTTTGGCCTAAGATAATCTGTAAAAAAAAATCTATCTGCTGTCCATACAGGAAAGAAAATAAAAGAGGAGTAGATGCCGTAGAGTAATGTAATTCTTAATAATATTGATCTCTTGAATTTACTTGTGATGTATTGTAATATCGAAATGAAGTTAAAAATATAAAGTAGCGGAGTAAAATAGAACGAAAAGGAAAAAGACATATTTGAAAGACCGTAATTTTTGATAGAACGGTAGTATTCAAACATACTCCAGCTATACATGCTTACTTCATAAATAAATAATATAGAGAGGATAAGAGCAATAATTTTGTTTTTAGGCATAGATGAGTTAATTTTTATCTTTGTAAGATACAAGATATTCTATTTCAGCAATAGGCTAATTAAAAATTATTCTATAATATAATAATGCAAGGACAAAACAGAAAAGATATTTACCCAGGTTTAGAGGTGGGCATTATCTTAAAGAAAGACCAAAGAAGCGGAAATGTTACTTACGGAATTGTTAAAGATTTATTAACTTCATCTTTATTTCACTCCAGAGGCATTAAAGTTAGACTTGATGATGGGCAAGTTGGAAGAGTTTGCGAGATTGTAGAAGATTAATTTGTAATCAAAATGCAATTAAACCAGCAAAAAGTAACAAAATAATTAACGCTACGTCTATATTTGTATAACAGTAAAAATTTAGAATGGGATTAGTTAAGTTCATTTTTATCGCAATATTGGTGCTTTGGATTATCAGAATGTTAATTCGATTGATATTACCAATGTTGTTTAATAACCTTGCAAGCAAAATGCAACAGCAAGCCAGTGGGCAACCACAACAACCTAAAAGAAAACCCGAAGGATCTATTTCTATCGACTATATGCCGCCAAAACCCGACCAGGGAAAAACGGATAAACTCGGAGATTTCGTAGATTACGAAGAAGTTAAATAAAATTAAAGTCCTGATGTAATTCAGGACTTTAATTGTTTTAGGGTTTTAGTTTCTTAAACTTACATTCTACGAAAACACAAAATATTTGATTTCCAAAATCCTCAATAGAATTTCATATTAAATGCCGTTTGCTATTCGGCTTAATTTGAGGTACTTTTGCTAAAAGACATAAATACAACAGATTGAATTTTAACGACTTTAATTTTAACCCCAACTTACACGAAGGCTTAATGGCCATGGGGTATAAAAGCGCTACTCCTATACAAGAACAAGCCATTCCTGTAATTTTAGATAACCACGACCTTATTGCTTGTGCTCAAACAGGCACAGGAAAAACAGCTAGCTATCTTTTGCCAGTGATGGATAAAATTAGTCGTGCAACAGACAGGCATAATAACACGTTAATCTTAGCGCCTACGAGAGAGCTTGCACAGCAAATTGACTTACAGGTTGAAGCTTTGGCTTATTTTACAAACATCAGCTCACTTGCAGTTTACGGTGGTGGCGATGGCATTGCATACGAACAACAAAAACGTTCGATGCGTGAAGGTGTAGATATTATTATTGCAACGCCTGGACGCTTAATGGCGCATTTATCTTCTGGAGTTTTAAAATTAGAACATTTACAGCATTTAATTTTAGATGAGGCCGATAGAATGTTAGACATGGGGTTTTATGATGATATTATCCGCATCATAAGTTATCTGCCAAAGAAAAGACAAACACTTTTATTTTCGGCGACCATGGCGCCAAAAATCAGAGCAATGGCAGCTAAGATTTTGCACGAACCTCAGCAAATTACCATATCAATTGCTAAACCTGCCGACGGAATCGATCAGCAAGCTTACAATATTCACGATCAGCAGAAACAGGCTTTACTAACTGAAATATTTAAAAGCGGCCAATATAAGAGCAGCATTATTTTCGCATCAACAAAAGAAAAGGTTAAAGCACTTTACAAAACCTTTAAAAGTTTAGGTATTAAGGCCGAAGCTTTCCATTCGGATTTAGGTCAGAAAGAGCGTGAAGATATTTTACTTGCGTTTAAAAACAGAAGGTTGCCAATTTTAATCGGAACTGATGTTTTATCTCGTGGAATAGATGTAGAAGGAATTGACTTGGTTATAAATTACGATGTTCCAGGCGACCCAGCCGATTATGTACACCGAATTGGGCGTACAGCCAGGGCGGCAACGAAAGGAACGGCAATAACGCTTGTTAACGGCCGAGACAAACGTAAGTTTGATAATATAGAAAAGCTTATTGAAAACCAAGTTCAACGCATGCAATTACCAGAATCTATTGCAACAATGGAAATTACGCATGTAGAAGAGAAAAGACCTCATCAAAACAACGGAAAGAAAAAGGTTTGGCATAAGAAAAAACCGAAACCAACCAGTTAGTTTATTTAACAATATCATGATATTTAGCAGCTGTTTTTTAAAACTATTAAGAGTAAATTAGCTTAATTAAAGAACAATAAAATGGATGCAAAAATTGGAATAACCACCGAAAACAGGCAAGCTGTTTCAGAGCAATTAGCTAAATTGCTAGCCGATGAATATGTTTTGTACACTAAAACCCGTAACGCTCATTGGAATGTGGAGGGCGCTGATTTCTTAGCAAAACATAAGTTTTTCGAAGATCAGTACAATCAGTTAGATGAATTTATCGATAGCGTTGCAGAACGTATTCGTAAAATCGGTCATTATGCGCCAGCTACCTTAAAAAACTTTTTGGCTTTAACTCATTTAACCGAATACAGCGAAAGACATAACGACAGCTTAGGTTACATTAAAGATTTATTAGCCGACCACGAAACAATTATCGAATACATTAGAGGAAACATTAATCCAATTGCTAACGATTATGGCGATGCTGGCACCAGCGATTTTATTACTGGCTTAATGGAAACTCATGAAGAAATGGCCTGGTTTTTAAGAGCTCATTTAAAATAAAATATAAATTTATTTTTTTTGAACGCCAATAGGATTAATTCTTATTGGCGTTTTTCGTTTATCTTTGTGCCAATCAATGGCAAATTTCATTCTTATCGGTTTATGTATTCTGGCTGGAATTCTTTTTAGAAAAAGTAAAACCTTACCAAAAGATGCACATAAAGGAATTAACGCCTGGATTATATACATCGCTTTACCTGCTGTTTCGTTTAAATATTTGCCGCATATTACCTGGACAAAGGATTTACTTTTCCCTGCTTTGGCGCCAATTTGTATTTGGATTTTGGGTTGGCTGTTTATAACCTTTTATGCCAAATTTACTAAAGTAGGTAAGGCTACATCTGGTGGGTTAAAATTAGTAAGCTCATTAAGTAATACATCATTTATTGGTTTTCCATTAATTATCGCTTATTTCAGTGAAAAAGAACTGGCAATCGCCATAATTTGCGATCAAATAACCTTTACGCTTTTATCAACAATTGGTATAATTGTAGCCATTCGATCCTCGCAACAACAAACATTAAGCGCTAAACTGGTTTTGAAAAAAGTATTAACCTTTCCGCCGCTTATTGGCTGCATTTTAGCTTTAATTATTCCGCATTACATAAATGTTTCTGCTTTAGATATTTTATTTGATAAACTAGCTGGAACAGTTGGGCCATTAGCTTTGTTCTCCATTGGCTTGCAATTAAAATTTGGCGGCTGGTATAGCGAGTTAAAACACATTAGTTTTGCCCTACTTTACAAACTTATTTTAGCGCCAGCTGCGGTTTTAACAATTGCTGTGCTTTTGGGTTTGAATGGAATGATTGCCAAAATAACCATATTTGAAATGGCAATGCCAACACTATTAACCGCTGGTGTGGTTGCCGATCAATATAATCTGAATCCAAAAGTTTCAAACCTGGTCGTTGGTTTAGGGATTTTATTATCCTTTATTACAACTGGCTTATGGTGGCTGGTTTTAACTTATTCAGGCTTATTTTAATAAAAAAACGAATCTAATTAACTTCAAAAATGGACGTTTTTTTGTACCTTGACGGTCTGCAGCCCTGCTAACATTTCAAGTCCTCGCTACGCTGCGGGCTTTCCATTTATATCAGGTTTATTTACAAAGGCATCTGCACGGAAACCCAACCCAAGTACCACTGTTTTTAATGCATAGCCCCGACATAAGCGGAAATACTTTTGGTAGCATTTACATTCAATGATTACAACCCTTAACCAAAAGATTGTAGCAGTGGCGGGAACAAGGTTGCCTAAAAGCGGCGAAACTTGCGCTTCAAATCAAATTCTTCTTAACACTCAGGCAAACTAATAGGGATATTGGTCGCTAAACCACCATCAGAGGTTTCTTTATATTTTGCATTCATATCCAGGGCCGTTTCCCACATGGTGTTAACAACGGCATCTAAACTTACTTTAGCCTTATCAGGGTTACTTTGCAACGCAAGCTGACTTGCTGTAATGGCTTTAATGGCACCCATCGTATTTCTTTCAATACAAGGAATTTGAACCAGCCCGCCAATTGGATCGCAGGTTAAGCCTAAATGATGTTCCATGGCAATTTCTGCGGCCATCAAAACCTGACGCTGGGAACCGCCTAAACACTCGGTTAGTGCAGCAGCCGCCATTGCCGATGATACGCCAATTTCTGCCTGGCAGCCTCCCATTGCGGCAGAAATAGTTGCGCCTTTTTTGAAAATACTGCCAATTTCTGATGCGCAGGTAATAAACTGAATAATTTTTTCTTCCGTATAACCATCGCAAAAAGTTATAAAATATTGCAAAACTGCAGGAATTACGCCTGCTGCTCCGTTTGTTGGCGCAGTAACCACACGCCCAAACGAAGCATTTTCTTCGTTAACGGCGAGTGCAAAACAACTTACCCAATCTAAAGTATAATTAAAGCCATTGCCGCCTTTTTTTATGGCTTCTACCCACGAATTATAATCGGTGTATTCGCTTTTTCCAATTAAGCGTTTATTTAAAGGAAATGCTCTTCTTGCAACATCCAGTCCGCCTGGCAGAAAACCTGTAGTATGACAACCGCGAAAAATACAATCTCTCATTACCGCAAAATGCTGTAGAATGCCAGCTTTTGTAACCGATTCTGGACGCCATGCAAGCTCGTTTTCCATTACAATTTCACTTACTTTTAAACCTGTTGATAAACACCAATGTAAAAGATCCTTCGCTTTTTCGACTGGAAATGGCAAATCAACCTGTACTTTTTGGGTATTATCTTCTCCTTCTTTTACAACAAAGCCGCCACCAATTGAGTAATAGGTTTCGGAAAAGGCTTTACCGTTATTTAAAAAAGCTTGAAACGTAACTGCATTTGGATGGAAAGGAAGGCTTTCGGCAAATAAAAAAAGCAAATCATTGTGGTAGTCGAAATCGATGATTAAGTTACCTGCAAGGTTTAGTTTTTTGTCGTTTTGAATCCGCTCAAATGTAGGCGTTACTGCATCTACATCAAAAGTTACAGGATCTGCACCAGTTAAACCTAATAAAATAGCAACATCAGTTCCGTGGCCTTTACCTGTTTTAGCAAGCGAGCCATAAAGCAATATTTTAACCATTTCTACATCTTCTAAAAAATTATGCTCTTTTAGCGATGCAGTAAACTGCTGCGCAGCCCGCCAAGGCCCAAGTGTATGTGAGCTTGATGGACCAATGCCGATTTTAAAAATATCGAAGACAGAAATTTGTTCTTTTATCATGAATTTAGTTAGTTACAGACTACCAATTTAGGGATCAGTCCGTTACACAAAGCTATAATAGTTTTATCATAAATTACGATGAAGTGGAAGCAAATATTTATAATACTGCAATCCAATTTTGTTTAATTCTTATTAGATTTGATTTATGCAATTACGCCTCATCTTGTTATTTAGTTTTCTTATTACCTTAAGTGTTCATGCTCAAAAGGCTCAAAATGTTTACTTTCTTAAAAATAATGGCGATCGGGTATTAATCAAGGAGCAAGCAGATATTATTAGAATAATTGAAGAACCTGATTCGGGAGATACACGTTTTAAGCTATACGAGTTTTATAATAACAGCAAAAGAAAAACTTTAGGTCATTTAATTTCTTTTGAGCCGACATTAATTTATGATGGAGTGGTGATGGGTTTCGACTCTTTAGGAAAGAGAACTGAAACGGTTAATTATAAGAATGGTGCACCATTTGGCTTAGCTACTTATTTTTATCCTAATGGAAAGATTAAAAGGAAAACGGAGTATATCCCAACTAACTCTTCGGCAAACCAAATGATTGGGCTAAATTCTTCTTTAACAAGCTTTTTATTTAAAACTAATTCAAAAATAATATTTGATTCGGATTCATCTGGAACTATTAATATTGAAAATGGGAAAGGGCATTTAAAGGAAATAAATAAATATAAAGAATTTGAAGTTGTTGAGGAGGGAGATTACCTTGACGGGATGAAAACGGGTATATGGACTGGTTATGATACCCAAATTGGTTATACATTTAAAGAAAACTATGAGGTTAACAAGCTAGTTTCTGGCGAAAGTGTTAAGGATGGAAAAACCTATCCATATATTGCGAGTATGCAGCCGCCTGAATATAAGGGTGGGCAAAAAGCATGGAATAATTTTATCGCTTCAACCACAAAATATCCTGCTGACGCACTTCGTAACGGTATAAGAGGAACAGTTAAAACAAGTTTTGTTGTAGATAAAACTGGTAACATTGTAGATATTGTTATCGAAAGATCTGTAGAATCATCATTAGATGAAGAGGCGAAAAGAGTATTGCGGTACTCGTCGAGATGGGAACCAGGGAAACAAAGAGGCATTCCAGTTAGAGTTAAATATACTCAGAGCTTTAATTTTGCTTTTTAATTTTAGATGATCGTTAAGGGAGATGATTTTTAAATCAATAGAGATAACTTGGTCATGCTAAAAATCAAACTCTATAATTTCATTGTCCTTTAACATTCGCTCTACAAATTTTTTATGGTTTTTAGGTGTTCCGGTAGCAACCCAGTTTCCAGTAATTATATTATCTACTACTTGGTGTTTGCCACGTTGCGGTTTAAGTTTGTTTTCTTTGAAAATCTCTTCATAACTGTCTAAATCTCTATTTTCGTGTTGCTTTTTAACAATCCGATAAACCCTTTTGGTAAAACGCTGATCGCCGATTTCTTCAAGAAATGGAAAAATAATCAAAGCTAAAAGTACAACTCCGGTAACTCCAATAGCTTGTTCGTAATATCCAGAACCAACTGCCATTCCAATTGCAGCAACAATCCAAATGATGCAGGCTGTTGTTAAACCTTTAACACGATTTTCTTCTTTAAAGATTACCCCCGCACCGAGAAAGCCTATTCCAGTAACAATGTTTGAAGCGATTCTATCGTGGCTTGTTACGCCTATTTTAATAGATAGAATGGTAAACAATGTAGAGCCTAAACCAATCATCATCATGGTTTTTAACCCTGCCGATTTACTTCTGTATTCTCGTTCGGCACCGATTAAACCACAAAGTAATGTTGCAAGTAAAAATTTATTGATCTCACTTTGTGTTATAAAATGTTGGTTTTCTATAATTTCGTTCATTATCTTACCTTAATAAAGGCAAATTAGTAAAAATCGTAACATCTTAGGCCATTTGCACGACCGTAATTTGTACTGTTCGGCCAATACTTTTCATAACCCAATCCAATTTCTGATGTGCCGCTTGTATTGGTGTAATTTAATTTTGATGTTGTAGCATCGTGGCTAATGCCGACTCTGAACTTTTCTCCATTAGTTCTTCTGTTGAAAATATCGAATATCACCGAAAAAACAATGGCATCATTTCCCTGGCTGCCACCATCGTTTCGATACCAAATACCTGCATTGATACCTGCATATTTAAACTGCGTTCCAAAGCTAAAAGACATTACATTTTGTTGTTTGTAAGCAACAATTGAAGGTATTAAATAGGTTCCATCTCTATCGTATTGATCGGGAATAAGTGCTAATTTATAACTCATATTTCCCGAAATGCGCATTGGGAGCTTAGTTTGGTAGCCTGCTAAAGATTCATCTGGGCGATTAAGATGATGCAGCCCGAGCCCAAGCATAAAGTTTTTATATACAACGTTTCCACCAGCAGCGGCGTCAAAATAAAAGCGACTATCTACGTTTGGTCTTTCAGCTCCAGAAATACCCCCAGGAATTACTCCATTAACAATGTCGATCTGATCGCCAAAAACGAGTTTATCCCAATTTAATTTTTGATTGGTTATTCCGCCTTGCAAACCAAAGGAAAGCGTAAAATCATCTCCACCAATAATGTATGAATAACTTAAAGCAATATTGTTTTTTTGCAGATAAGCTGTGCCTTCGCTACTCCTGTTAAAAATTAAGCCAACGCCACTATTTAGTTTCTGCAAGTTTAAATCGGCAGAGGCACTTAGGTAAGAAAAATCGCCCGAAAGGCCTGTCCATTGATTTCTATATAAGGCATTTACACGGATGTCACCTTCAAACTGTCCTGTTAAAGCCGGATTAAGATAAATTGGAGCATTGTAGAACTGCGAATAAATATGATCCTGTGCCATAGTTATTGTGGGCAAAATCAGCAATAATAAAACAAATTTAATCCCGCTCCTCATTATCTTATTAAATATATGTTTCCAGTTTTTCTTGGCGCAGATGCATCATAAGTCATCCCTTTCCATTCACTTCCATTAATAAATTTCACTTCGATTTTCCAGATGTAAACACCCTGAGGCTGTTCTTGCCCTTTAAATGTTCCATCCCAACCCTCTAGAGGAGCACCATCATCTAGTTTGGTGGTTTCCCATAAGGCCTGCCCCCATTTGTTAAAAACTGTCATTTTCCAACTCTCAATTCCTGTTCCTTTAGCTTTAAAAGTGCGGAGCTCATTTTTAGCGCTTGCTGGCATAAATGAATTTGGAAGGTTTAAATAACCAGGAACACCTAAAATTCTTACAATTTGAGATGATACTGCACTACAACCTTCTTTGTTTAATACCTTTAGCGTTACACTGTATTCGCCAATGTTGTTATAAGTGTGGTTAGGGTTTTGTTGTGTAGATTTAGAACCATCGCCAAAATCCCATTCCCAACTAATTGCACCATTCGAACTCGCATCTTTAAAATTAAATGCAAAATTTGGAATGGATAGCGTATTGCCTGGAAGCACTGTAAAAATAGATTGCGGTGGCGCTACTAAATTTATATAATTTGGAATTACCGAGGTATTAGTACAACCCTGAATGTTTTTTGCTGTTAATGATACGGTATAGTTTGTAACACTTCCTGTAAATGTATGTTGTGGTTCAAACTCATTCGAAGTTGTCCCGTCTCCAAAATCCCACAGGTAACTCACCGCATTTTTGCTGTTGTTTTTAAATTTAATTATCGAGCCATTACATCCAACGGTTTTATCAGATGTAAACCCTACAATTGGTTGTTCTAAAACAACAATGGTTTCGGTTGTATATGTACTCGAGCAATCGTTTTCTGCATAAAGCGTAACTAAATATTGCCCTGGTTTTGCAAAAGTATGCGCGATCATTTCAGGGGCAGAATTTGTTATGGCAGAACTACCATCGCCAAAATCATAATAAAACCGACTTGCTCCTTTTGTGTTGTTATAAAAATTAACTAGTAATGGTGCGCAGCCTTTAAGTTCTGAACCATTTACTACAAGCTCTGGAATGATATCGTTCGGGGAAACTCTTATAGAATACTGCGATTCATTTTCACCACAATCATTTCTGGCAGTCATTTTAACAACGTAATCTTTAACGGCTATTGTTGTGTAAGTATGTGTGACGCTATTTTTATCAGTGGTTGTAACAAGAGGTGTTCCATCACCAAAATCGTATGTAAAACTAGTATAGTTACCTGGAGAAGTATTACTAAAGGTAGCTGTAAATGGCGAACAGCCTGATGTTTTATTTGGTGAAAAGGCAGATATTGGCGCTGCTTTTACCAATACTGTTGAGGTTTTACTGAGTGTACCGCAAGCTGTAGATACATCTAGTTTTATGGTATATGTTACATCTTTCCCCGATGGATCAGGTTGGTAGGTAACTGTTGGTGGGGTTGCTAAATTTGAAGTCGTCCCATTTCCGAAATCCCACTTAAATGTTGCTGCTGTTAATGAGCTTGATGTATTTACAACATTTACAGGTAAAGGTCCGCAACCTACGTTTTTATCTTGGGTGAAGTTGGGCGTTACACTTTCATATGTAGAAAAGGTATGGCTTATTTCGTCTGTTCCACAACCAGCTCCGCTACTAACAACCAGCTTAATAATCACATTTGTATTACCTGTTAGAATAGTATAACCAGGAAAATTTGCCGTTGCACCGATTTGTATATTATCGGCATACCAGGTAAATGTGCTATTTCGGCCTGGGTAGAGTCCTGCCGTAATATTCGCGGGTGTAAGTGCAAAAGGAGCACAACTTTTATCACTTAAAAAGTTAATTTCAGCTTTTGCTGGCTGGTTAACAGTTATGGTAACTGTATTGCTTATGTTTTGAGAACCACCAGAACAAGCTCCGCTCGAAACCAGACGACGATAATCTACCGTTGCTGTAGGTTGTGGTGGTGAATAATTTATGCTTGTTTCTCCATTGATATTGGCCCATGTTGTACCATTAAGGCTCGATTGCCATTGATAAACGAAAGTTCCATCAGCACCAATTGGGGGTGTTCCTATTATTGGTGCTACAGTAGCACCGTTACAAATTGATTGATCTGCAGAAATTGTGTTATTTGTTATCGCGGGTAAAGATGTGATCCGAATTTCGTTACTTATAGCACTACACCCGTTACTGGTAACCACTCGCCTGAAATACATTGTGGCTGTAACAGCTACACTTAAATCTTTTGCTGTTCTACCAGTCAAATTTGTCCATGTTAATTCATCACTACTACTTTGCCATTGATAGGTATAGATGCCGTTTCCTCCTGTTGGGGTATCTCCAGTAATTGTAATGGTTTGGCCAGCACATACTATTGTTGTTGTCGATGAAATTGTATTGATTATAGCAGGTGGATATGTAACTGTAACTTCATCCCAACTGCCAGGACAGGCTCCCCCTATCAATGTCCATCTAAATACATAAACCTGACCAGAAAGCAAGCCTGTGGCCTTTGTGTTATATGCAGATGCATCGGCAAAAGAAACGTCAGCTTGTCCCGAAACCAGTGTCCATATACCTGGAACTCCAGTATTATTTCCGCTTAAGGTAACTTCAGTTCCGCTGCAAATACTTTGGTCTGGGCCTGCATCAGCACCTAAAACAATTACTGTTTGTGGTGCTGATACCACTGGACCACATGTGCCCGTGGAAACGCTAAGTGTTATGGTGTAAGTACCAGCTGTAGTAAAATTGAAAACGGGATCTTTACTTGCGGCATTTGTTCCTCCAGTAAATGAAACTGAAGGGGTTACCGTCCATAAATAAGTAGTCGGTGTGGCGCAGATATTATCAATTTCTGAAATATTTGAAGGTGCTAAAGTATTTGGCGCACAAACCGTAGTTGATGGTAAAGTAAAAATAGGCTTCGGTGGATCCTGTATGCAAACCTCTTGCTCTACAGGATCAGCATCGCAGGCTCCTGAACTAACCGAAGTTAAGCGGATAATGTGTTTTCCATGTGTTAGAAATTTCGTTACAAAATTAAACGAACGAGGTTTGTTGGCTTCAACAAGTACGCCATCTACAAACCAATTATAAGTTACATTATTAGGTGTGCAGCCTGGTGAAGTTGTATTTGGATTCTCACCTAAAAGCGAGGTATTGGTAAAAGTTATATTTGAATTGGTACAGGCTGGATTTGGAAAAGTAAAGGAATTTACTGGCTTAACAACAACCTTTGCATACGATGATATCGGTGTGCCCAAATTACCACAAAAATCGTTGGCAACTCTAATGGTAACATCGAAGGCATTAGAAATGGTTCCACTACTGGTTGATGAGGTTCGCCCGCATGAAGACCTGGTATAATCGTGACTTACTTTGCCTCCCGCCTTTTGTATATCGCAGAAAGTGTAAGTTGTAGAAGTGCCATCGCCCCAGTTTATTACATATCTATCACCTGGAAAATTATTTAAAATACCAGTTTCAGATAAATCTACCTGAAAATCGAATGAACCAATTGGTAAACACACTACATTATTGCTTAAGGTTGCAAATGCAGTAATTACCTGGTTATTTATGATTAAATAAGCCTTTGTACCTACAGTTCCATCAGGCATAGTTGCCTTTGTAAGTATTGTATAATGCGCTAACTGTGCAGTAAAGGTTTTAGGCGTTGTTAAATCCAAAACGGTGTTGGCTCTCGTTATTTCGTTTTTGATACTGGCCGAAACCGTTGCTGTTGTAGTAGAGGTATTAGATAAGGCCAAGTCGTAGTTCGGCCTGCTGGTGCAGGTTCCAAACGTTTCTCGATTTGTTGTATTAAGTAGTGTAGAAGTAATGCCTGCAGTTACCGCTGTTCCAGCTTTTATTTCAAAGGTGGTCGATTCTGTACTTACAGCAGCAGGCGCTGTAGATTTTACCCTAACCTTATAGCCTGTGCCTGCAGGTGTTGTGTTTGGAATTATTCCATTAACGTAAGTACTGTAGAAGCCCGTGTAAGTGCCAATTAATCGCTCTGCAGCAAAATTGCCAGTCGCATCTGAAAGATAAAGCTGAAAAGTATTTGTTGTTGCTATACAAGAAGCATTTCCGATTGTAAAAGGCGCAGCAATGGTACTACCTGGTGTATAAGGTCCAGCATCCACAGCTCCAATAGTTAATTGGGCATGGGCTTGTAAAGCAAGTAGTAATAAGGTTGAAAAAATAGCAACTCTATGCGAAATTTTTCTGCACCTGGTTTTCATAAATCTTAACAATAGGGAGTTTGGCTAACAGAAGAAGATTTGCAAAGAAATAAAAACCCGCAATTAGCGACAAAGCCGAAAGGACAATAAAACGTTAATTTATTTGGTAAATATTTATTCGATATTCTTTTCTTCTAATTCATTCCTAAACTACATAAAGTCAATGTTCATATCTAAAATTTTACACGAAAGCGGTTTCTGTTCAATTCTGAGTGTAAGAGAAACCACGTTTTTTATATTTTTTAAACAAAAAAAATCCCCCAAAACTTTAGTTTTGAGGGACTTAATTTTACACGTAACTTTTATGAGCTTGATGATTACATCATACCACCCATACCACCGCCACCCATTGGAGGGTGAGCGCCAGCACCAGCTTCTTCTGGTTCATCAGCTAAAACAACTTCAGTTGTTAATAACATTGCTGCAATAGATGCTGCATTTTCTAATGCCACACGAGAAACTTTAGTTGGGTCGATAACACCAGCACCAATTAAGTTTTCGTAAACATCAGTACGAGCATTGTAACCGAAATCTGCAGTTCCTTCTTTAACTTTTTGTACTACGATAGAACCTTCAATACCTGCGTTTTCGCAAATTTGACGTAATGGCTCCTCAATAGCACGACGAATGATTTGAATACCTGTATTCTCATCTTCGTTAACACCTTTAAGATCGGCTAAAGCTTCAACCGCACGGATGAAAGCAACACCACCACCAGCAACAATACCTTCTTCTACAGCTGCACGAGTTGCATGTAAAGCATCATCAACACGGTCTTTTTTCTCTTTCATTTCAACTTCCGAAGCTGCACCAACGTATAGAACTGCAACACCGCCAGCTAATTTAGCTAAACGCTCTTGTAATTTTTCTTTATCGTAATCAGATGTAGTAGTGTCGATTTGAGCTTTGATTTGGCTAACACGAGATTTAATATCTTCTGAATTACCAGCACCGTTAATTACAGTTGTATTATCTTTATCAACCACAACTTTTTCAGCAGAACCTAAGTAAGTTAAATCAGCATTTTCTAATTTATAACCTCTTTCTTCTGATACAACGATACCGCCAGTTAAGATTGCGATATCTTCTAACATTGCTTTTCTTCTATCACCAAAACCTGGAGCTTTAACAGCAACAACTTTTAACGAACCACGAATTTTGTTAACTACTAAAGTAGCTAGAGCCTCACCATCTAAATCTTCAGAAATGATAACCAATGGTTTACCAGTTTGAACAGTTTTTTCTAAAACTGGCAACAATTCTTTCATGTTGCTGATTTTTTTGTCGTAAATTAAAATGTAAGGATTTTCTAATTCCGCTTCCATTTTATCTGCATTGGTAACAAAGTATGGCGATAAATAACCTCTGTCAAACTGCATACCTTCAACTGTTTTAACTTCAGTTTCAGTACCTTTTGCTTCTTCAACAGTAATTACACCATCTTTACCAACTTTGCTCATTGCTTCAGCAATTAACGAACCGATAACCTCGTCGTTGTTAGCAGAGATCGATGCAACTTGTTTAATTTTGTTGTTATCTTCACCAACCGTTTGCGATTGCTCTTTTAAATTAGCAACAACTGCAGCAACAGCTTTATCAATACCGCGTTTTAAATCCATTGGGTTTGCACCCGCAGCAACGTTTTTAATACCTGTAGTAATAATCGCTTGAGCTAAAACAGTAGCCGTTGTAGTTCCATCACCAGCAATATCAGCTGTTTTTGAAGCTACTTCTTTAACCATTTGAGCGCCCATGTTTTCAACCGCATCTTTCAATTCGATTTCTTTAGCAACCGTAACACCATCTTTAGTAATTGCTGGAGAACCGAATTTTTTATCGATGATCACATTACGTCCCTTAGGACCTAAAGTTACTTTTACTGCGTTAGCTAAGATATCAACACCACGTTTCAGGGCGTCACGTGCTTCCACGTTATATTTTACTTGTTTTGACATTTTGATTTAAGATTTTTGAATTATGATTTACGATTTTTAAATCGCGTCATCTTATAAATTTAACTTTCTACTTATAATTATCCTACAACTGCGTAGATATCAGTTTCACGCATAATTAGGTAATCTTTACCTTCGTAAGGGAATTCGGTACCACCGTATTTACCATAAATAACAACATCGCCAACTTTTACGCTAGCTTTTTTACCGTCAGCATCCTCTTCAGAAACAGAAACTACAGTTCCTTTAGATGGTTTTTCTTTCGCAGTATCAGGGATATACAAACCCGATGCAGTTTTTTCTTCTGCCGCAGCAGGTTCAACAATAACTCTGTTCGAACTGCCAGCAATTGGTTTAAGGTTTAACGCCATAACTTTTATTATTTTTTATTTTGATTTTAAGTTTTTTAACTAAGCATACAATTAACACTTTTTATGCCAATTAGCTTTCAGGGACAAATTTACACCCGTACTGTCAAATTTATAAACAAATGCAGAATATCATAAAATTTTGGGTGCCAGCTTGGCAGAGGATACCAAATAAAATCGCCATTAATTGAGATTTGAAAAGATACTCAAGTAATTCTTCGGTTTAAATAGCTCCGCTTTTTATTCCAAGTCCTCGCTACGCTCTGGGCTTTACGTTGCAATCGGGTTTACCTAGCGAAGCTTGTACTACTATTTAAGTTTTATCCATTAAAACGTTTAAAACAAAAAAGCTTTCCCTTTTTAGAGGAAAGCTTTTAAATGTTTTGTTAGTATTAAATTATTTCTTTGTTGTATCAGCAGTTGGAGCAGGTTTCGCAGGAGCTGCATTGTTTGTTGCACCGCCACCAAGTGGAGAAGGCGAAGGCAATTTATTTAAACGATCCTGAATTTCGGTATTACCCGTAGCTGCCGCACCACCACCAGATTTAGCGATAGTTGTAATAGATAAAGTTAATACAACAATAAGTGCCAACAAAAACCACGATCCTTTTTCTAAAACATCGCCAGTACGTTGCACACCAAACATATTGCTGGTACCACCACCTGTTGCTAAACCACCACCTTTAGGATTTTGTACTAATACAAATAAGCCTAAAGCAACACAAGCAACAATTAATAAAATAATTAAAAAGGTTATCATGATTAAAATATATTTTTAAAATTTCTTTTCTATAGATTGAATAAGGTCGGCAAAGTAACCACTTTTTTCTGGATATTTCAAACTTAATTTTTTATAAGTATCTATCGCTTTGTGATAAAGCATTTGTTCGATGTAAATTTTGGCTAATGTTTCCGAAACAAGGTCGTAATGGTCTTCAGCACTCTTCTTCGCCTTGTTCTCATTATCTATTTGCTCTGGTTTGGGTGGTTTTATTGTTGGGTCTTCTTTTAAAAACTTCTCAATTATCTCAGCACCCTTTACATCTTTTACATCTGCCGATGGGTATTCGGCCAAATGATCAGCAACCTCGAAAGGTGTTTGTATATGGAAAATATGCTCTACATACTGCTGCTGGAACTCTGCCCTTTCCTGGTTTTTTGCCTGAGGTTGTTTGGCAAGCCCTGGTTTAGGGTGCGCATACGGTTGAAAAATTTGCTCGTGCTCTTTACGTGTTTTTGCCAGCCACCATAAAAAGGTATAAGGTAACTGGTCATCATCATATTTAGAAACGTAGCTATTTTCAGGTTCATCTGGAATAACAGTTTCTATTTCAGGAGCAGCAACAATAAGGTCGGTACTTAACTTTTGCTCGAAGGCAAAAAAATCAGTTGCGGCAACGCTTTCAATATAGTTGTTATCTTCAACAGGCAAATCCATTAAATGGTTATCAATGCCTGGTAAATTATTAGGCGTTTCTATATTTACTGCCTGAGTAATTTTATATGTTGTATCTTCCGAAATTTCGCCTATTTCATCAAAAATTTCTTGTTCATCAGCGGTACTTTCTGCATCAATTTCTTCAAATTCTACTTGGGCAATCTCACTAACCTCTGTTTCTTCGGTAAAGTTGTTGTTTAGTATACTTTGTAAAATATTTCCATTACTATAAAGCGCCGCTTTAGGAATAAATGCTGAATCGGCTTTTGCCAAAAGTAAATGAATAGCTTGTGCGTAAGGAAATTGCTTTAACATTTCCTGCAACATGGGTATATGCTCTTGCCCAACCTTGCCAGGTTGTGCCATCAAATTTGCAAGTAGCTTTTTGTTGTCCATATCGAGGTTTGCTGCTAAGATAAATAATGCAGTCGGTTTTTAAAACAGTTTAAACTACCACTGTGCAAAAGCACGGTTAAAAATATCTTCGGTTAATTGCTTATTAATGTTTTCAATCGCCACTGGTTGAAGCGATTGAATTGAAGCGCCATTTAAAGGAAAATCGTAAAAACGTGAAAAACTTTCTTCGAAGCTTTCTTTCTCGTGGCCTTTTATATTGTTAATATATTTAACAGAAACTGTAATGGTTAAACGGTTGTTTGATGCTGTCGGTCTGGCGCTCGAGGTTAAAGCAACTGGCCTGATGTCATACCCTGTAATCCGTCCTTCAAAAATTGCATCTCCATCATTGGGTGTAATGCTTAGGCTGGTTTGGCTACGGATACGAGATTTTAAAGCTTCGGTAAATTGCTGACTTAAAGTTGGGATTACCAATTGTGCACTGTTCTCAAAAAAGCGAACCGTTACCGTTTTCAAACCCTCAGTTGTTGCTCCGCTAAAGGTGTAAGCGCAAGAACTTAAGGCTGCAATAATCAGAAAGCCAAATATTTTAATCTTCATAGATTTGATTGATTGCGTTTTTATAAACTTAATTCTTTAATCTTTCGGTAGAGTGTCCGTTCAGATATGCCTAATTCTTGTGCAGCAAACTTACGCTTACCTTTATGTTTTTTAAGTGCTTTTTTAATTAAGTCTGATTCTTTATCAACCAACGATAACGATTCTTCAACTTCTTCCGCATCGTGTGCAAAATTGTAATCAGAATTATTGGTGTTGTTATTGGCTGTTGGTTGCTGAATGGTAAAGCCATGTTCTTGGCCTGCAGGTAACTCAACATCTCTGTACAATTGATTAATATATTGCGGATTGTCGGCTAAAACAGTTGCCGTATTGCCACCATGCTGGATAATTTCTGCAACCAGTTTCTTAAGTTCTACCATATCCTTTTTCATATCGAAAAGCACTTTATACAAAATATCTCTTTCTGTAAAGTCTTCTTTCGATTGAGCATTTATCGCCATTGGCAAGTTACTGCCAGCTTCGTTCGGGATGTAATTTAAAATGGCCTGACCAGTTACATTTCTATCTTTTTCTAAAACACAGATTTGCTCTGCAATATTTTTCAACTGACGAACATTACCTGGCCAGCTGTAATTCGTTAAAATCTGAACGGCATCAGGTTCTAAATTTAACCCAGGACTACGGTATTTGTCGCTAAAATCGGCAGAGAATTTTCTGAACAGTAAATAAATATCTTCTTTACGCTCGTGCAAAGCAGGAATACGCAATGGAACTGTATTTAATCTATAATATAAATCCTCGCGAAATTTTCCGTTTTTTACACGGTTATAAACATCAACATTCGTTGCTGCAATAATACGAACATCTGTTTTTTGAACTTTTGATGAACCTACACGAAGATATTCTCCACTTTCTAAAATTCTTAATAAACGAGCCTGTGTCCCTAACGGAAGCTCCGCAACTTCATCTAAAAAAATAGTTCCACCATTAGCCACTTCGAAATAACCTTTACGAGCTTCATGTGCGCCAGTAAATGAGCCTTTTTCATGTCCGAAAAGTTCAGAGTCAATTGTTCCTTCGGGAATGGCGCCGCAGTTTACAGCTATAAAAGCACCGTGTTTGCGGGCACTCATTTGATGGATAATTTGAGAAAAAACCTCTTTACCACTTCCACTTTCGCCAGTAATTAAAACCGACATATCAGTAGGCGCAACCTGACTTGCAATATCTATAGCACGATTAAGTAAAGGCGAGTTGCCAATGATACCGAAACGCTGTTTAATATTTTGTGTATCCATTTATTAGTATCAAGTATTTAGTATCAAGACCCCAGTAATCAGATATCAAAACTTGGAAGTATTTTCCAAAGTGTGAAACTTAACCTTTAGTCTTTCAACTTTATTAAACTATTTTTCCAATCAGCGTAGCCGAAGTACATTTTTCGATCAGTACGTTTGCATATTCGCCAGGTTTAACGCCTTCAATCGCTGGGAAAATTGCCATTGCGCCACTATCACCCCGTCCGCAATAATCCTTATCCGATTTTTTAGATGTTCCTTCTATTAAAACACGAACGGTTTTGCCTACCCATTCTTGTAAACGCAATAAAGAGTGTGCTTGTTGTTTGGCTAAAATTTCAGCCAAACGACGTTTTTTAACTTCTTCAGGAATATCATCTTCTAACTTACGAGCAGCTAAAGTTCCTGGTCTTTCTGAGTAAGTGAAATTGTAAGCAAAATCATATTTAACATAATCTAACATACTTAAAGTATCTTGATGCTCTTCTTCAGTTTCAGTACAAAAACCTGCTATAATATCGGTAGAAATTGCGCAACCTGGAATAATATTTTTAATTGCATCGATACGATTAATGTACCACTCACGAGTATAAGTACGGTTCATTAATTCTAATACACGTGTATTTCCCGATTGAACTGGCAAGTGTATGTAATTGCAAATGTTATCGTATTTAGCGATAGTATGTAAAACCTCATCCGTAATATCTTTAGGATGAGAGGTTGAAAAACGAACTCTTAAATCGGGGTTTACTAAAGCGGTTTGCTCTAATAATTGCGCAAAGTTTATCGTTTCTGTTCCATCTTCTGATGTCCAGGTGTACGAATCTACATTTTGCCCTAAAAGGGTAACCTCGCGATAACCTGCTTCGAATAATCCTTTTGCTTCTTCTACAATCGAATGTGCATCACGGCTACGTTCGCGACCGCGGGTAAAAGGAACTACACAGAATGAACACATATTATTGCACCCACGGGTAATGGAAATAAATGCAGTTATTCCATTGCTATTTAAACGTACTGGGCTAATATCTGCATAAGTTTCTTCACGAGATAAAAGCACATTTACAGCTTTATGCCCGCTTTCTACTTGCTCAATCAGGTTAGGTAAATCGCGATAAGCATCTGGTCCAACCACTACATCAACCAAACGTTCTTCTTCTAAAAATTTAGATTTTAAACGCTCTGCCATACAACCTAAAACCCCAACAATTAATTTAGGATTACGGCGCTTTTCTACACCAAATTGCGAAAGACGATTCCGTACTCTTGTTTCTGCATTTTCACGAATAGAACAAGTATTAATAAAAATCACATCAGCTTGATGATAATCTCCAGTAGTTTCAAATCCTGTTTCTGAAAGAATAGAGGCTACAATTTCGCTATCAGCGAAGTTCATTGCGCAACCATAACTTTCTATGTATAATTTACGTGCATCAGCTTTTACTGGTGTATCTAAAATTAAAGCTTCACCTTGCTTTGCTTCATCATGCGTTTTATCCTGTACTTGTAAATCAATCATTGTTTAAAAACATTTTGGGATTGCAAAAATACATAAATAAAATTAAAAGTGACAATTTGACATATTTAGTTTGCTTGTTTACAAAACGATTATTTTTAATAACTAGTAGCATCGTATTCTGCTATATTAGTAATCGTACCAAATAAAAAATAATCAAAAAGGATTTTCAAATATTGCTTTAGCCTATTTAATCAGGCTTAATTTTAACCACGGGTTTCGATAGGGTAAATTTCTGCAGCAAAAAATATTTCCATCCAATCGGATTTAAAACCATCAATCAAATTTCAGGTATTCAAATCTTAATCATATTCTCCTATGTTAATGCAACCATTTGTAGAAAATGCAATTTTGCATGGTATTAATCCAAACCGAAAGCATGGCTTTATTATAATTGATTTCGACATTAAAAATGAATCCTCATTGTTAAAATTAAAGATAATGCAGATGGTATATCTCCTGTTGCAAAATCGTCCTCTCACCAATTGTTATCAACTAAAATTAGTAAAGAACGATTATCATATATAGCGAAAGAAAGTGGTTTAAATGCGGGTATCGACATTAAAAACGATGAGAAAATTGGAACGATTGTTACCATTACGATCCCAATAAGATCTGGAGAATACATAAACAAAAAGCAGTTATATTTTAGCAAATAAAGGTTCAATTACTGCAAATAATAATTTAGGTAAATACAACCTGCAAATAATTGTATTTTACGGAGGTAAAAATCTAATAGGTATGCAGAATGTAGTTATCAAATTTCAAAATCCTTTTAACGAATTTGAACAATCAATTATTTACAGTAACAAAGAGCAAGCCTTGAAAGCTTTTTTAGATGTAAACTGGGAACAATTAAATATCGATATTTACGAAAAGCATGATGATGTAATACACGATTACTATTTTTTTGAATTGAGTTACACCGATTTTTCTAACCAGAAAAACATTTTAAATATTGGTGGTGCGTACACGCATGGCGAAAATTTAGAACTTAATGGTGTGCAGTTTGATGTTCGCTACACTCGCCCAATTGAGAAAACCAGCAAAGGCTTTTTTGGGCTTGGTGAGTCAACAACAAAAACGGTTTCTAGCGAAATCTGGATGGAAGAATGCAATAAACCATTTGTAGTAAAATGCCTTAAAGCTTTTTTAGGTCAAGATGCGCTATTCCTGGAAACTGAAATCATTAACAACGGTGTATCAAGTTTTTAACTTAATAGTTCTAAAAAAATACTTTCGGGAAATTATGGAACAAAACACTGCAGAGATAAGCAAGCTTGATAAATGCTTTGATTTAAAAGCGAATTAAATTGATAATCCAACACATCGATAAAAATAAAGAGCTGTGAGAATATCAAAAAAAATACATCGGATAATGAAAAATGATATAAATATTCACGGATAATAAACAAAAGTCAGCAAATAATAAATGGCAAATTTTGATGAAGAAACACTAACTAATTTGCTGCATAAATCACATCGAATAATGAATAAAAATTTAAAATTCTATTTTACAGCGACTCTTGTTCTTGTTTCAACATTAATTTTTGCCCAACTACCGGAAGAAATTAAATGGAAACATTTGCAGAAAAACTACAATGCCGATAGCAGTGAATTGGTACTTAGTTTAAACAATAAGTTATTGGATGGCAAGTATAAAATACCTTTCGATGAAGGAGGTTTTGCACTTTATAATATTAAAAAAGGAATAATAACTGGCGAAGCTTTTTGGTATTCGCAAGGCGGAACAATAGAATGCAAGCTTTACTATAAAAAAGGTGTTCGTAATGGTTTAAAAGAAAATTATGATAACCAAGGCAAAGTTTGGTTACATCAGGAATATAAAGATGGCAAGAAAAACGGTGTTAGTGAAATGTATAGCGGTGGCAAATTGGTTAATAAATCCGTTTACAAAGCCGATAAAAAACATGGTTTATCGCAAACATTTTCTGGCGATAAAGTAATTACCGAAGCTTATTACGAAAATGATTTAAAAAACGGAACATCCAAAAGTTACGGTTTAGATGGAGAGCTAGCGGTAGAAATCGGTTATAAAAATGATAAGCGAGATGGTGTTTATCGTGTTTACAGCAATGGGCAAATCATGACAGAAACTAATTATCAAAACGATTTGCAGCATGGCTTATCCACTACTTACGCATTGGGTAAAAAAAATATGGATGCAGAGTTTGTAAACGGTAAACGTCATGGTATTGCGCACATGTATAAAGCAGATGGCACAACACTTTTTACGCATTATTACCTCAATGGAGAAAAAGTAACCGAAGCAATTTATAATCAATCACAAAAGAAATAATAGTTATCAAAATGAAAAGTATATATCCAGCTTTAATTCTTTCCTTCATCACACTCTTCTTGTTTTCTTGTGGCCCAACCATATCTAGTAAAGATGAACAAGCTTTTAAAACTTCAAAAGCTAAAATGGAAGAAAAATTAGATAACCCAGAAAAGGAAAACTTAGAAAAAGCTTTGCGTGTAATTGTGTTAAAAGCGATGAAAGAGAAATGGAATTTTCCAGAAAAATATAAAGAGAAATCTTTCGATAAAATTTCGATGGAAATGATTGATGGCAAAAGTTATAGCGCAATCATCAGCTTTGCTGAAGAATTTTTAGCAGCTGATCGGGATGAGAAAATTGCCAACAAAACAGCGGAAATAGATAGTTTAGAAAAAGATAAACTGAAGGCGGCTAAAATAACTCAGCAGATAGATGCTTTTAAATTAACTAAAATCTCCATTAGCGAAGACCAATTTTTCTCTGATGATCCCAAATCACCTTTTCTGGATTTAACTTTTAAAAATACTTCTAAAGAAGATATAATTGGAGAGTATATGATCAACATTGAAGTTTACTCTAAAAAAACTGGTGAAAAACTAGCAGCACAAGGCAGTGGAGGTACCTGGAATGATGATTTTGCACTGAAACCCAATGAAAGTTATGATTATCATCAACCGGTATTTAATGAGGCGGTTCAGCATTCTACCTTATGGAAAACAGCAAAATATCCAATCACCGATTTTTCGCCTTACGATTTAGTAATTAAAGCTTACGCCACTAAAATAACTACTAAAAAAGGTGGAACCATTGAAAGCCCAAAGGCAGACGCCGCTTATTTTGATGCTGAAATTAAAAAGCTGAACGAAGAAATCAAGGGACTTAAAGAAACAAAAGCAACTTTAGATGAATTGGAATTGACGGATAAAAACAGATAGATGCAGTACGTTTTATAGTGAATATCAAGTTTTAGCAGATAATTACTATTACGGCGGAAAAAACCTCCCAGAGGGGATGATTAGAAGAACGATAGATGTAAGGTTTGAAACAGAAAAATCTCCGCTAAAAATAAATATGATTTGCCAATACATCAGCACATGAAGGGCCAAACCAACCACCAGGTACCACAAATACAAAAGGAAGTTAACCAAGTTTTAAGCAAGAAGATAATGATGTTTAATGCATGTAAAATCAAAGAGCTTATGGGAAAATACAATATCTCTGATTTAGATTTATATCAAATGAAATTAACACGGGCGAAGTAAAATGATAGCATTAATTATCACATTCTTTATCATTTGCCCCATAGTTGGATACTTTTTTTACAAACAAATAAGGGTTAATATAAAACCTGCAACAATAGTTGGAGAGTTTGTTTTTATTGGTCTTTTTATACTAACTATGGGCTTGTTTGGTTTAATTTGGTTGCTAAATGGCGATGGTTATTACACTGCAATAGACCCTGTAGATGGTGGATATACACCGTTTGCATTCGAACATTTATCAACTTTGATTGTGTTTTTTGCGCTCGCGGTTTTTGGATTAATTAAACTTTGGTATAAAGGAAGAGTATTACCGCCGTTGTTATTTTCACTCTGTGTTATGTTTGTCATGATCGGCATACCAATAAGTGCGGCGGTTATTCTACAAACCAGTACCAATACAGAGCAAAGTGGCGGAACATTTTTTTTTGCATTGTTGCCTTTCTTTTACGTCGTTACTAGCATTATCGTATTATTAAAGGTTGTTAATGCCGAAGCAGATGTCGCAAGTACAAAAATCTATCGCAACAAATATCTAAATCTGTTAAACCAAAAATTAGCCAAAACCGAAAAGCAACCACTATTGATTTTGGTCATGCTCTTGCCTGTTTTCGCAATTATTGTGGCTATTTTAATGATATTTGGACAAGATGCTAACTCGATAACCAAAGTTTTTACAGAAACCACAACTTGGACGTTTTCACAAAAAACACACCCTCCATTTTTAGATCATGAAGGTCACTATTTATGCACTGTCGCCGTTTGCGGAACACCAGATATTGTAAAACCTTTACGCCTAGGCAAAAGACATGGGCACGAAATTATTGTGAACAGACAATTGTTAATCGCCAATGCTTTCGAAGAATTAATACAGGAGAATGTACCTACCTTACACAAAGTGATTAGAGGTTTTTACGATAAATACGGCTATCCACTATCGAAGAAAATTACAACGACAAGAGCCTCAAACGCAGTTTATCTATTAATGAAACCTTTAGAATATTTGTTTTTAATGGTGTTGTACTTGTGTAGCACCAAACCCGAAGAAAAAATTAACAAACAATATGCGATCTAAGATAAATGTTGTTTCCCCGCTGCTATCTAGGGATTTCAAAAGCTGATTAATTAAATAAAAAGACAATATGCTATGAAAAAAATGCTTGTTATGCTATTAATAACATTTTCTTTTTTTGAGATAAAAGCTCAAGAGGCGAAAATTATATCAATTATAAATTTTACTGGCTCAATTGATAAATATCCTATAGAAATGAGATTGGAGATAAATCAAAAAAGTGATAGTGTAGCGGGCGAGTATTATTACAAGAAAAATGGTAATACACAAAAAATCATGCTCGAAGGCATGTTAAAAGACGGCGAATTAAACTTGCAAGAAAATACTTTTAATATTGCAAACCGTAAATATGAAACTACTGGGAATTTTAAATTGAATTACATTGATCAGATTTCTTTGAATGGAACTTGGCGAAAATCCGCTAAAAATACTTTGTATTTAACTGTTAAACTAGCCGCAAAAGAAAATTTAAAAGCATTTAATCCATCGAACTACGTTTTTCAATATGCCAGAAACCGAGCAAAGCTAGGCTACATTCCAGCCGATGCGCAATATTATTTCGACTTGGTTTCGCTAAAGGTTTTCATTAACAAAAGCATGCGCTGGATTTTCACAGATTTTGAGGATGTTTATACTAAGGAAGCCGAAATTATACTAGAGGATTTGAATTTTGATGGTTACTTGGATTTTAAAGTTCCGATCTATTATCCTGGTTTAGCCAAAGGCGATTATTCTTATCGCTATTTCATCTATTATCCCGAAAAACGTGGTTTTATCCAAAACACACAGCTTAATGAAATGGGCGTCGTATTTTTTGATGCTGTTAGAAAAGAAGCTCAAACCATAGATGCAGATGGGAGTGGAAACGAAGGAACTAAATATTTTCGCTGGCAAAATGAGAAAATGTTTTTGATAAAGGAAGAAAGGGATTACGAAAACGATATTTACACTCATATTACTTCATATAAAATCGAAAACGGTAAATCTGTACTAGTTAAAACCGAAAAGAAAAAGTAACGAAAAATAGTCATTCTTTCGGTTGTCCATCAATTCTTTTGATAGATAAAACTTATGCAGAAATTCCCATCAATTGCGATAACAGGCATTAGGTGTAAATCAGGCGAGAAATTTTGGCAGATAATTTCCACGCTACTAATCTTCTTTGGAATTTTAGTCGTCATTATTGCCACGATCGGTTTTTTACACGGTAATTTTAATATAATTCGAGACTAACTGTTAGAAAGAATGTACAGAACACTGTCAATTTTCTCAAACCGAGTAATTTGCATCAATATTTGCATTACTTTGAATAAAATTTCGCTACAATTTTTCTATGAAGCATAAAATTATTAAAACGATAAAATGGTTTTTTATCATTCTAAGTACGCTAATAGTATTACTTTTTTTGACTACCTATTTTTATTTGAAAAAGCCTTTATTTGGTAAAGCGGCAGAAGGTGCAAGATTAGAGCGCATGAAAAAATCACCAAATTTTAAAGATGGTGTTTTTCAAAATATTAATAACACTCCAGCGGTAACCGAGGGTTACAACACCCTGGGAATTATTGCCGATAAATTATTCACCAACTACCCAAGATTAACGCCAGTTGATAGTATTCCATCGCAAAAGGTAGATTTATTGAAACTACCAATAGATTCAAATGTGCTGGTTTGGTTTGGCCATTCCTCTTATTTTATTCAATTAGATGGAAAACGCATTTTGGTTGATCCAGTTTTTAGTGGCAATGCTTCACCTATTCCAGGAACAGTTGTTGCATTTAAAGGAACAGATCGATACAGAGTAGAGGATTTACCAAACATCGATTATATTATTCTTTCTCACGACCACTATGATCATGTTGACTATGAGACTTTAATTAAACTCAGAGCCAAAACCCAAAAAGTAATTTGCGGTTTAGGTGTTGGTGCAGATTTTGAAGAATGGGGCTATAAACCCGAAAATATTTTAGAAAAGGATTGGAACGAAACCATTGATTTTGGCGGAGGATTTTTCATTCATACTACACCAGCAAGACATTTCTCGGGCCGAGGCTTTACCAGAAATAATACGCTATGGATGTCGTATGTATTACAAAGCCCAACAATGAAAATCTATATCGGTGGCGATAGTGGTTACGATACGCACTTTGCAGAAATAGGTAAAAAATTCGGTCCGATTGATTTGGCCATACTCGAAGATGGTCAATACGATGTAAAATGGAAATACATTCACTTGCAGCCTGCCGAAGTTTTAAAAGCGGCAAAAGATTTAAATGCAAAGCGATTATTTCCCGTACATTCTTCGAAATTTGTTTTAGCCAATCACCCCTGGGATGAACCTTTGACAAAAATTACAGCGTTAAACAAAACAACGAAAATTCCATTGGTAACGCCCGTTATTGGTGAGTTTGTTTATTTAAAAAGCGACAAGCAAGTTTTTCGACAATGGTGGGTGGGTGTTAAGTAAATTGTAAGCCAGCAAGTATGGTACTGAAAGCTATTTTTAAACGATATTGATGCGTAAAAACAAAAACTTAGCCGCGCTAATAAGAGATAGAAAAACCTATCTAATTGTTGGTGTGGTTATTCTTTTAATGAGTTTGTGCATCATTTTTCCATTCGAAAAACACGAAAGCAATTTCATTTCAGATTTCGTTTACACCTATATCTCCTTGGCCATTGGCCTGTTGGTGCTTATGTATGGCTTGATGGGCACGAATTTCTTTCAAGGTTTGCTGTTTCTAATTTTTAGCTCCATTTTTAGTTTCTGCGCCTGGATGTTGTTTTACCCTCTTGGCTTTCTTTCTACACTATTGGCCTTTTGGTTAGGAATTCCATCGGGTATAATTGCAGGTTTAATTTTCCTGATAGCCGATTATAAATTCATCAATGATGAAAATCGAGTAAAGCTTTTTTTAAAAAGAATGTTTCTTTTTTTATTGCTACTGGCGATTGTTTCCCTATCATTCCTTTATGGTAGCGACTTGATATCTTACATTTATGAAAAATTTAAATAGTTTTTTTGCTCTCTCTTCCTTATAACTGAACAGTATTAATTGTTTAAGGATATTAAGTTTCTTGATTAATTCAAATTATTACTATGCATGAATGGAAAGTAATAATTTAAATTAATCATCTATCTATCAGCATTTTAAATTACTAAAATGTTTCTTTTTCTTAAATTTTGATGGCTTTTTCAATGGATAAATAAGCCTTTTGGCACAGTGGTTGTAATTACGCTGTTACATTTAACTAAACAGATCGGTTGTCTACCACAGCAGATTTTAACATTGAAAAACAATAAAATGAAAAAGACAGTTCAAATTTTCAGCATGCTTTTAATAGCACTAACAGTAATGGTATCGTGTAAAAAAGACACCGATCCAGCAGATCGCGATTTTTTCGTTGGAACTTATAAGGGAACAGTTTCTTACCGAAATGGACAGACTGTAACCAACAGCACCGACGGTAAAGTAACCGTAACTAAAGTAAGTGATACGTACAGTTTCTTTTTTGGTAACAACATTCCTGATATTACAGGGGTTAAATTTCAGGAAAGCGGAAATACTTATGTAAGTGTTGGTACAGGTTTAATTGGAATTACCATCGATGCCAGCTCTTTAAAAATGGCAGTTTCGAACAGTAATGGTACCTGGACAGCCGATTGTACAAGATAATATTTTAAACTTTCAAAAAATCCCGATGTGAATCGGGATTTTTTTTTGCCCAATATTTTTAACATACTTTTTTAAGAAAAAATCGTGTTAAGTTCCGAATTTATCTAGATTTATAAAATGAGTGCTGAACTAAAAAAACATATTGAGGAAGTTGTTTTACTAACTGATGAAGAGTTTGCACATATTAATAGCCATTTCAAGTTTAAACATTTTAAAAAGCATCAGTATCTAATTCAAGAAGATGAACAAGTAAAAAATATCTATTTTGTAATTAAAGGACTTTTAAAAGCAACATTTACAGATGCAAATGGTAAGGAATATATCATTCAGTTTGCTATGGAAAACTGGTGGATTTCAGACTTCCAGGCTTTCTACAGCAACGTTAAATCAATTATAAATATTATCTGTTTAGAAAATGTAGAGCTCCTTTCTATCTCAAAAGAAAATTTAGATAAACTTTGCAATGAAAGCCACAAAATGGAGCATTTTTTTAGGATAAAAAATAGTTCTGGTTATGTTGCATTGCAGCAAAGAATTTTATCGTTACTAACAACTAGCCCTAAAGAAAGATTTGAGCAATTGTCTCGCCAATATCCACAACTTTCTCAGCGGGTTTCTAAAACCGTTATTGCAGCCTATTTGGGTATTTCGAGAGAAACACTGAGCAGGCTTTCTACAAAATTGTGATTTGACTCACAAAAAATCTGTGATTCAAGTCCTGTGCAGGCGAACATTTTAGCCCTAATTTTGTCATACACTTAGGATAAAAATATATGAATAAGAAAGTTTTATTCGTGCTTACGAGCCACGATGAATTAGGAAACACAGGTTTAAAAACAGGTTTTTGGTCAGAAGAATTAGCTGCCCCATATTATACTTTAACAGATAAAGGAATCGAAATCACGCTTTCATCGCCAAAAGGAGGTCAACCACCTATAGACCCTAAAAGCGAAGATCCAACATTTCAAACCGACACCACAACAAGAATGGATAAAGACACCGTTCTGTTAAATAAATTAAAGCACACAATTCCCTTAGCAGAGGTGAAAATGGAGGATTATGATGCTGTATTTTATCCTGGAGGACATGGCCCGCTTTGGGATTTGGCAGAAAGTGCTACCTCTCAAAAATTAATAGTCGATTTTTACACCGCAAATAAACCAGTTGGCTTTGTTTGTCACGCCCCTGGCGTATTAAAGGATGTTAAAATTGATGGAGCATATTTAGTTAACGGTAAAAATGTAACGGGCTTTACCAACACCGAAGAAGAAGCGGTTCAGCTAACGAAAGTAGTTCCTTTTTTAGTAGAAGATATGTTGGTGAAAAATGGTGGAATTTATACCAAAATAGAAGATTGGAATCCTTACGCCGTTGTAGATGGTTTATTGGTAACCGGTCAAAACCCAGCATCATCAGAAAAAGTAGCCGAAGAATTGTTAAAACTATTATAAAACTAAATTTATAGAGGTTGCAAAACAAAACAGCCTCTATAAATTTATTTTACTCCAATTCTTCTTCATCTTCCTCTTCGGGCACATATTTTTCAATAGCCTGCCCAATTGCATTCACTTCTTCATCTTCCTCAAAAATTGGAAGTTCGGTTTTGTAATCCATCTTCAACCAAATGGAAGAAGTATCTTTTTGAATTTGAATGTATTCTCTTCCATCTTTAAAAATGGTATATGAGTCGTTTCCCTCAGGAAAAACCGAATAATTTATCGGGCCTATTTCTATATCAAATGGTTCTTGCATGGTGAGTTTTTTTGGTAAAGATAAGGCTTTGCCAGAAAGCACAAATTACCTTTTACAGTTTTTTTGGAAATCAATAACCGTAGTTCATGGCAGATAACAGTCCCGCTCACTACAATTCCTCAAGAAACCTGTCTATCAAGCAAGCATTCCCAAAAAAAAATAAATACAGATGTTTAAATGGGAGATTTCTGTTGCAATAGGGTTTAAGCTGCTACAAAATTGCATCTATCTGCGGCACCTAAACCCCCTTGAGTGGAAAATTGGAATGCCGAATTTTTTCTCGGGAGAGGATTTGAAACAAAAGACGGGAGAGAAACTGACGAAAGCACTACTGCACTTGATTTTAAAAAAAATAAATTTTTATCTTTAATAATGGATTTTACTAAAGCGGAAAACAGAATTTGCAGGTCTATTTTTGAAATCGGTTTACAGCGGCAATTTGCAGCAGGAATGAATGAATTTACCACCATATTGCAACAATGGCAGACTGAAAAACCTGCAGATAATAGAGCCCATTATTATGCAATTTTTAATGCAGTGAAAGATTTTGATAAAAAAATTGCAATTAGATATGATGGTTTGAGGAACTCGATGTATTATGCAACAATTATCGGTTTACTAAATGAAGATGTTATCAAAAGCGAGGATTTATTTGCGTTTTCTGAGGAAAGAAAATTACAATTGCTGGAGGCTGCAAAAAGATGGAAAGCGCTTCGTTAACTAAAAAATTACGCCATCTTGCTTAAAAATCGCGTCATTTGTATTACTTTACACCAAACAATTTACCGAAAGATTAGAAGATGAAGTTAACGTTTTGGGGTGCGGCGCAACAGGTAACAGGAAGTATGCACCTGCTCGAAGTTGAGCATTATAAAATACTGATAGATTGTGGTTTGGATTATGAAAAGGAAACCTATCAGGAAGATAATCAACAATTCCCTTTCGATCCGGCCGATATTAACCTGGTTATTTTAACTCACGCACATATCGACCATTCGGGTAATTTACCAACCTTGGTGCGCCTCGGTTTCGATGGTCAGGTGCTTTGTACAGCGCCGACCGCCGATTTAACTTCGATTTTGTTGTTCGATTCGGTTGAACTTTTTTTACGTAAACAAAGCAGAAAACCAAGAACCAAGCGTGGTAATTTCAGTGGTCCGAAACCTTTGTATTTGCATAAACATGTAATGGATACGATTGATCGTTTCGTAACAATTGCTTTCAACAAGCCTTTCAAAATTAATGGCAATATCAGTTTAACGTTTGTGCCTGTTGGGCATTTGCTGGGTGCTGCGGCAGCCATTTTAACGATAAACGATAACGGAGAAGAAAAGAAAATTGCTTTCTCGGGCGATATTGGCAGAGAAAATTATCCTGTTTTAGTAAAGCCAGAACCAATACCTGAGGTTGATTATTTTGTATGTGAATCTACGTATGGTGGCCGATACCACACAAAAGACCAAACTTTAGAACAGCGTTTGGTAAAAGAAATTGAAGAAGCATGTATCAAAACGCCTGGCCGTTTAATTATCCCAGCATTTAGTATCGGCAGAACACAGTCATTGGTTTTTGCATTAAACCAAATTTTTACTAAAAAGTTATTACCTCCTGTTCAAATATTTGTCGATAGCCCGATGGCCATACAAGCGACTGATGTTTACCGAAAACACCATAATTTGGTTAATCAGGAAGCGAAAGATTTCTACAAAACCATGGGCGATGAATTTGAATTTGAGCATTTGGCTTATGTTCAAACCATGAAAGAAAGTAAAGATGTCTCTAATTACTTTGATCCCTGCATCATCATTTCTTCTGCAGGAATGTTGGAGGGTGGGCGTATTCAGGATCATTTATATTACAACATCCAAAATTATTATTGCACCATTCTTTTTATTGGTTATTGCGCTAAGGGAACGCTGGGATATAAACTTTTAAGTGGTGCGCCAATTGTTAGAATTAAAGATCGTGAAATGATGGTTTACGCCACCATTCGCCAAACCGATTTGCTAAGCGGCCACGGCGATCATGATGATTTGGTTAGAACGGTAAAACAAACTGGCCAACCAAAAAAGGTTTTTCTGGTTCATGGAGAGGATAAAAGCTTACAAAGCTTGGCATCAGCTTTAACGGAAGATGGGTTTAATGTGGTTGCGCCTGAAAAAGGAGAGGTATTTGAGATTTAGTGCATCAGTCGTCATGGTTTAAATGTAAAACGATACCATCAGAGGATTTGCTCTTTAGCCTAACACAGCTTCAGCAGCAATCATCGTTCTACTATAATAAGGCCTTAACATTTTTTTAGCATAGGTTATCACAGCCACATCACTGACTTCAATAGAAAAATTTTCAGTCGTTAATTTTGTTTCTTTTTGTTGTCAAAAAGAAAAAAGCCTGCCTGGCCAAGACTAAAAATTAATTTCTATTCGATGACGATGAGTCCTTTTATCTCCTCACTTGCCCATCACCCCGAACAACCCATTTATAACTGGTTAATTCCTCTAATCCCATCGGACCACGGGCATGAAGTTTTTGGGTACTAATGCCAATTTCCGCACCTAAACCAAACTGAGCGCCATCTGTAAATCCTGTTGATGCATTGGCGTAAACCGCAGCGGCATCTACCTCATTTAAAAATCGGGTTATATTTTCTGTATCTTCGGAAATGATTGCCTCGCTGTGTTTAGAACTATAATTTGCAATATGATTTAAGGCTGCATCAAAACCATCGACAATTTTAACTGCCATTTTTAAAGATAAAAATTCCGTTCCGAAATGTTCTTCAGTTGCGGGGTTTAAAAGTGCTGATGGATAAGTTGATTTTAAAATTTCATAGCTTTGCTCATCAGCAAAAAGTTCAACTTTTCCATCAGCCAAAGGCGATAAAAGCTCAGCTAAATTATTCAATCTATTTGCATGGATTACCACACAATCCAACGAATTACAAACACTCACCCGTCTGGTTTTGGCATTAAAAATAATTGCCTTACCTATTTCTAAATCACCCGATTCATCAAAATAAGTATGAACAATGCCCGCTCCAGTTTCAATTACAGGGATTTTGCTATTCTCCCGAACATAATCAATCAACGATTGACTGCCGCGTGGAATCAATACATCTACAAAACCTCTTGCGTTTAGCAAAGCTTCGGTGGCTGCTCGTTCTGCTGGTAATAAGGTTAAAACATTAGGATCGATTTCATGCATGATTAAAACACTTTGAATCACTTTTGAAATGGCTAAGTTCGAAAACTCGGCATCGCTTCCGCCTTTTAAAACTGCAACATTTCCCGTTTTGAAGCAAAGCGAAAAAACATCAGCAGTAACATTTGGTCGGGCTTCGTAAATTACGCCAACCACACCCAACGGCACCCGAACCTTTTTTAAATTCAAGCCATTATCTAAAATTCTTTCTGATAAAACTTCTGTCAACGGACTGGTTAAATTCACTACGCTTTCGATATCGCCAGCAATGGTTTTTATTCTTTCAGCATTAAGCTTTAGTCTATCGTATTTTGGATCTTCGACGGGCATTTTTGCAAGGTCTTTTAAGTTTTCCTGCAAAATATTCCCTGTGTTTGCAATTAAAGCATCAGCCAAATCGGCTAAAACAGCATTTGTTTTTTCCTTACTTACGCCATTCAGTTTGCGACTGGCTAGTTGCGCCTTTTCGAAGTATTGTTTGTATTCCATTTTTGTAGTATCAATCAAGCATCAAGCTATTATTCTATGCTTTAGTTTTACACAAAGCGCACAGAATTTCACAAAGAAATTGAGAAAATGAATCTAGCTTTGTGTGTTTCTGTGTATTTTTCTTGTATACTTTGTGGTTAAATTAGACTTTCAGCTTAAATCGCCGAATAAAAATAATCGTAATGCACTAATGCCTTTTGTTTTTTCTGCCCAATTCTTTCTTTCGCTTTATCAGATCCATATTCTGCAATGCCTAAACCTATTAATTGGTTATTTTCATCTATAATTTTGATGATGTCGCCTTTTAAAAAATCGGATTGTATTTCAATAATGCCGATGGGAAGCAAACTTGTCGCTTTGCCAGATGTTAAGACCATTTTTGCTCCATCATTTAGTTTAACAATTCCAGTTGCCGCCGTTTCCGAATGTGCAATCCATTTCTTTTTACCTGATTTAATTTTTTCAGGCACAAATCGGGTATGAACCAAATCTTCATTTAGTAAAGAAGTAAGCACATTATCTTTCGTTCCGTTAGCAATATGAACTGCAATGCCCAATTTGGCAACTTTTTGCGCCATCGTTGTTTTGGTAATCATACCACCACGACCGAAAGATGATTTACCAGTTTGTATAAAAGAAGCCAGATTAGTAACCGAGCCTTTGATTTCTTCTATTACCTCTGAAGTAGCGAGCTTCGGATCGCCATTGTAGATTCCATTAACGTTTGAAAGGATGATTAATGCATCGGCATTTAACATTGAAGCAATTAAACCAGCAAGCTCATCATTATCGGTAAACATTAATTCGGTTACCGAAACCACATCATTTTCATTTACTACAGGGATTACCTCATTCTGAAGCAAAATTTGCATACAGTTTTTCATGTTAAGATAATGTGCCCGATCGCGAAAATCCTCTTTGGTAACTAAAACCTGCGCACACTTTATATGATGTTCGGCAAAGAAATTAGAATAGGTATTAATCAGTTTTACCTGACCAATGGCTGCTAATAGCTGTCTTGTGGTTACTGCATCTTGCTTTTCGGAAACTTTAATTAAGCTTCTTCCAGAGGCAACAGCACCAGAAGAAACTAAAATGACTTCGATGCCTTGTTGCTTAACTTCGGCCAGTTGATTTACAAGATGATTGATTCTGCTTTCATCTGGCAACCCGTTAGCTTGCGTAATTACATTCGACCCAACTTTAACAACTATTTTTTTGTACCCTAATTTCATTATTATTCTATCACATTTTAATGATGCCAATTTAACATCAATTTTTTTAATTAAGATGATTATCAATAGACTTAGTAGATTTTTACGAAAATGATAATTGGTTGTTTTTAGATAATTACGGATTTGAATTTACACTTGTGACAAATAGCTGAAGGCTTTCGGTAACGAAGAAAATATTTCTTTATTCTTAGAAGTGTATAATGGGCAAAGTGAAATTTGCCAAGAACTGAATACCTTTTGTTTTTAAATCTGATAAAGCAGAAAGCCCGCAACTGAGGTACGAATGCGGACTTGGAGCGATAGCAGGGCTAGAGTTTCCGAAGTGATAACTGGCATTCGTTTCCAAATAACTAGACTTCATGATCTGTCAGTTTTATAAATCAGTCGATTAAATTTACCACCAGAGACTTAATATATTATAAAACAGCCCAGTATTTCTTAATATAATTAAGAAATTAACATTAACTTAACATTGGGCTTGTAGCTTTGCAGCATATTAAAAATTAACATGAACAATATTTTTAAGTTCTTTACGCCTCAGGATAGAAAATTCCATCCTCTTTTTGAGCAAGCTGGTAGCAATGCATTGAAAATTGCAGAAACTCTTTTAGAAATGGTAAGCACGGCTGATGCTGAAAGCAGAAAAACAATTTTTAAAGAAATTGAGCGCTTAGAGCACGTTGGTGATGATATTACCCATTCGATTTTCCTTGAATTAAGCAGAAACTTTATTACACCGTTTGATAGAGAAGACATTCACCAACTGGCAACTGCTGTTGATGATGTTGCTGATTATATTTATGGTACTGCAAATCGTATGCAAATGTATAACATGAATGCGATTAGTGAGCCAGTTGTTAAAATTGCTGAGTTATTGGTAGAAATGTGTACTGATATTGATAAAGCAATTAAAGAATTACGCAGCTTTAAAAACATACGTGTAATTGCTGATGCTTGTATTCGTATTAACAGCGGTGAAAACCAAGCTGATTATGTATTTACTTTAGCGGTTGCCCGCTTATTTGAATACGAAACAAATGCAATTGAATTAATTAAACAAAAAGAGGTTTTACAAACGATAGAAAAAGCGACAGATAAGTGTGAGGATGTAGCGAACGTGCTTGAAACTATCTTAGTTAAAAACGCTTAATAAAAAACAAACATGGTAACTACCTTATTGGTTGTTGTTGTAATTCTGGCTATTGCTTTCGATTACATTAATGGCTTTCACGATGCCGCTAACTCGATTGCAACAGTTGTTTCTACAAAAGTTTTAACGCCTTTTCAGGCTGTTTTGTGGGCTGCACTTTTTAATTTTGCAGCATACTTTTATTTTACCGACCACAAAGTGGCCAACACGGTTGCTAAAACGGTAATCGAAAATTATATCACTTTAGAGGTTATTCTTGCTGGTTTGGTTGCCGCAATTATATGGAATTTGTTAACCTGGTGGTACGGTATTCCATCAAGTTCATCGCATACATTAATTGGTGGTTTTGCTGGTGCAGGTATGACACATGCCTTACTTACGGGAGCGAGTCCGCTTGATGCTGTAAACATGGGTTATGTAGTGAAAATTGTATCTTTTATTGTATTAGCACCAGTTATTGGTATGGTAATTTCGGTAATTATAACATTGGTTATTATTAACGTTTGTCGCTATGCGAAACCTGCTACTGCTGAAAAATGGTTTAAACGCTTGCAACTTTTATCTTCTGCAGCATTAAGTTTTTTCCACGGTGGTAATGATGCGCAAAAGGTTATGGGTATTATTGCAACGGCCTTAATTGCCGCTAAAGTTATTCCTAACTTCGAAGCAATGCCAGGTTGGGTGCCAGTTGCGTGTTACTCTGCTATATCTTTAGGTACAATGAGCGGTGGTTGGAAAATTGTTAAAACCATGGGTTCTAAAATTACAAAGGTTACTGCGCTGGAAGGTGTAGCTGCCGAAACTGCTGGTGCTGTAACACTTGGTATTACAGAGCATTTTGCAATTCCTGTTTCTACTACGCATACCATTACAGGTTCGATTGTGGGTGTAGGTGTTGTTAAAAGTATATCTGCGGTGCGTTGGGGTGTAACCATTAACCTAATTTGGGCGTGGATTTTAACCATTCCTGTTTCCGCAACCTTAGCTGCCATTATTTATGCAGCAATTTATTACTTCAAATAAAACAAAATCCTTTATATTATACTCAAAAGACCTAAGCCGAAAAGCTTGGGTCTTTTTGTTTTCACCATATTAGAAATCCAAGGTTTGTACTTTTTTTTCTTAGATGTCTTACATGGCAAGGAAAAACTTATAAATTGTCTTTCATCTCCTTAGCCACTTCTTTCGCTAAAACATCATCGCTTTGTTGCAAATTCTTAACGATGTTTTCTTTATTTGCAGAAGAATGATTCTGACTCATTTTAAAAACATGATCGATATTAGTAACTGAGATTTCGAAGCCTGTAATCGCTTTCAAATGTTTTTGAATATAATCTTCTCCCATTTTATTAAACGCCGCAGGACTGCTTTCAGGGTTTTCATATTTATCTGTTAAATCTTTTATTACCTGATAAGTTTCCTCCGAATTTAAGAGTCTGATAATTCCCTTTGCCTGAACGGTTTTGTAATTCCAGGTGGAAGCAGACTTTGGATTTTCATAAACTGAGGCACTTATGTAAGCATGAGCACCAGTAAAGATCGCCAGCACATTTTTATTTTTCTGAAAAGCGTTAAAGTGATCAGTTTTCGTCATAATGTGACCGATTAGTTTAATCGAATCTCCATCTATAACAGTTTTAACTGGGATTTGGGTTGCAACAGGAAACGCTCCATCGAAACCTACCAAGGTTACAAAAGTATTATTATGCATAAAATCAAGAATTTCCTCCTGATTATCGGTTGTAAAGTATGGTAATTTGTACATGGCTTTGGTATGAGGAAAGATATAAATCGGTTTTTTGTGTTATAAGATTAACCTTGTTTTAAAAACAAATGGGTTAAAACTTAACACTCAATTCTACAAGGTCGGTACCTTTTTTAGGTAATACCCAATCTGGTCCAGCCTGGATAAGCCGTTTTGCCTCTTCATCAGCCTGCTTATTAAGCGACTTAATTACGCTGATATTTGTTGGTCTTCCGTTCTTTTTAACTTTAAAGCTTAAAATAACATACTGTTCAGGACCGTTTGGATTGTAAAGTTTATTGTTGCTCTCCAAGTATTGCTCGTAATTTACAGTCGAAACAGGAACAGGTTTTGTAATTTCACCTATTGATTTATCCAGGTTTTCTACCGCACGTAAAACAATTTTTTGTGGCGCAACAGTTTCCTTTTTTTGCCCGTTAGATCTGGTAATTAAAGCAATTTCATTTAAAGATCTATCACCAGTTAACGCCATTCTTATAGCATTAGGATCGGTTGTAACTGCTCGGTCGTTAAAGCCTTGTGCCTTAACCAAAACCTCTTTAGTCTTATAATCACTGTCAACCGGTAAAGAGAAAAATCCATAAGCATTGGTCGCTGTTACGGCTTTCGAATTTGCTAGTTTTACAATTGCTCCTTTAACGGGTTGCCCATTTTGCGTAACTACATTGCCACTATAAACCAAACTACTTCCCGAAAGTACAGGAGCCGAAGCAACAACAGCTTCTTCTGCTACTGCTTTTCTTTCTGAAAAGCTTTCTGCTTTGGCTTTGCTTGGCGCCATATTATCTGATAGTATTTCACTAGCAGCCTCACGCTCTGCATTTCTTAAAACAGGAGCAGATTTAGTGTTTTTGGCTAAAGCGCCAGTTTTGGCCTCAACAATAGCTTTATCAATTAAGGCAGTTTTAGCAACATCCTCAGCAACATCTTTTTTTGGTTCAACCGAAGCAATAGTTGTATTAGAATCTAAATTTACCATAACACCACTTGCATTTCGCGATGCAACTTCGTTGTTTCTGCGAGTAGTTTCACGCATGAAAAACAAGATGCTAACCGCAATAAACGCCACAGTAGCGGTTGCCGCAATACTTAAACGATGCGTGGTAATGCCCCAAAGTTTACGTTTAACAGGTTTTTGAGAAACTCGATCGTGAAGTTGTTTTTGAAGAATAGAAAGCGTTTGCTTGCGTTTTGGCGATTGTTTAAGCCCTTCTAAAGCTTCGGCAACAAAAGGATCTTCTAAAGCCTGTCTTTCTACAAAGTGCATAGCTTTAGCATCAAGCTTACCATCCAGGTAACCTTCCAGAACATCAATATCTAACCAATCGTTATTCACTACTATTTTTCTCTATACAAATTTTCAAATTTCGCTTACCGTTTTGAATGTAACTTTTAACTTTAAGCATATCGTAGCCCGTAATATCGGCCACTTCTTTATAGCATTTTTCTTGTAAATAAAATAAATCTACGCTTTTTCGCTGTTCTTCGGGCAAAGTTTCCATGCACTTTTCCATAATGGTAAGCTGCGTTTCTTTTGTATTGTCAATATCCAGATGCACAAACTCTGTATTTTCCACAAAAGTATCATCAATAGAAACGTTATTTTGCTTTGCAGATTTCCGCAGTGCCATTAAACAATGGTTTCGTGTTAAAACGTGCAGCCAGCTTTTAAAATTCTGAACCTCATGAATTTTGAGTTTGGTTACCAGTTCTTCAAAAATTTGCATAACCGCATCTTTACTCTGCTCCTCATCTTTAAAATAATTTAAGCAAACCCCGAAAACCAAATGCATATATTTATTGTAAAGCGTACCCAACGAGTCCAAATCGCCCGAGTTTTTATACTCGGCAATTAGTTTGGCATCGTCTTGCTGGTTATTCCCAGCTGTTATTTTTATAAACTTCAAAAAATTGGGCGCTTAATCGTATAATCTTTCAAGTATAAAAAATATTTCTGAGTGCGCTGCTATAAAATCATTTGGAGTTGTTTTTTGAAAAGCAAAACCAGTACGTTTTTGGTTACGATAATCCCGCTTTTCATTACAATCTTTAACTTCTGGCATTTGGATGAACGAAGCATTTGTTTCATAGGTAGCAGATGCTTCGTGCCTCAGCATAACACGCAAATTCAGAGTTGCTGCATCAAAAAGTATTTTCATTACAATCGGGTTTAAATAACTCAAATTTGTGCAAGAAACTTCAGTTGCATTGTTCCATCAAAGATTTAATTAAGTCAGTTTTCCACAAAGCCTTATCTTTAGTGGCCAACAAAAAATTATGGCAGTTATTTTGCATAGCAAAGTTAAACACACAAAAAATGAAGAGAATTAATATTTTATCTGCATCCCTAGCATTAATATTATTTACAAACCTAAAGGCCAATGCTCAGTTTAAGCTAAGCGATATTTTCAAGAAAGTAACTGAAAAATCTACAACGGGTGCTACTGGAACACCTTCTACCTTAGAAATCGGACAAGGTATAAAAGAGGCCTTGCAAATTGGTGTTTCTGCAGGAGCAGATCGATTATCTGCTAAGGATGGCTTTTTAGGCAATTTGGCGGTTAAAATTTTAATGCCTCCAGAAGCACAAAAAGTAGAAAGAACATTACGCAGTATTGGCTTAAACTCGCTTTGCGATAACGTAATTACCAGTTTAAACCGTGCCGCAGAAGATGCAGCAACAGAAGCGAAACCAATTTTTGTTTCGGCGATTAAAGGAATGACTTTAACCGATGCAACAAACATTCTTTTAGGGAATAAAAATGCGGCAACAGAATACTTTAAACGAGTAACCACCGCACAGTTGATGCAAAAATTTAGTCCGATTGTAACGACCAGTTTAAGTAAGGTAAACGCAACCAAATACTACAGCGATTTAACTTCACAATACAACAGGTTGCCTTTAGTTAAACCCGTAAATACGAATTTAACAGAATATGTTACTCAGAAAGCCATCGATGGTTTATTTATAGAAGTTGCAAAAGAAGAATTAAAAATAAGAGATAACTTTAGTTCAAGAAGTTCTACTTTGCTACAAAAAGTGTTCGGTTATGCCGATAAAAAGAAAAGTTAAGTCTTATTAAAATCATAAAAACAACAGATTCAGGTTTCCAAAGAGCCTGAATCTTTTTGTTTAAAAACAATTTGTAAAATTGTACATGACTAAGTTTAACATCCTTTTAGCAACGCTTTTTATTTCTTGCCTTGCGCTACTTTCTGCCTGTAAATCTAACGGCGGCTCAGAAGAGCAATCAAAAGCAATGCTTGATACCGTTTCGTTGAGTGGCAAAAATTTTGCCTTAGCTTACCAGGATGGAAGCAAAATTGTAGCTACAAGTATCGATACCATGAAGCAGATTTCGTTCGGCGGTGCAACAGACCCAGCGATTTCACCCGATGGAAATAAACTAGCCTATACCGTAAACGATACCGCTGGGCACAGAACCATTTGGGTTGCAGATATGGAAAACAAAAGCCAGTTGCAATTAAAAGTTAATAACGATAATTATTATCAGGCTGTATGGTCGGCAAGTGGAAATGAAATTGCTTTCAACATTTTTAACGATAAAAAACTTTGGAAAGTTGGTGTAATTAAAGCAGATAATTCGGGATTTGTAATACTGGATAATGCATCGAAAATTAACGTGTATTCGCCAACCTGGAAAAGCGATAAAGAACTTCTCGCTCAAGATTTGCTTAACCTTTATACTTTTGATATTTCCGGAAAATTAATCGACACAAAATCTATAGCCAGCTTAATTGGAAGTGATTTCAGCATTGCGAGCAGCAATCGCTTTTTTTATACCAAAGATGGTGCGAAATTAATTTTTAATGCGGGCAATAAGGATGTTGTTAATGGATTGACGGGTCCAAGTGAAGCTGTTTATGTATTGGATTTATCGAGTAAAAAGGTAGAACGTATTTCGCCAAAAGGTTTAAATGCTCCATATGTTTTTGTAACCGCCGATGACAGAATTTTCTTCAGTGGTGCTGAAAAGCCATTTACAAACAGCAAAATATATGTTTCTGATTTAAGCGGTAATATAAAAACCATTGTGGATAAGGGGACAAACCCAACTGGAGCATTGAAATAGGTGTTAATGCTGTGGTTAGTTGATATTTTTAGTGCTTTCTCTTTTAATACGAAATTTTATAGCTGCACATCCTTTAAGTTACACTGATTAGCCCAACTTATTTAAGCCCGATTTAGCGGAAATACTTTTTTGTTGCAGATACTTAAATTGGTTTCGCAAAACACAGATAACAAAGATTCAAGCGAGAGCGGGGCTGCTGTTTCAAAAATGAACCGAAACCTGCCTTTCTAAAAAATAAATAAAGAAAATTTAAAGTAATATTAATTTTCATCCGTTTACTGGTTATAATGCAAGCAATAGTGCCAACAAACGAATCTCAAAATATAATCTCTACGGTTGCCAATTATGGTAAGCGCTTATTTAGTTTCATTCGCGGGCGGGTGAAAACGGATGAGGATGCGGAGGATATTTTGCAGGATGTGTGGTATCAGTTAAGCAATCAACCCGAAGCAGGTGCAATTGAGCAGATTAGTGGTTGGTTGTACCGAGTAGCTCGCAACAAAATTACCGATAAACACCGTAAGCAAAGGGAAGCTTTATTGGATGATTTTAGTTATGAAGGAGAAGATGGCGAAATTAATTTCAGAGAAATTTTATTGGCTGAGTCTTTCTCGCCAGAGGAAGAAAGTTTAAAGAAACTTTTTTGGGATCAGTTATTTCTTGCTTTAGAAGAATTGCCCGAAAACCAGCGATATGTTTTTGTTCAAAATGAACTAGAAGACCGCACTTTTCAGGAACTGGCCGATGAAAGCGGCGAAAATATCAAAACGTTAATATCGAGAAAAGGTTACGCTGTAAAACACTTGCGTAATCGTTTACAAAATTTATATCAGGAATTTATTAATTATTAATTTGCAGAAGATGAGAAGTAGAAAATTTAGCAAGGGCAAGAAATTCATTTTCTTTTTACCCGTTGTGGCATTAATTGCCGCTGCATTAGGGTATGTTGTAATGTATTTGTGGAATTGCATTTTGCCTGAAGTAACTCATGCAGGGCGAATAAATTTTTGGCAGGCGCTTGGTTTATTGGTGCTGTGTAGAATTCTATTTGGCAACTTTAACAAAGGCAATGGTGGCCCTGGCAATCATTTTCGTGAAAAAGCATGGGGTTTGCGCTCGAAATGGGATAGTATGAATGAGGAAGAACGAGCAAAATTTAAGGAGGAATATAAACGAAGATGTGGCGGATGGGGCCATAGAAATAAAGAATAATTTAAAGCCAGCTGAAAAGCTGGCTTTTTTTATGGGATAAATTCAGCAAATATTTAAAATCGTGCTTATACGTTTCAGATGGTTAATAGTTTTACCTCATAAGATTCTAACAAGTTTATTTAAGGTGTTTAACTAAGATTCACTAGGTTTCCTTGGAAGGTGAAAACATTTTTCAAATTATTTAAAGTAAAAATAAATCTCCACCGTCTACCTTTTTAAATAGCAAGAAATTGCAAATGAAACCATCATGAGTTGAGGGTCAAAACTTAAGTTTCAAAACTCATGATAGCTTCATCACGATTAAAACAAGAAATAACAACATGAAAAAAATATTAAAAGCTATAGGATTCGGGATTGTACTTGGTGCAACTGCTTTCTTCATTCCATTCATATTTAAGTTTATTCTAATTGCAATGGTAATTGGAATGGTGTTCAGAATGTTTGCTCATAGCAAGCGCCGACATTTCGCTCAACGTTTTGATGCTTACTATGCAAATAGTAATTACAATCAAATTATTCCTATTGATGGACAATGGTACAAGCCAGCGGTTCAAAATAACGGAGTGGAAAATAACATTAACGTAAATTATTAACCGACATGAAAGCATTTAAAATATTATTAGCCTTAGCAGTTGCAGGTGCTACTTTTTACAGCTTAAATGTACTGGCTGTTCAAAATGGATATCGCGATAGATTGGATTTTAAAAACAGGCATTACCACGAACATGATTGTAATCATGAGCACCGCAGAAATCATGGCTACACACATCGCGATAGAACATTGATTGATACTGCAACAACAAAAGCAGATACAACAGAAAAAATTATACCCGTAAAATAAGCAACTATGTCACGCGTACTCTTTTTATCAAACCCTTATGATACTTCAGCTGAGCCGATTTTGAGCTTTGCAGATGAGTTAATTCACAGCGGAAAGGAAGTTACTTTTTTTAGCTCAAATGAATTTAAAAATCCCGTTGAAGGAATTGGTGCTGATTTTAAACCTTATGCGCAGGATTTGAATATTTTCAATAACAAAGAAAATAAAGAGCCAAAGTCAGGTTTAATTAGCGCCTTGCTCGAACCGATGAAATTTATAGATGATATCGTAGGGCAGATAAAGGGTTTAAAATTCGATTACGCGGTATTTGCACCTGCTTATCCTTACGCAAATATAATTACCCAATTATTGGGCATACCAAAAACTCAGTTTGGTGTTCCCAATTAATTTTTGTGGCCGAATAAGCCATTAATTAACAAGTCGTAAACAATTAAAATTAAAAAAACATGTACAACGAAAATAGATGCCAAACAGGCAAAATGAATAGAGGCTGTGGCCCAAAAGGCGGCAGATTTGGCGGACACCACCATGGCGGTAGATTCGCACAACATGCACAAGAAATGTTTAATCGTGGATTTGGACTTAGACGCGTTCCCGTAAACATTGAAGAAACAGAAGGCAGTTTTATTATTCACTTATTTGCACCTGCATTGGTTAAAGAAAACTTAAAGGTTGCAACCAAAGATGATATTTTAACCATCTCTTATAAGCCAAACGAAAGTGTAGAAAACCCAGAAGCATTTAGCAGAAGAGAATATCGGAACGAGGCTTTTGAAAGAGCTTTCGCATTAAATGGAAAAGTACTTAACGACGAAATTTCTGCGACTTACACTGATGGAGTTTTAAAAGTAACCTTACCTAAAAATCCCGAAACAAATACACCAGAAAAAAATATTTTGGTAGATTAAGTTTTGTCTATTATACTTTTGCAAAGTCTCGATTTTCATCGAGACTTTTTTGTTTCTGCAGCTTGTTTGATTGTCGCTCTAAATCCTCAAACTTAAAATATCATGTATAGCGTTGTCAATAAAACCATACTGAAATTTAAAGCCAGAATTTAATAAACAGAAGGTTTAACCCATCTGCTTTTTAAAATCAATTCGGTTTCCGTACCAATAATTTTCGCACCTATTTCTAAAAGCCACGCTGGCGCTGGTAATCCGAATGGTACACCATAGGCTTTTCGAAGGCTTTTCATCAGTTCATTATTTTTAATTGCATCTGGTGCAGTGCAGTTAACTACGCCTTTTATTTCTTTTTGATTTAAGAGCCATTCTATACTCAAAGCAACATCTTGCTCATGTATCCAGCTAACATATTGCATTCCATCTCCCTGTTTGCCGCCTATACCTAACTTAACCAAATTGAGCAACCGTGGAAAAGCTCCGTCCTTTCGCCCTAAAACAATGCCCAGTCGTAGAGCAATTTTTCGTGTTTTTGGATTTGTAACCTGGAAAAAGGTTTCTTCCCAGATTTTGCAAACATCAATAGAGAATCCGTAACCGATTTCACCAGTTATTTCATCCTGTGCTTGGTCTTCTGCATGGCGATAAATGGTAGCTGAAGTAATATTTATCCATAACAATGGAGGCCTTTCCAGCTGCTCTATAACTCGGTTTAACAAGTTGGTTGGTAACACTCTAGAGTTTATTATTTCCTGACGATTTTTATCGTTGTACCTGCAGTTTACATTTTTTCCGCAGAGATTAACCATTAAACTAGCACCATTTAAATTATTCACCCAATCGCCTTCAGTTTTGCCATCCCATAATATGGTTTTAATGTTACCTTCTATGGCTTTCGGTTTTCTAGATAGAATGATTACTTCATCAGCTATGCTGCTAAAATGTTTGGCTAAAACACCGCCTAAGTAACCATTGCCGCATGCGAGTACTATTTTATTGTATTTCATGATTTACAGTGCTAATATTAAAGCCAGTACAATTAATCGATAAATTACCCAGGTAAAGCTCATTATCATGCCTAGCTCTAGAATTTCACTGCGACGTAAATGCTCTAAAAACATTAATCCAGCAGTTGCTAAAAAATAGGCGATAAAAAATATGGGTTCAATATAAAAGTAATTTGCAAGCGCTAATGGAATTAAAAGTAGCAATGAACCAGCGAAAGATATCGTCATCATATTACCTAAGTAGTTCCACGTTTTATTACTGTTGTAGAACAACATTACAGCTGCCTGAAAAAACATTTGTCCGCCACAAATTAAGGATTCACGGTAGCTGTTTCCTAGTGGGAGAAAATCAGTTAATAAATGTGCATACCCAGTTAGAATATAAGCGGTAATAAACCAGGTTAAAATTAAATAGGTAATACGATAGTGAAGCCTAAAATCTGGCTGTATGGTATTTACTTTAACTTTTGCTGGAATTATTACTTTTCTATTGTATGAAATGAAAGCATAAAACTTTTTCATAATCCACAGAAAGGGACCGAAGCCGAACAAAGGTTTAAAAACAGGCATGGCATGACCAATAATTTTGAATAAACCAGGGATGCCATAAATTACCTCGCCGTTTTCTGTGTTGACTAGAGCAATTTCGTTTGCAGCTCTTTTTTTGTCTACAAATGGGCAAATGTCTGCTGGCATTTCCTGATAGGCTTCCCGGCCATCAACAGGTAACATTTTTAGTTTGGTAAACGCTTTTGTGTAAGCAAAACACATTGGGCATTCATTATCGAAAAGGATAACATGGTTGGCTAACGTTTTCATTATAAGTTAAGTTTTTAAATTTTCAGTAAAAATTGAAAGTTTATGTTAAAAAATAAAGCCAGTTAAGGCTCTTAGTAATCAGTTTATATTTATAGCTAATAAATTACTTAAATACTTTTAATATGGAGCCCCAAAACCAGCTTTCTTCTGCCTTTAACATCGTTTCGATGGTTTTATCAGCATTGTTGGCCAATTTGTTAATATCAGCTATAGATTTTTTGAAGGTTTTAAATTCAGGATCTTGATCATCGCCTGTAACGTCTGATAATTCGCTCAAAACTTTTAGAACAGGTTCTAGCTCTCGTTTCTTTCTTTCTTTCGCAACCTGACGGGCAATATTCCAAACATCTTTGTCAGCAAAGAAATATTCTTTCCTTTCGCCTGCTTTATGTTGTTTTTCTATTAAACCCCAGCCAATTAAATCGCGGAGCGTCATATTTGCATTTCCTCTGGAAATACTTAACTGCTCCATAATTTCCTCGGTTGTTAAGGCTTCCGAAGAAATTAATAACAACGCATGAACTTGAGCCATAGTGCGATTAATGCCCCATTCAGAGCCTAGCTTGCCCCAGGCTTCTATAAATTTAAGTTTTGCTGCTGCTAATTCCATATACAAATATAAATATATTTTTAAACTTTCAATATATTTTGAAAGTTTATTTTTATTGAAGTTATTTCATTAAATTCTTGTTGGTTTTAATTTGATGTACTTTAAATTTTTCTTGCCTTTTTTGTAAGTAGGTTGATGGTTTTAGTAAGCTTAAAATTTTTAATGTAAAGGCTTTCAATTTATTCCTTTAATATACCGTTCTATTTTTTATTTTTGACGTTCGTTTAAACTTAAACAAACCTTAATGAATAACTGGTTTAAAAACAATGGCACTCATTTAGCCATTATTGCAATTTTCGTAGTCATTTGTTTTGCCTACTTCAGTCCTGTTTTACAGGGCAAAACGCCTGTACAAAGCGATGTCATCCAATCGAAGGCGATGCAAAAAGAAATTATGGATTTCAAAGAGAAAGACGGTAAAGCCCCACTTTGGACAAACCAAATGTTTGGTGGAATGCCAGCTTATCAAATCTGGGTTCCTTACGCATACAATGGTGCAACTTACGGCATTGCCTTAATTACAAAAGCATTTCCTAGCCCTGTAGGTACCGTATTATTATTGCTTATCGGCTCTTACTTCTTATTTATTGTATTAAAGGTAAATCCGTGGCTAGCGGCTGCGGGGGCCATAGCGTTCACTTTTACAACCTATAATTTTGTGCTCATAGCCAGCGGGCATAGTAGTAAAGCTTTAGCTATTGGATTTTTTGCGCCAATTATAGCAGGTATTATTCTAACAATGAGGGGTAAGTACTGGTATGGCGCAAGCTTAACTGCATTATTCCTGGCTTTAGAAATCAGAACCAATCACGTTCAGATGACTTATTACCTAATGTTATCGATTTTGATTTTTGTTGGAATAGAAATCTATCAGGCATATAAAACAAAAACATTACCAGCTTTAACCAAAGCTTTCGGCTTTTTAGCTGTCTCTGTTATACTTGCGGTAATGATTAATGCGAGTTTATTGTGGTCTACAGCAGAGTATGCTAAAGAAACAAATCGTGGTAAATCTAATTTAACTGTTGCGGCTTCTGCTGGTAAAGATACTGGTATGACTAAAGAATATGCATATCAGTGGAGCCAGGGTGTTGGAGAAAGTTTTACTTTTTTCATTCCTGATTTATATGGTGGTGCAAGTAGTGTTGATGCTTTGGTTAAGCCAGAAAGCAATATGTACAAAGCGGTTTCAGAAGTAACAGGAGGAGATCAGAATCAAACCATTCAGGCAATTCAATCTCTTGGTCAGCAGTTTAATATGCAACAATATTGGGGCGATAAACCATTTACACAAGGTGGTTATTACTTTGGGGCTATTATTTGTTTCCTTTTTATATTTGGTTTGCTAATTGTACGTAACCCATTAAAATGGTGGATTTTATCTACAACCGTACTGTTTATCTTGCTTTCTTACGGAAGACATTTTCCTTTGATAAGCGATTTATTCTTTAACTACTTCCCGCTTTATAATAAATTCAGAGCGGTAGAATCTATCCTCGCCGTTGTTGGTTTAATGGTTCCTGTTTTAGCAGTATTAGCCATTAAAGAAGCACAAGAAGGAACTACAGAACAAAAGGTTTTAATAAAAAAATTAACATGGTCAGCTGGAATTGTAGGCGGTTTCTCTTTAATTGTAGCATTAGCACCAACGTTATTATTCAGCTTTAAGGCTTCAAACCATGCCGAAATTGTTCAGGCATTAACCCAGGCCCTACAAAATAATGCAGCACTTGCTCAAAAAGTAGCAAACGGTTTAGTTGAAGATAGAATCTCTATTGCCCGAGCAGATGCTATACGTTCTTTCCTTTTCGTACTTGTTGGTTTTGGAATTGTTTGGGCGTTGATTAAGAAGAAAATGAATCTTCAGTTGGCGTTAGGCTTACTTTCTTTTGCCATATTGCTTGATATGTGGCAAGTGGATAGAAGATATTTAAATAATAATAACTTCGAGGTTAAGAAAGATCTTTCTGATTATTTCCAGCCGCGTGATGTTGATAATTTTATCTCAGCAGATAAAGATCCTAATTTCAGGGTTTTCGATATGAGCATCAATACCTTCTCAAATGCAAGTACATCAGCTTTCCACAAAACAATTGGTGGTTACCATGCAGCTAAATTGAAACGTTTTGATGAATTAATTCAGAATCAATTCTCAAAAAGCATCAATCAGGATGTTTTAGATATGTTGAACACGAAATATATCATTACACAAGATCAGCAAAATGGTTCTTACAAAATGCAACGTAACGCTACAGCTTGTGGTAACGCATGGTTTGTAGAAAGTGTACAATATGTTAAAAATTCTGATGAAGAAATGAAAGCCATCAGCAGTTTTGATGCAAAAAAAGAAGTAATTGTTGATGAAAGCTTTAAGGGCTTAATGAACAGCAAAATTCTAGGTACAGGACAAGAAGGTTTTATTAAGTTAACCAATTACAATCCTGATCATTTAACCTATGAATATTCTACAGCAAAAGATGTTGTTGCTGTATTCTCTGAAATTTATTACAATAAAGGTTGGAAAATGTACATCGATGGTGTAGAAAAGCCATATTTCAGAGCTGATTACGTTTTACGTGCAGCACAATTAGAAGCTGGTAACCATAAATTAGAGTTTATTTTTCACCCAACTTCTTATTACGTTGGCGAAAATATTTCACTAGCAGGTTCAATTCTTTTAGTCGCAGGTTTAGGCTTTGGTTTTTATTCAGAAAACAAAAAGAAAAAAGCAGCAAAGGCTTAGCAATAAGTTAGCTAAATAAATTACAAACCCATAGGCAGTAGCTTATGGGTTTTTTGTTTTTATTAAACAATTAAAAGATTTCTAATTCAAAATACTCATCCAAAATTCCATTTAACATATTTTATCAGTTTGGTAATAAATTTAACAATGGCGTAACATTTGTTTGATAAACAGTGTCTTACATTTGTATTGTAAATCAGATATTATGTTGGAATCATTTTTTGCCATCTGTCTCTTAATAATCATCATTTATTTTTTTAGCCCTTTTGAGGTTAAACTAGATGAGGAAGAAGAGTGGTAATATAATCTCAATCTGTTTAAACTGCCTAAACCAGGCGGTAATAAAGTCCCCTCTCCTAAAAATTCCCTTTTATGGATAAAAGAAATGTCGATGTAGTCGTTATATCCGATGTACATTTAGGTACCTATGGTTCTCATGCCAAAGAACTTTTAAAATATCTAAAAAGCATAAAGCCTAAAACACTCATTTTAAACGGAGATATAATCGATATCTGGCAGTTTAGTAAAAGTTATTGGCCCGAATCGCATATGAAGGTAATTCGTAAGCTAATGAAATTTGTTTCAGAGGGTGTAGAAGTTCATTATTTAACTGGCAATCACGATGAAATGCTGAGGAAGTTTGATGGCATGGAAATGGGCTCTTTTCATTTAGGAAATAAATTAATTATGGAGCTCGATGGCAAAAAAGCCTGGTTTTTCCATGGCGATGTTTTTGATGTAACCATGCAACATTCTAAGTGGCTGGCTAAAATGGGCGCTGTAGGTTACGATACTTTAATTTTGATAAACAGCTTTGTTAACTGGTTTTTAACGGCTTTTGGAAGAGAGAAAATGAGTTTCTCGAAAAAGATAAAAGCCAGATTTAAAGATGCGGTTAAATTCATTAACAGTTTTGAACAGGTTGCAGCAGAACTTGCAATAGAAAAACGTTACGAGTATGTGGTTTGCGGTCATATTCATCAGCCAGAGAAAAGAGAAATTAGCGTAGAAGGCGGGAAAGTTACGTATCTGAATAGCGGAGATTGGGTAGAAAGTTTAACAGCGCTCGAATATAATGATCAAAGCTGGAGCATTTTTAAATATGAACATAAAGATTTTGTTAAGGATGAAGTTGATGAAGGAATTCTTTCGGATGCAGAAGATTTAAAGAGTAAATTAGACATTAATCTACTTTTACAAAATATTAAGTATGAAATTGCCCGATAATTTTAGATATTCGGCTTTTAAGAAATGAAGATACTTTACGCAATACAGGGAACTGGAAATGGGCATATTAGCAGGGCAAGGGAAATTATTCCATTACTCCAAAAATATGGTGAGTTAGATATTCTGGTTAGTGGAACTCAGGCAGATGTTAAGCTGAGTCAGCCTGTTAAGTATCAGTTACACGGTTTCAGTTTTATTTTTGGTAAAAAGGGCGGAGTAGATCATTTCAAAACCTGGCTAAGCATGAATCTTTTCCGTTTCAGGAAGGATATGAAGCAAATCCCAATAAAGGATTACAACCTGATTGTAAACGATTTTGAACCAGTAAGTGCCTGGGCATGCAAATTACAAGGTGTAGAGTGTGTTTCATTGAGCCATCAGGCAGCATTTAAGTCTAAAAAAGTACCCCGCCCTAAAACAATCGACTGGGGAAAAGTTATTTTAAGCCACTACGCACCAACCAAATATCATATTGGTTTTCATTTCGATCGGTATGATAGCTTTATTCATACACCAGTTATACGAGCGGAGATTAGAAGTTTAAAAAGCGAAAATTTAGGCCATTATACCGTTTATTTACCAGCTATCGATGATAAGCGATTGGTTAAACTTTTAACCCAGATCCCTGAAGTTAACTGGCAGGTTTTTTCTAAACATAATAAAGAAGCCTACCAGGAGCAAAATGTTTTTGTAGAACCCGTTAATAACGAAAAGTTTAATAAAAGCCTTGCAACCTGCGAAGGGCTTTTTACGGGCGGAGGTTTTGAAGGTCCTTCCGAAGCACTTTATTTAGGTAAAAAACTGCTGGTAGCACCTATGCGTTTCCAATTCGAACAACAATGTAATGCCTATGCATTAAAACAATTAGGTTTGCCTGTTATTTGGGGAAGTAATAAAAAGTGGCTCCCGATAATTAAAGATTGGGTTGCAAATGATCAGAAACACCAATTTAATTTTCCTGATGAAACCGCAAAAATCATTGATGATATGGTTAAGAAATACGCAAGAGTTTAAGTTTTAGCCTTTCAGCTTTCAGCTTTTTATCTTTACTTTGCCTACTCTTAAAGAAGGCATGATTAATCAGTTCAGAAAATTAAATCCGGTTAACCTCATTTTGCTATTGGCTTACACATTTTTCATGCGTATGGTCATTTTTTATGAAACACCCGCCCATTTGAACTTCGATTTTTTAGAGCCGTTTGCACGCTTGCTGATTGATGTCGATTTAGAAAACGCATTTTCATCATCAGCTAACATCTTCTTTGCGGCAATTTTGGTTTTTACGCAGGCATTAATATTTAACAGAATAATTAATAATCATAATTTACTTGCAAAACCAAGCTTTTTACCTGGATTAATGTACATAACAGGTGCAAGTTTATTTTTGCCTTTTATGATTTTAAGTCCAGCCTTAATTTGTAATTTCTTACTAATCTGGATAATCGATAAGTTTTTAAAGCTCAATAAAAGTGCAAATTCGATAACCACAGTATTTGATATCGGAATGATTATCGCCATTGGAACCTTAATTTACTTTCCATTTATGGCCATGTTGTTAATGATTTTTCTATCCCTTTTGCTTTTCCGCTCTTTTAACTGGCGAGAATGGGTTGCGGGTTTGGTTGGTTTTTTAACTGTATTTTTCTTTCTTGCCGTATTTTACTATTGGGAAGACAACTTAAACTCTTTTTATCAGATATGGAAACCGCTTGGAAATAAATTTCCTTCTGTTTTTAAGATTAATTACAACGATTATTTGGTTCTGATTCCTGTTGCCGTAATTATTATTCTGGCCTCCTTGCAGCTTCGAGAAAACTTTTTTAGAAGTTTTATCAGTACCCGAAAAGGCTTTCAGATGTTGTTTTTCATGTTTCTGGTTTCATCAGCAAGCTTCTATTTAAAACCAGATTTTCGAATCTGGCATTTCTTGCTTTGTGTTCCGCCAGGAGCGGTACTTTTGGCCTACTATTTTAGCAATGCAAAGAAGCGTTGGTTTTACGAAACACTGTTTTTACTGTTTGTTCTTTCCGTACAGTACTTTCTGTTTGTTTAACCTTTTTTAACAAAATGATACCTCGAAACTTGGTAAAGATTAATAGCTTTGTGGCGTGATTGTAGAATTTTGCAATAATCAGTGCTTTTTGTAATAATCCAGTAATCGGTTCTTATTTAAATAAATGCATAATTTAAGTATTGATATAGGTAATACATCAACCAAAGTAGCCGTTTTTAAAGGGAAGGAAATTGTCCATTATCAACGGTTTAATAAAATTACAGCAGATGATTTACAGCCTTTAATCACACAGTTTGAAGTCGAAAAATCGATAGTTAGTACCGTTGATGAAGAAATAACGCAGCTTGAAGATTTTCTACAACAAACAACAAAATACGTTCGTTTTTCAGCTTTGCTGAGTAATGGCGTGCATAACAAATATAAAACACCAGCTACTTTAGGCCTAGATAGATGGGCCGCGGTTTTAGGAGCCAAAGGGATTTTTGAAAAGCAACCTTGTTTGGTTATTGATGCAGGAACTTGTATCACCTACGATTTATTGAATAGTAGAAGCGAATACTTCGGAGGAAGTATTAGTCCAGGAATTACCATGCGGTTTAAGGCAGTTCACGAGTTTACTGGTCGCTTGCCATTAATAAATTGGAGCGAAGAAGAACCTATTCCTGATGGAGAAAATACCGAAACAGCTATAAAAAATGGTGTTTTGCAAGGGATTATAAATGAAATTGAAGGGTTTATTGCCCTTAATAAGATAAAAGAAAGTGCCTTAAAGGTTATTATAACAGGGGGTGATGCCATTTTTTTGTTTAAGCAATTACAAAACAGCATCTTTGCGCCTCAAATAATAAAAGATCCTTACTTGGTATTAAAAGGATTAAATGAAGCTATTGCAGATTAAAATGTACAAAAGAATAAATTATATTACAGCCATACTCGTTCTAGTTTGTGGTTTCAGTGTTCAGGCACAGGTTACAACTTCATCCCCATATTCTAGATATGGTTTTGGAAACGTTAAAGGCTCTTTACTTCCGCAATTAAGGGCAATGGGTGGTATTTCTACCGCTGTAAATAAAGTTAATGGCTTTAATTACATTAATATGCAGAATCCAGCCTCATATTCTGGTATTAACCTAACCACAATCGATCTTGGTATGAGTGCCAGTTTGAGCAGCTTATCCAGAAATAATTCCTCAGAGAGCAATTTTAACGCAACTTTTAGCCACCTTGCTTTTGCAGTTCCGGTAAGTAGAAAATCGGCTATAAGTTTTGGTGTTTTACCTTATTCTGATTTAGGTTATAGCTATAAAAACACAGTAAAAATAGATACCATGTCTGTAGATCAGCTTTATCAGGGTGAGGGTGGTTTATCGAAAGCATACCTTGGTTACGGTCGTCGCTTTGGCGATCACTTAAGTATCGGTGGTAATGTGGAGTATATTTTTGGTAATTTAATAAGCACAAGAGCAACTGAATACACCGATGCTGGAGCAATCAATTCGAAATTGCAAAATAAAAATAGCGTTGGCGGTTTCAATTATTCTTATGGTATTCAGTATAATTTTAACATAGCGCCTAAAACTATGGTAACCTTAGGTTATTCTGGTAGTAGCTCTGGTAAAGTAAATTCAAACCAGTCTTACTTCGCTACCATTTATAATAAGGATGCTAATGGTAATGAAAATACCGCGTTAGATACATTAAGCGCTGTAGTAAGTGCTAAATCGAGCATTAAATTACCAATGTCTCATAATTTTGGTATTTCGATTCAACAAACGGATAAGTGGTTAATCGGAGCCGATGTTAGAACCAGTAAATGGTCTGATGTTAGCATTAATAACGTTAATCAAGGTTTACAAAATAGCTATGGTGCTTCAATCGGCGGACAGTTTACGCCAGATATTACATCTTACAACAGTTATTTTAAACGTGTAGATTATCGCTTAGGTTTCAATTATGATAAAACCTATATCAAAATAGGCAATCAGGATATTAAGCAAATGGGTGCTTCACTAGGATTTGGTTTCCCACTTCCTTCTTCAAACGGTTTATCTTTTTATAAAATTAACTTTACAACAGAAGTTGGTCAGCGAGGTACACTTAACAACAATTTAGTTAAAGAAAAATTCATCAACTTTCACTTAGGCTTTACCTTAAACGATACCTGGTTCCGTAAGTACAGGGTAGATTAATGACATCGAAGGCATTTTTATATGGCTTTGTTTTGGTGTTACCATTATTTTTGGTTTCCTGTGGAGATGATGACCTGAAAAAAGCCAATGCCATTTCCAATCAAAAAGTTGTTTTAAATAGAGATCGTACCCTCGGGGTAGAAATTATTTACAGCGATTCGGCCAGAGTAAAAGCCAAAGGCAACGCTCCTATTATGGATAAGGTAACACCCGAAGGCGGAGGATCTTATCAGGAAATGATCAAGGGTGTTAAAATTGATTTTTTTAACGCCAATCAGCCAGGCGTGGTCGACGGCACCTTAATTTGCGATTATGCCATCAGGCGTGATCAGGAGATGAAAACCTTTTTCAGGAAAAATGTAATTGTTAAAAATGCCAAAGGCGATACTTTCTCTTCTGAAGAGTTGATTTGGGATGAATCAAAAAAGATTTTCTATTCTACACAAAACGTTACAATCAAAACTACCGATGGTAATATTCTTAACGGTGTAGATTTCGAAGCACCACAGGATTTTAGTACTTATAAAATAAATACTGCCACGGGGCAGGCCGTATTAAAGGATGAAATCGTGCCTTAAAAAAGCCTTTTTTTTGCTTCGCTATTTGCTTAAAAATTAAACAGTTGATAAATAAAATTTTGTGTTTTCTTTTTTGAGGCAAATTTGTATCTTGCGCCCTCTTAAAAAAAACTAAATAATATAAAGTACAATATGGGATTAATGACATTTTTGCGTAACCGTGCAGGCTATATACTAGTGTTTGCTATTGGTTTTGCAATTGTTGCATTTTTAGTAGGCGATGCAATTAACGTGGGTAAGCCTTTTTGGGCTGCGAACCAAAAAACAGTAGGTTCGGTTGATGGAAACGATATCAGCATTGATGATTTCGGGCCAAAAGTAGAGCAAAATTTAAATCAGTTTAAACAACAATATGGCGGTAGTGCAAACGCACAAATGCAATCAATGGCTGTAGATCAGGCTTGGAATGCAGAATTAGCTAACGTATTGTTAAATAAAGAATACGATCGTTTAGGTTTAACTGTTTCTGAAGATGAATTGGTTGACTTATTAGTTGGTCAGAACCCAAGCCCATTAATTAAACAATACTTTACCAACCCTCAAACAGGGCAGTTGGATCGTATGCAATTAAACAGCTTTTTAAAATCTAAAGAGCCGCAAGCACAAAGCCAATCGGCAATGTTGCAAACAGAAGTTAAAAACCAAACTTTACAACAGAAATATTCTAACTTAATCCGTAATTCGGTTTATGTTACTTCGTTAGAAGCTACAGATGAATATACAAATCGTAATAAACTGGCTAACTTTAAATATGTTAATCTTGATTACACGAGTATTCCTGATGCATCAGTTAAATTAACAGATGCTGATTATTCAGAATATTACGATCAGAATAAAGCACGTTTTAACAACCCGTCAGAAACCCGTACTTTCGAATACGTTGCTTTCAGTATTAAGCCAACTAAAGCAGATTCTGCAGCGGTTAAAGCTCAAATTGAAAAAATTGCTGCCGATTTCAAAGTTGCGGCTAACGACTCTCTTTTCGCTGCAATTAATTCAGATGTTAAAGTTCCGTTCACTTATTTATCAAAAGGAAAATTAGATCCGGCAGTAGATTCAGCGGTATTCTCTTTACCTGCAGGTAGTTTTTACGGTCCAGCTTTATCTGGTAATTCTTACAAAGTAATTAAAGTAGTTTCAAGCCGTTTCTCTCCTGATTCAGTAAAAGCTAGTCATATTTTAATCGATCCGGCTAAAGTTGGTGGCGAGGAAAACGCTGTTAAATTAGCTGACTCGTTAAAAGGTTTAGTTTCAAAAGGTGGTAGTTTTGCTGAATTGGCTAAAACTTATAGCGTAGATGGTTCGAAGGATAAAGGCGGTGAGCTAGGTACTTTCGCTCGTGGTGCAATGGTACCTGAGTTTGAAAACGCAGCATTCGACGGAAATACCGGCGATTTAAAAGTTGTTAAGTCTCAGTTTGGTGTTCACTTAATCAAAATTGAAAAACAAATCGGTTCTTCTAAAGTAGCTAAGTTAGCTTATGTAGAAAAATCGTTAGCAGCAAGTAGTAAAACTCAAGCAGCAGCTTATAAAGCAGCAAGCAATTTCTTAGCATCTGCTAAAGGAAACGATTTTGCTAAACTTGCTGAAAAGGATAAATTAAAACTTGCCGTAGCAGATAAAATTACTGCAACACAAGGTTTTGCTCCAGGTTTAGATAATCCTCGTAAATTAATTCAAGCTGCTTATGCTGCAGATAAAGGTGATGTTTTACCTGAAATTTACACAATGGCTGATGCATACGTGGTAGCACGCTTAACAGATGTTAAACCTAAAGGTATCCTACCATTAGATGCAGTTAAAAAAGAAATTCAGCCAATGGTGCTTAACGTAGCAAAAGCTAAATTATTAAAAGCTAAATTTGAAGGTGCTGGTAAAGGTAGCTTAGAGCAAATAGCATCTAAAGTTGGCCGTTCAGTTATGCCAGTTCAAAATATTGTTTTTGCAAACCCAATTATTCCAGGTGTAGCTCAGGAAAACGCATTGGTAGGTTCTGTATTCGGTTCTCAGCCAGGTAAAGTTTCAAATGCTGTTAATGGCGAACGTGGTGTATATGTGTTCACAGTTGAAGGATTCTCAAGTCCAGCTCCGATTGCTAACATGTTTAAACAAAAAGAAACAATGATGTTAACCTTGGGTCAGCGTTCTTTAGGATCAGCTTTCCAGGCTTTACAAGATAATGCTAAGATAAAAGACAATCGCGTGAAATTCTATTAATTAGAAATTGCGTAATTTTGTAACCGTTCCGATGTATAGTCGGAACGGTTTTTTTATTTACGTGCCATGGAAATTCAGGAAAACTTCGTTAATAAAGTTGCAAATAGTGGTTTAATCTCCTTAAACCTGGAAGAATATTATCATCCGGGAGAAAGAGTAGTTTATGATATCAAGGAAAATCTTTTCCATGGCTTAATGCTAAGAGAGAAGGATTTCAGAGAGTTTATTAAAACGCACGACTGGGCGCAATATCAAGATAAAAATGTTGCCATAATCTGTTCTGCTGATGCTATTGTGCCAACCTGGGCATATATGTTACTGGCGAACCGATTAAAACCTTATGCCAACGAAGTGGTGTTTGGTGGTTTAGATACCTTAGAAGCAATGTTGTTTACAAAAGCGTTAGCCAAAATTGATCCCCAAACTTTTGCAAACGAACGTGTAGTTGTTAAAGGTTGCGGCGATATAGATGTACCCGTATCTGCCTATGTAGAAATTACCAATTTGTTAACGCCTGTTGTTAAAAGTATCATGTTTGGCGAGCCTTGTTCAACCGTGCCTGTGTATAAAAGAAAAGACTAATTTTGGTTTGCTTTTTGCATAGTTGTAACGAATAGCTGCAAATGAGTCGTTTATTATGTAGACATTCACACAAATGAAACACACAAAGCAAATGAAAAATATATTTTTTATTCTCACGTTAACGTTAAGCAAGTTTATTGCTTCGGCGCAGGAATTGCCGCTGAAAAAGGACGCTGTTTTTCAAGACGGCGAAGTTTTAAGCTATAAGTTAAAGTACGGATTTATTACAGCTGCCGAAGCGACTATAAAAGTTCTGAATTCCGATTTGAAGTTTGATAACAAACCTACTTATAAACTAACAGTCGATGCAGAAACCTCTGGAACTTTTGATGTCTTTTACAAAGTAAGGGATCATTACGATTCTTATATCGATAAAACAGATTTGCTTCCGTATTTCTATCAGGAAAATATTAGAGAAGGTAGTTACAAGAGACAAGATAAAGCAAGGTTTACGCAGGATGCCAAAAAAGTAGTGTCGAACAGGGGGACTTTTACCACACCGACTACGCAAACATTTGATTTGGTTTCTGCTTATTATTTTGCCCGTAGTTTAGATATTACAAAACTTAAAACAGGTGATAAGTTTAAATTAAATTATTTTCTTGGCGATGAAATTTCAGCGCTCGAAATTGAATATATCGGTAAAGAAACTGTTAAAAGTAAACTTGGTAACATTCGCTGCCTTAAATTTAGTCCTTCTATTAAGCCAGGTAGAATTTTTAAAAAGGATAGTCGTTTGTATCTTTGGGTTACCGATGATGGAAATAGAGTGCCTGTAAAAGCACAGGTAGAAATTTTAGTTGGTGCAGTAACCATGGAGTTAAAATCTGCCTCTGGTTTAAAATATGCTTTAGCAAAAGAGTAATGATGATAGAAGTTGAACAAGTGCTGGTGCACGAAGATATTTTAAAAGAAAATTTCGTTTGCAATTTAAGCAAATGTAAAGGTATTTGTTGTGTAGAAGGCGATTCTGGTGCTCCTTTAGATAATGAGGAAAAAGCTATTTTAGAGGAGATTTACCCTAAAATTAAGCATCTTTTAAATCAGAAGGGCATAAAAGCAATTGAAGAACAAGGTACTTATGTAGTTGATGCAGATGGCGATTTGACTACACCATGTGTTGATACAAATAAAGAGTGTGCATACGTACTTTTCGAAGGTGGTATTACCAAATGTGCTATCGAAAAGGCTTATGAGCAAGGTATTGTAGATTGGCAGAAACCGATCTCCTGCCATTTATATCCAATCAGAATAACCAAATACCCCGAATTTGAAGTCTTAAATTATGACAGATGGCACATTTGCCACGATGCCTGTACATTCGGTCGGGAGTTAAAAGTGCCTGTATATAGTTTCTTAAAAGGACCACTTATCCGCAAATACGGCGAAGAATGGTATAAAGAATTAGAAAGCTCCGTTGCGGCAATGTAAACTAACAGTAAGTCGAACAACTAATTCTTAGCGCAACCATGCTAAATTAGGTTTCTGGTAATTTTTCCTTTTATGATATAAAGTGCCGTGATACTATTTTTCTCAACAATCGTATCACCCTTAAAATTTGGATTAGATGAACGTAAAATCAGCTTGTTTTTATCGCTATGCTCAAAAATCAGTTTAATGCTGCGTAAATGATTCGACTTTTCATTAGTCATGATTACATAGGCTTCTCCCCATTGTAAAACATCGAAATTCGTTATTTCTCTAACGGCTATAATTTCGCCTGAAGCATATTTCGGGTACATGCTATCTCCATAAACAGGTAAATAAGCAGTACAATCATTAAAAGGCTTATAGTTTACAAAATATTCGGCCTGGGATTCCTCCAAGATAGATAAATCTTCATCTGCTAAACTGACATTAAAGTAAGGAACCCCTTCTTTAGTTTCAGAAATTACAGGGCCTTTTTTTAGGAAAGGTTCTCCTTCACCATCTTCAAGCCATTTAATATTTACATTAAACTTCAAAAACAATCTATCCTTTATCGCATTAGAAATTCCAATTCTTTCTCTTAAAATATCAGAAAGAGATCCTTGCTGAATGTTCAAACTTTCAGCAAATTCTTTTTGTGTTTTAAAATTTAGTCTATCTAGGATGATTTTTAGTCTTTGATTTTCAGTCATTTGCAGTTATATTAGTAAGTAATATGAATTATTATTCATAATACTTACTTAATTTATTATGTTTGTTTAAGTAATCGCAAGATAATATTAATCAATGTACTTAAACGAACCAAATATGAAAGACAAGATTTTATATTCTGAACCTCTGTTTCTTTTTCTCGAATCTTTTTTTGAATCAAGAACTGTATCCAAACATATTCATTTCCTGGAAGAGTGGTTGCAACTGGTTTTGACGGATAAATTTTACACCAAATGGAATAACCCTGCAGATATACTTTTCTTTTATAACCAGTTCGTCGAACTTTACGAGCATTCGTCTAAATTGATCGGAGATGAAAGAGCTTCGGAAGAGGTTGAGTCTGTTTCTGCAGCTAGGGCTCAGCTAAAGCTTAGTTACAAGCCACAATATTTATCAACAGAAGAAATTTTAAATCCGCTGTTAGCGATTCAAGGCGTTTTTAAAGATTACGATTTTGCTTATTATAAATCAGCGCTCTACGAATGGCTTGAAGAAGCCCTTAATTCAGCTTTATCAGATATTGATGGAACAGAGATATTTCCAATGTATGCAAATACAAAAAAACTTATCGAAGCCAATTGGTTGTTGCTTCAATATTTCGTAAGTAAAGATCAGCAAGAAAAAAATGTAAAAGCATTAATTTGCTTTGAACAAACATGCCCGCTTCTTCTGCAGAAATCATATTTAAATGATCCCTATAAAGAAATTGAATCGTTTTTTAGTGGCGCGAGTTTGGGCGAATATCGTAAAGATTTAAAAGATTGGTTTAGGGCAGCACTAATAGAGCATGTTTCCTTTAAGCGAAGCAGTAAGCTAATTTATTTTCACAGCCAGCTTATTCAGCTCATACATGCGGGGTATTTAATTGTAAACAATAACTTAATCTATCAACGAAACGAGCCCTATTGCAGTAATGCAAATACATTTAAAGACTGGATAATTGGTGTGAAAGCTAAAACCGAAGAAGAAACTGGTGTTGAAACATCCAATTATGATGTTTTTGCGTTAAGCGATGCGGAAAAACGCGACCCTTTACAATACGTGTATAAAACGCTGAAGCTGAAAAAAATTAAAGAGATTAGATATGGATTACAAGAATGGCTTTACTGTGCTTTAAGTAAGCAAAACAGTTTGATGGACATAGAGGATCAGTATATTTTAAAATTGTATGAAACCCTAGAGAAGTTACTGGAAGCCTTTTTTCTGTTGGTTACAGGTAATCCTATAAAAGCAGAATTTAACGCCGAAGGGAAAACGTTATGATTGAATTGGCAAAAACAGACTGCGAAGAAAATGATCAAGACTATTGGAACATTAATGATGAAAACAGTGGCCAATTAACTGATTTAATTAAGTTGCTTGTTCGGGTAATCCCATCGTTTATATTTTTCGTTGTAAAGATTGTAACGAACAAATCAGGCTAATTATCATCACCGATCAGCATCAATATCAGGATTCAGATAAAACCAAAACGCTTTTAAATTTTCTTAGTGTGGGGCGCTCTAATATTCATCTAGCTTATTTTTGCTACGGAACCATGTTTAATTTCCTACAAAGAGGTCACATATTCTTTTCTGTAAACTGCACCGCTGCCAATTGTATTTTCAAAAAGAAGGATTTAATAATGCTGCCAGAGCGTTCTGATTTATTAACTAAAATAACCGAAGATGCGCTGCGTGTTTTTAACCTGGAAATGGAAAAGGTTTCTAGCTTTTTTTATGGAGCAGAGGTATACTTTAAAGAAAACAAACTTAATATGGCTGCTTTTATGCTTCATCAAACTTGCGAACAGTTATATCGCTTAATCATTTTGATTTTTAGGCGAAAGGATTTTAAAAGCCATCAACTTCAACTCCTCCGAAAAGAAGCTGCATTCTATTATCCTCAAATTTATAACATCTTTCATATTAAAGAAACCAAAGAACTTAAATGGATTACCCTTTTACAGGATTCTTATTTGGGTGTTCGCTATCAGGATGATTATTTTATTAAACCAAAAAACTGCATTTTTTTAAAAGAAAAAATTGAAGAAATGCTCTTAATAATCAAAACAGAATTGTTTCAGACTTTGGTTTAGGCGATAATGGATGAAGTCTAAAGGACTTTGTCTTGTAACATATCCCTCGAAAATGATTGTTGCAGAAGGTAATTTAACTGAATGATATCATTTTTTGCCGATTTGTAAAAGTGTAATAAGTTGTTTATGTGTAATATCTATCTTATTTTAGCGGATTGAAAAAAACATTTATCCAGATCAAGTGAAAAAAATCTTAATTACCGGTGGAGCCGGCTTCATTGGCTCTCATGTCGTACGCCGTTTTGTAAACAACTATCCTCAGTATGAAATTGTAAATCTCGACAAGTTAACTTATGCAGGGAACCTGGCAAATTTAACGGATGTGGAAAATAAGCCTAATTACAGGTTTGTTAAGGAAGATATTACAGACGCGACTGCGATGAATGAATTATTCAAAACAGAAAATTTTGATGCGGTAATACATTTGGCAGCAGAAAGTCATGTAGATAGATCAATTACCGACCCAACAGCTTTCGTAATAACCAATGTAATTGGTACGGTAAACTTATTAAATGCTGCCCGTGAGTATTGGAAAGGCGATTATGATAAAAAACGTTTTTATCATGTAAGCACAGATGAGGTATATGGTGCATTAGGAGAAGAAGGTATGTTCACAGAAACAACAGCCTACGACCCACATAGCCCTTATTCAGCTTCAAAAGCAAGCTCTGATCATTTCGTGCGTGCTTATCACGATACTTACGGTATGGATTGCGTGATCTCAAATTGCTCGAATAATTATGGCTCACATCATTTTCCTGAGAAATTAATTCCGCTTGCCATTAACAATATTAAAAATAACAAGCCAGTTCCAGTCTACGGTAAAGGCGAAAACGTTCGCGATTGGTTATGGGTTGAAGATCATGCCCGAGCTATTGATGTAATTTTCCACAACTCTAAAACTGGAGATACTTACAATATTGGTGGCCATAACGAATGGAAAAACATCGACTTAATCAATCTGCTTTGCTCAATTATGGACCAGAAATTAGGTCGTGAAGAAGGTGAATCAGCTAAATTAATTACTTATGTAACTGATAGAGCAGGTCATGATTTGCGTTATGCAATCGACTCATCTAAGTTACAGAATCAATTAGATTGGGTACCAAGTCTTCAGTTTGAAGAGGGCTTAGCTAAAACAGTTGATTGGTATCTTCAAAATGAAGATTGGTTGAACAATGTAACTTCAGGTAATTATCAATCTTACTACGAACAACAATACAACAATAAATAATGGAGATTCAGGAAACAGGTTTAAAGGATTGTGTGATTATCAAACCCAGAGTTTTTGAAGATGCAAGAGGTTATTTTTTTGAGAGCTTTAATAAAAATACCTTTGAAGAGAAAACTGGAATGTCGGGTGCGTTCGTACAAGACAATCAATCATTTTCATCTTATGGTGTAATCAGAGGTCTTCATGCGCAATCAGGTGAATTTGCACAGGCAAAATTGGTTCGAGTGATCAAAGGCGAAGTTTTAGACGTTGCAGTAGATATACGCCCAGGTTCACCAACTTATGGTAAACACATTTCCGTGAAATTAAGTGCGGAGAATAAGTTACAACTTTATGTTCCTCGAGGATTTTTACATGGTTTCTCTGTGTTAAGTGAAACTGCTGAATTCTTCTATAAATGTGACAACTTTTACAATAAAGCATCTGAAGTTGGTGTAATGTACAATGATAAAGATTTGGCGATCGATTGGATGATTCCCGCAGATCAGGAGGCCGTTTCGGACAAAGATTTAATCTTAAACAGCTTTTCTTCTCTAAAATAATATGAATAAAATATTAGTAATCGGCGCTGGCGGTCAGTTAGGTCAATGCCTTAAAACCGTTGCAGAGCGTAGAGGGATTTCGGAAATTGTTTTTCCTGTAGAACAGGAAGCAAACATCCTAAATCAGGGATTATTAAACAGTCTTCTGGAAAAGGAAAAACCAAAATTCGTGATCAATTGTGCAGCTTATACTGCGGTAGATAAAGCGGAAGATGAAGTTGATTTATCGAAAGCGGTAAATGAAACAGGTGCTGCTAATCTGGCGAAAGCTTGTAAAGCAAATGGGGCAACTTTAGTTCATATTTCTACTGATTTCGTGTTTGAAGGAAATGAAGTAAAACTTTTAAAAGAAGAAGATGCTGCAAATCCTATAAACGTTTACGGTGTAACCAAACTGGATGGCGAAAATGCGGTAATCGATATTTTAGATGAGCATTTTATCTTACGTACCAGCTGGTTATATTCTGAGTATGCAAACAATTTTGTGAAAACCATGCTTAAGCTTGGTGCTGAACGCGATGAGTTAGGTATTATTGCAGATCAGGTAGGTACGCCTACCTATGCAATTGATTTAGCAAATACAATTTTTGATATTATCCAATCTGAAAATAAAAGCTATGGGTTATATCATTACAGTAATGAGGGCGTAACCTCGTGGTTCGATTTTGCTAAAGCCATATTCGATATTAGCAATACCGCGGTTAAGGCAAATCCAATTCCAGGTTCAGCATACCCAACAAAAGCAAAACGTCCGGCTTTTTCGGTAATGGATAAATCGAAAATTAAATCTACTTTTAATATACAAATTCCATATTGGAGAGATAGCTTGGTGGAGTGTATTAAACAATTGAATAAATAATAAATTAATGAAGTGTAGATTAGGAACGATCTTAATCTATAATCTCAAATCAAAGACCAAAATATGAAAGGCATAATCCTAGCCGGTGGCAGCGGAACACGTTTACATCCTTTAACTTTAGCTTGTAGCAAACAAATGATGCCGGTTTACGATAAACCGATGATCTATTATCCTTTATCAACTTTAATGCTTGCTGGGATCAAAGAAATTTTAATTATTTCTACCCCGCACGATTTACCAAATTTTGAGAAACTATTGGGTGATGGTGCTTCTTTAGGTTGTAAATTTAGTTATGCCGTACAGGCAGAGCCAAACGGATTAGCACAAGCATTTGTAATTGGAGAAGAATTTATTGGTAAAGATAAAGTTGCTTTAGTGCTTGGTGATAATATTTTTCATGGCGATGGAATGGCAAAGCTATTACAAGCCAGCTCCGATCCAGAAGGTGGAGTTGTTTTTGCTTATCAGGTTTCTGACCCCGAACGTTATGGCGTAGTTGAATTTGACGAAAATAAAAATGCAATTTCGATCGAAGAAAAACCTGAGCAACCAAAATCAGATTATGCGGTACCAGGATTATATTTTTATGATAACGAAGTTGTAGAAATTGCTAAAAATATCAAGCCATCTCCACGTGGCGAATATGAAATTACCGATATTAACAAGGTTTATTTAGAAAGAGGTACTTTAAAAGTTGGTGTTTTATCTCGTGGTACTGCCTGGTTAGATACCGGAACTTTTACCTCATTAATGCAGGCAGGCCAGTTTGTTCAGATTATTGAAGAACGCCAGGGCTTGAAAATCGGCTGTATTGAAGAGATTGCTTATCGCATGGGTTTTATCAATGCAGAACAGCTTAAAGCAATTGCTACACCACTTGTTAAAAGTGGTTATGGAGCTTACCTACTAAAACAAATTAAGTAAGTTTAATATAAAATTATTAAAAAAGTTCTTGTCAGTTTAAAACTGGCAAGAACTTTTTTTTTGAAATAAGATGTTATAAGTAGTGTTATCAAACAGGGTAGATATTAAGGGTTTGTGTCGCAGTTAGTTCGGCGTTGGTTCGCAGTTAGTTCGGGGTTGTGACAATCGTATCCGACCAAACTCCGAACTAAATGTAAATTAAGTTTGACTTAATGGTTATCTTTTTATTATCTTGGTATAATCATCCCATAATCTTTAAAAAAAAATTATGGCTCTACTAAATGATGGAATTAACGGTGGCTTCACCGGAAAAGCAGGCAGTATTATTGGCTACCAGCTAAACGGAAAATGGATAATCAAGGGATTACCCAAATTGAGTAAAAAAAATAAGGAAGGCACCCTTTCACAAAATGTCTGTCGTAAAAAATTTACGCTGATGCAGGCATTTCTTTCTCGTGTTCTTGGTTACATTAAGATAGGTTTTAATATCGAATCCAAATTGAGAATGATGACTGCCCACAATGCAGCAAAATCGTATAACATGCTCCATGCTTTCGACGAGTATGATGAGATTGACTACTCGAAAATTTGTTTAACCTACGGTAATTTAACTGGGGTTAAAGATCCACAATACCTTACGAATGATCTGGGGATTCAATTTACATGGACTCATGAAATCTATCCAGATTATAACAGGAATTATGATCAGGTTATGATCCTTGCTTTTAGCCCTAAAGATAATATTGCCTTTTCTGTTTGTAGTGGTTCGAAAAGAAAATCTGGTACAGAGGTTTTAGAAATTCCTTCTTTTTATAAAGGGAGCAAATTCCATACCTGGATTTCCTTTGTTTCTGATGATCGGTTGAGTATTTCGATGAGTAGCTATGTTGGTGTAATTACTTATTGAGGGTACCGTACCTTGTAGTTTGTTGCGCTGCTTGAATATGAATGCTTTGGTTTTTAATGAAAGTTGGAAGGCTATAATCATAACCTAAACTAATGATTTTAGTTATCTTTACCCCGATACATTAAGTAAATGGATAAAAAAAAGCAGCTAGCAATTATAGGATTAGGTTATGTTGGATTGCCATTAGCAATTGAGTTTGCCAAAAAATATTCAGTTGTAGGCTTTGATATAAATGAGCACAGAATATTAGAATTAAATAATGGTCATGATCATACCCAGGAAGCAAATCTTGATGAGCTAAAAAATGTAATCGATAATTGCGATATCAAATTTAGTTCAAATCTTCCCGATATCAGTCAGTGTACGGTTTACATTGTTACCGTTCCGACACCTATAGATCATTTGAAAAGACCCGATTTGGAGCCTTTACTTACCGCATCAAAAATGCTGGGAATTGTATTGAAAAAAGGAGACACGGTTATTTACGAATCAACGGTATACCCAGGTTGTACAGAAGAAGATTGTGTTCCTGTTTTGGAGAAGATTTCGGGATTAAAGTATAATGTAGACTTCTTCTGCGGCTATTCACCAGAACGAATTAACCCTGGAGATAAAGTTAATACATTAACCAAAATAAAAAAAGTAACCTCAGGTTCTAATCCTGAAATTGCAGTAGAAATAGACAACCTATATTCAAGCATTATTATTGCAGGTACACATTTAGCTCCGAGCATTAAAGTTGCAGAAGCTTCAAAGGCGATTGAAAATGCACAACGTGATGTAAACATTTCGTTTGTAAATGAACTTGCCTTAATTTTTGATAGGATGGAAATTGATACAGCAGACGTATTAGCTGCTGCAGCTACCAAATGGAATTTTTTAAATTACAAACCTGGTTTAGTTGGTGGCCACTGCATCGGTGTCGATCCGTATTATTTGGCATTTAAATCAGAGTCCTTGGGCTATAAACCTGAAGTTATTTTATCTGGTAGAAGAGTTAATGATAACATGGGTATGTTTGTAGCGAACAAAGTTATCAAAATGATGGTTGCCAGGGATAAAACCATCAAAAATGCCAAAGTACTAATACTTGGCTTCGCTTTTAAAGAAAACTGTCCAGATACCAGAAATACCCGTGTAATCGATATTTATAAAGAATTAAGGTCTTTTTCGATCGATGTGGATGTGTATGACCCCTGGGCGGAGGCCGACCTTGTGCAGGCAGAATACAATATCTCTTTATTAAAAAATGAGCCCTCAGAACATTATGATGCGATTATTTTGGCTGTCGCTCATACAGAGTTTTCGGAACTGAATTATGCGGCTTTCAAAGAAGCTGGAACGATAATTTTTGATACAAAGTCATTTATCGACAGAAAATTATCTGATGCAAGATTATAATCTGAAAAACATAAAGAAGTTGTTAGTTGATTATTTTAGTTTTTCAACTCACCAATATTATTACCTATATTTGCAAGCTTAAACTCTATGAAATAATTTATGAAGGTTGCTCTTATTACTGGTGTTACCGGACAGGATGGTGCTTATTTAGCCGAATTTTTGCTAAAAAAGGGGTATTTTGTTCATGGTCTAAAAAGAAGAAGTTCTCTGTTCAATACAGATCGAATTGATCATTTATACCAGGATCAGCATGAAAATAATGTGCATTTTAAATTGCATTATGGAGATTTAACCGATTCGACCAACCTGATCAGAATCATACAGGAAACTCAACCAGACGAGATTTACAATTTAGCGGCCATGAGCCATGTTCATGTAAGTTTTGAAATGCCAGAATATACTGCAAATGCAGATGGTATTGGCACTTTAAGGTTGCTTGAAGCCATTAGAATTCTCGGTTTGACAGGAAAAACGAAAATCTATCAGGCTTCAACTTCAGAGCTGTACGGCTTGGTACAAGCAGTTCCACAGAGTGAAACTACGCCTTTTTATCCACGTTCTCCTTATGCTGTAGCAAAAATTTATGGTTACTGGATCACAGTGAATTATCGTGAAGCTTATGGCATGTTTGCTTGTAATGGTATTCTGTTTAATCACGAGAGTCCTTTACGAGGCGAAACTTTTGTAACGCGTAAAATTACAAGGGCGGCAACTAAAATCGCTTTAGGTTTACAAAATTGTCTTTATTTAGGTAATCTTTCCGCTCAAAGAGATTGGGGACATGCGAAAGACTATATCGAAGCGATGTGGCTTATCTTACAGCAAGAACAAGCAGAAGATTATGTAATTGCAACTGGTGTTACTACAACCGTTCGTGATTTTGTTCGTATGAGTTTTGCTGAGCTGGGCATTGAAGTCGAGTTTTCAGGTAAAGACGAAAACGAAAAAGGCGTAATCATTAACGTAGATGAAGAAAAAGCAGTTGCTTTAGGTTTAAATTTGGATAATTTAAAGCCAGGCCAAACCATAGTTAAAGTAGATCCGAAATATTTCCGTCCAACTGAAGTAGATTTATTATTAGGTGACCCGACAAAATCAAAAACTAAGTTAGGCTGGCAGCCAAAATACGATCTACCTGCTCTAGTTAAGGATATGGTAATTTCTGACCTTCACTTAATGAAAAAAGACGAACACCTGAAAGAGGGTGGTTTTAAAACCTTAAATTACTTTGAATAAACGATAGGCTCAATAGCTGATCGCAATAATATATCTATGAAACAAAAATTAGTTCTTTTAACATCTTTCATTTTTTTTATATTTTTAATCAACACGGATGTGTTGGCTCAAAGTAACTATGCCAATCAAAAGGTAGATGAACTTTCTGATGCGCAAATTAAAACCTTGATGCAACGTGCAGAATCTTTGGGCTACAGTGATGCGCAATTAGAGCAAATGGCTTCTGCTCAGGGCATGAAGCAAGATGAGATATTAAAACTTCGTAAAAGAGTTGAAACCATCAGGAAACAAGGTTCTTCAAGCACTGCTGTAAAGCAAAGTGCTGTTAAAAGCAGTTCTAATAACACAGAGCGGCAATATCTTGGATCGACTGATAGTACCTCAACAAATCAACCCACTAAACAAGATTTGATCGATAAAGCTTTCGATGATTTAAAGCCGAAGATTTTTGGTTCACAATTATTCAAAAATTCTAACATCACTTTCGAGCCTAATTTAAGAATGGCTACTCCAGCTGGTTATGTTATTGGTCCGGATGATCAATTGCTGATTGATCTGACGGGAGATAATGAGGCAAATTATGATTTGAAAGTTAGTCCAGAAGGATCAATTCGCTTAGAATACGTAGGCTTAGTAAAAGTTGGTGGTTTAAGTATTGATGAGGCCCGTTCGAAGATTAAAAATCTGATGGGTTCAACCTATCCGGGCTTGCGTTCTGGAAGAACCAACTTAGCTATTAATTTAGGGAATATACGAGGTATTAAAGTTATTTTAAATGGGCAGGTTACAAAACCTGGTACTTATACCTTATCATCTTTATCTAGCGTATTCAATGCGCTATATGCTGCAGGCGGCCCGAATGATAACGGCTCTTATCGTAAAATTCAAGTGGTTAGAAATAACCGTGTAGTGGCTACCGTAGATTTTTATGATTTAATTATCAATGGTATGCAAAAGGGGAATATTCGTTTGCAAGACCAGGATGTAATTAATGTTCCAGTTTATGAAAATAGGGTAGAAGTTGTAGGAGAGGTTAAAAACCCTGCGATTTTTGAAACTTTAGCTGGGGAGCATTTTCAAAATGTATTAAACTTTGCTGGTGGCTTTTCAAATATAGCCTATCAATCAGCTGTTAAAGTTTTCCAAAATACAGCAAGAGAAAGAAAGATCAGCGATATTTTTGCTGCTGACTTTAATACTTACGTACCTAAAAATGGAGATAGATTTTTTGTAGAACCCATTTTAGATCGCTTTGAAAACAGAGTTGAAATTAATGGTGCAGTTTTCAGACCAGGTTATTTTGAACTGGAAAAAGGCATGACCTTAAAACAACTTATTCAGAAGGCTGATGGTTTAAAGGAAGATGCCTTTATGAACCGAGGTTACATTAGCAGACTGAATGCGGATAACACACTGGCGTTAGAATCTTTTGATGTCGCAGCGATCATGAATGGAAGTCAGACTGATATAGCTTTGAAAAGAGAAGACAAAATTACCATTTCTTCAATTTTTGATTTAAGAGAAGAATATAAAGTTACAGTACAAGGAGAGGTGAGAGAACCAAATCAGTTTCCTTATGCTGAGAATATGAATCTTGAAGATGCAATTCAAATGGCTGGGGGGTTCAAAGAAGGGGCCACTCCAAATCGTGTTGAAATTTCAAGGCGTGTTCGCAATAGCAATATTCAATCTGTTGCCGCTAGTACAGCAGATGTTTTTACCATTAACATAGATCGTAACCTTAAACTGGTTACAGATACGGTTTTCAAATTACAACCATTTGATATTGTTTCGGTTAGAAGCGCAGAAGGCTATGTAGTTCAAAAGCAAGTTAAAATTGAAGGGGAAGTTTTATATCCAGGCACCTATACGATCAAAAGCAAAAATGAGCGAATTTCCGATTTAATCAAGAGAGCTGGAGGATTAACTGCATTAGCTTACACAGATGGTGCTTCTTTAAAAAGACCAGGCCGAGACACCACCTTATTCCAAAGCCAAAAAGATTCTTTACAAAAGGAATTATTAATAAGAAGAGCAAAATATGGGGATTCTTACTCCATGCAAAATTTGCTTAGTAGTTCTAAATCAGATGAACGCAAACAAGAAGAGCAAGCTAGGATCTTGAATTTGCAAAGAGTTACACAATCTGGTGTAGATACAACATCATTTAGAAGACAGCCTCAAATTATTGCCTCGGACATGGTTGGGATAGATTTAACGAAAATTTTAGAACAACCAGGAAAAAGAAATGATTTGTTATTAGAAGATGGGGATATAATTAAAGTGCCCAAGCAATTGCAAACTGTGAGAGTTAGTGGCGAAGTACTTAATCCAAATAGTATTGTTTTTAGAACGGGAAAAAGTTTTAAAAGTTACGTTAACGGGGCAGGTGGCTTTACAGCCAATGCTTTAAAAGGTCGGGCCTATGTTAAATATGCAAATGGGTCAGTTGAGGGCGCACGGAATTTCTTGTTCTTTAATAACTATCCAAGAATTAAACCTGGTGCCGAAATTTTGGTGCCTAAACGAGTTGAAAGAGAAAGGATAACAGCGGCAGCCTGGATAGGCATAGGAACGGGTTTGGCATCTTTGGGAGCAATTATAGTAAGTTTGTTGAGGTAGGTTGACAGAATAAACAACACATTAGATTTTATACCAATGATTAACGATCAACAAAATTATTTAACAAATAATCAAGATGACGAAATATCTCTCAAGCAACTTATCCTTAAAGGAAGAGAGTGGTTGCGATATTTGTTTTCGAAATGGCTCATTATTATTTTTTTCTGTCTTCTAGGAGCAGTATTGGGATTTCTCTACGCCAATTATAAAAAAGCGGTTTATACAGCCACAACTACTTTTGTATTAGAAGATGAAAAAGGCAGCGGTGGCTTAGGTAATTTGTCTGGTCTTGCTTCTTTAGCAGGTGTGGATCTTGGAGGCAGTGGCGGTGGTATTTTTCAAGGAGATAATATTTTGAGCTTGTATAAGTCTAGAATGATGCTTGAACAAACCTTGCTCAGTCAGGTTGATGTAGGAGGAAGCAAGGAATTGTTAGTCGATCGATATATTGCATTCAATAACTTAAGAAAAGAGTGGTCAGAGAAGCCATCCTTAGCCAGTTTACGATTTAAAGTTGATACCATATTTGAAAATGGGATGGCTTTAAAAGCTGATAGATTAAGAGATAGTGTTTTAGGTATTATTGTTATGGATTTAAATAAGTCCTACCTGAATGTGGTTAAACCTGATAAAAAATTAAGTACAATTCAGGTAGATGTTAAAGCCAAGGATGAAGTATTTGCGAAAGCTTTTAATGATGCTTTGGTAAAAAATGTAAATGAATTTTATATCAAGACCAAAACTAAAAAAACCTTAAATAACGTTCAAATTTTACAGCACAAAACTGATTCGGTAAGAGCAGTAATGAACGGAGCTATTTATAGTGCAGTAGCTGTTGCAGATGCAACTCCTAACTTGAATCCAACCAGACAGATCCAGAGGGTTGCACCTTCACAAAGAGCACAATTTTCAGCCGAAACTAATAAAGCCGTTTTGGGTGAAATGGTTAAAAATTTAGAGCTAACTAAAATGTCTTTATTAAAGGAAACACCGTTAATTCAAGTTGTTGATCAACCTATTTATCCTCTTAAAAGGGAAAAGTTCGGCAAGGCAAAAGGAATTGTTATGGGCAGTTTTATAGCAGGTTTTTTGATTTGTTTTTATCTAATCTTTCGTAAAATTTTAAAAGCTATTCTGGCTTAAATAATGAATATATTAAATTTAATAGGTCGAAAAAACGAGTTATTCCATTCTGACGTTAGTTTCAATGAGAAGGTTTTGCTCGATATTGTATCAAAATCAAAATTTCTTGTGATTGGTGGGGCAGGCTCAATAGGTCAAGCCGTAACCAAAGAAATTTTTAAACGCCATCCTTTAAAGCTTCACGTTGTAGACATTAGTGAAAACAACATGGTTGAGTTGGTAAGAGATATTAGAAGTTCTTATGGTTATATTGATGGAGACTTTCAAACTTTTGCATTAGATATTGGATCAATAGAATATGATGCGTTTATCGAGGCTGATGGCCTTTACGATTATGTACTAAATCTTTCTGCATTAAAACACGTTAGAAGCGAAAAAGACCCTTTCACTTTGATGCGAATGATTGATGTAAATATTTTCAACACAGAAAAAACCATAAACCAATCCATTGCTAAAGGTGTTAAAAAATATTTCTGTGTATCTACCGATAAAGCCGCTAATCCAGTTAATATGATGGGTGCATCAAAACGTATAATGGAAATGTTTTTGATGCGAAAAAGCAAAGAAATAGCGATCTCAACTGCTCGTTTCGCAAATGTAGCTTTTTCTGATGGTTCGCTGTTGCATGGTTTTAATCAAAGAATACAAAAAAGACAGCCAATTGTGGCTCCAAACGACATAAAAAGATATTTTGTCATCCCTAAAGAATCTGGGGAGTTATGTTTAATGTCTTGTATATTCGGTGAAAACAGAGACATCTTCTTCCCTAAGTTAAGTGAAAACTTACATCTGATCACTTTTGCGGCTATTGCCATAGAGTATTTAAAAGAATTGGGTTACGAAGCATTCGAATGTGAAAATGAAGAACAAGCAAGAGAATTAATTAGTAGCTTACCTGAAGAAGGAAAATGGCCGTGTTTATTTACTGCAAGCGATACTACTGGGGAAAAGGATTTTGAAGAGTTTTTTACTGAGCATGAAACGCTGGATTTAGAAAGGTTTGAAAATTTAGGCATTATTAAAAATGAGCCAAATTATAATGAAAGTAATCTGCAGCTTTTTACTGATCAAATTTATAAAATGAAGCAGGACAGAAAATGGTCTAAAGACCAGATTGTAGCTTTATTTCACCAAATGATACCTGACTTCGGACACAAGGAAACGGGTAAATACTTAGACGCAAAAATGTAATGACAATTGATTTCGAGAATATTTCAACAATCATAAAAAAACAATTTCCTAATCAGGATTTTATACCATTACATGCACCCTTGTTTATTGGTAACGAGCGTAAATATGTAATGGAAACACTTGACTCCACATTTGTATCTTCAGTAGGTAGTTTTGTTAATCGCTTTGAAGAAATGATGAGTGAAATTACAGGAGCAAAGTATGCCATCGCTATTGTAAATGGAACAAATGCTTTGCATATGGCTTTAATATTGGCAGATGTGAATGCAGGAGATGAAGTACTTTCTCAAAGCTTAACATTTATAGCTACATGTAATGCCATAAGTTATATTGGTGCAAAACCCATCTTTTTAGATGTTGATAGGGATACACTAGGATTGTCTCCAGACGCAATAAAAGTATTTTTAGAAAATAATGCAATAAAAAAGGCCGATGGATTTACCTATAATAAGAAAACAGGAAAGCGAATAAAGGCATGTGTGCCGATGCATACTTTTGGCTTACCTTGTCGTATTGATGAAATAGCTAATATTTGTGCCGAATGGAATATTACGCTGATCGAAGATGCAGCAGAATCTTTAGGTAGTTATTATAAAGGAAAACATACTGGTATTTTCGGTGAGATTGGTACGTTTAGTTTCAATGGAAATAAAACGGTAACCAGTGGTGGGGGCGGCGCATTAGTTACAAATAATGAAGAGCTTGCAAACCGTGCCAAGCATCTTACTACACAAGCTAAGGTAGCTCATCCCTGGGCATTTGTTCATGACCAAATAGGCTATAATTATAGGATGCCAAATTTAAATGCGGCGTTGGCTTGTGCACAGCTTGAACAATTAACTAAGTTTGTTGATAACAAAAGAGAATTAGCTCAATACTATAAAACCGCGCTTAAAAGTACTGAAGTAGAGTTTGTTGATGAAATTGTTGATGCTAAAGCTAATTATTGGTTAAATGCAATTCTGTTGAAAGATAAAGAAGAACAACAAGCTTTTTTAGGGTACATGAATAGTAATGGTGTAATGGCAAGGCCTGTTTGGGAATTAATGCATCGGTTGCCTATGTTTAAGGATGCTGAAATACAAAATCTTAAAAATAGCGAATGGATTGCAGACCGATTAGTTAACATACCGAGTAGTGTAAGATTATAAAAAATGAGAGCTGCTTTAATTGGTTATTCAGGACATTCTTTTGTTATAATTGATACTTTGTTGTCTTTAAGCTATAATATTGAAGGCTACTGCGAACAACAAGAGAAAGAAAATAATCCGTTTGGTATTAGATATTTAGGGAGTGAACAGGATGCCAGAACTTTAGAGCAATTAAAAAATATCGATGTTTTCTTAGGCTTAGGTGATAACAAACTCCGATCGAAAATTTATCTACATTTGATTGAAAATGGCATTAATTGCCCATCCATAAAGCATATCAAGGCAATTGTTTCTCCAACAGTTTCAATAGGAAAAGCAACCGTAATTATGCCTGGTGCTATCATTAACGCTATGGCTAAAATAGGGCAGGCTGTAATTTGTAATACATCAAGCGTTATTGAGCATGAGTGCGTGATTGGAAATTATACCCATATCGCACCTGGAGCCGTGTTGGCTGGAAATGTAAAGGTAGGCGATGGCTCTTTTATAGGAGCAAATGCAGTTATTAAACAGGGTGTAACAATTGGTTCAAATGTAACTATTGGTGCAGGCGCGGTAGTAATTAAGGATATTGAGGATGGATTAACATTTTTTGGTAATCCAGCAAAAAAAGGATAAGGATGAAGACATTAATTATTGCAGAAGCAGGAGTAAATCACAATGGAGACATAGAAACTGCGAAAAGATTAATCGATGCCGCTGTTACAGCTGGAGTAGATTATGTTAAATTCCAGACTTTTAAAGCTAATAAGCTGGTTAGTAAAGCGGCAGTAAAAGCGGATTATCAGAGCCATAATACTGGCAATTCAACTGAAAGCCAATTGCAGATGTTACAAAAGCTAGAATTATCGATAGCCGATCATTATGAATTGATCGATTATTGTAAATCTAAGGAAATAAAGTTCTTTTCAACTGCATTCGATCTGGATAGTCTAACCTTTTTAAAAGAACTCGGGTTAACATTATTTAAAATTCCTTCTGGAGAATTAACAAATTTACCTTACTTAGAAAAGGTGGCATTGTTGGCAGAAGAAATCATTTTATCAACTGGCATGAGTACCATGCAAGAAATAGGCGAAGCAATCCAAGTTCTAAGAGAAAAATCTACTTCGAAAATAACAGTATTGCATTGTAATACAGAATATCCTACACCTTATCAAGATGTTAATTTATTTGCGATGCTAGCTATTGCTAAAGAATTTAATGTTGAAATAGGTTATTCAGATCATACTCTAGGCATAGATGTGCCAATTGCGGCAGTAGCTTTGGGTGCAAAAGTAATTGAAAAACATTTCACACTAGATCGCACATTACCGGGTCCGGACCACGCAGCCTCTTTAGAGCCAAATGAGCTCCATACCATGGTAAGTGCTATCCGAAATGTAGAGGCGGCTTTAGGTTCTGAAGTTAAGGAACCAAGCTCTTCAGAGTTGAAAAATATCGCCATCGCAAGAAAAAGTATTCATTTGGCCAACGAAAAAAAGGCTGGAGAAATTATTTTAGAATCAGATTTAGAAATGTTAAGACCAGGTGACGGCATTTCTCCAATGAGAATGAGAGATATTATCGGGAAAATAGCCGCAGTGGATTTGTCAGCTGGTCAAAAATTAACGATTGAAGATGTCAACTAAATGAAAATAGGTGTCTTAACAAGTTCGAGAGCCGATTATGGAATATATTTTCCACTATTAGAGCAGATAAAGAAAGATAATTTTTTTAAATTAGAAATAATTGCTTTTGGAACGCATCTCTCTAAAAATCATGGATATACGCTGGTAGATATAGAAAGAGACGGATATCAATGTATCCATACTATTTCGTCATTAATTTCAAATGATGACGAGCAATCTATTGCTTCCTCATATGGTTTAACTGTTTTAAAGTTTGCAGAGTTTTGGGAAAACCATAAATATGACTTAGTGTTCTGTTTGGGCGATCGTTTCGAAATGAGTGCCGCAGTACAGGCAGGTATTCCTTTTGGTGTTAAGTTTGCTCATATTCATGGAGGGGAAACAACGTTAGGTGCTATAGATAATACATATAGACATCAAATTACTTTGGCATCATATTTTCATTTTACAGCGACAGATATTTTTACAACAAAAGTTAATAATCTAATTGATTCATTTGAAAATGTCTTTACTATTGGTTCTTTGAGTTTAACCGATATTAAAGAATTTATACCCATCGAAAGAAAAGAGTTTTATAATAAATTTTCAATTCCTGAAGATGATTTCGTGTTGGTTACGTTTCATCCAGAAACAATGGCATTAAAAAGTAATATTCATTATGCTAATGAGATGAAGGAAGCCTTGGCTTTAATTTCGGAAAAAATATTTGTTATTGTAACAATGCCAAATGCTGATACACAAGGATCTGTTTATAGAGAAGTAATAGAAAAGCTGAAAAAGGAAAATTCAGAGAGAATTTTGTTAATCGAAAATTTCGGGAAATTGAACTACTTCTCAGCAATGCATTATTCGAAAATTTTATTGGGAAATACTTCGAGCGGAATTTTAGAAGCGGCCTCATTTAGCAAGTATGTTGTAAATGTTGGAGACAGACAAAAAGGGAGAGCTCAAAGTAATAACGTTTTAAATTGCGAATTTGAAAAGAATGCAATTTTTGATACGGTAAATGAAGCAATATCTAAAAGCGAATTCATTGGTGAAAATATTTATTTTAAGGAAAATGCTGCAGGCAATATAATTGAAACAATAAAGATGTTTTTATGAGAATATACAAGGATCACTTAATCCTTTCTGGAAGTAAAATAAAAGAAGCCTTACTTCAATTTAATGAATTGTCGCAGGATGCCATCTTGTTTGTAGTTAATTTAGAGGATAAATTAATAGGAGCACTTACCGACGGAGACGTAAGGAGAGGTTTATTAAAGGGTTATACCATAGAAAGCAAGGTTGATGAAATTATTCAAAGTAACCCCAGATATATAATTAAGGGGCAGAATAGTCTAGAAAAAATTATTGAATATCGGGAAGGAGACTTTAAAATTGTTCCTGTAGTTGATGAAAATCATAAGATAGTTAACGTAATAAATTTTAGGAAAATTAGATCTTATTTGCCTATCGATGCAGTGATTATGGCTGGTGGAAGAGGCCAACGTTTACAGCCTTTAACGGACTCAATTCCAAAACCACTTTTAAAGGTAGGAGATAAGGCAATCATGGAGCATAATTTAGATCGATTAGCTTTGTTTGGAATCGATGATTTTTGGGTTTCGGTAAAATACTTAGGAGAGCAGATTGAAAATCATTTTGGAGAAGGCAAAGAAAAGAATATTAAAATCGAATATGTTTGGGAAAAGGAAGCATTAGGTACCATTGGAGCCGTTTCAAAAATAAAAAATTTTGAACACGATTATATTCTGATAACGAATTCTGATTTGCTGACTAACATAGATTATGAGCAGTTTTTTCTAGAATTTATTAAACTAGATGCAGACTTAGCTGTATTGACTATTCCATATCAAGTAAATATTCCATACGCTGTTTTAGAAACAAATAATGGCAATGTAAAAAGTTTTAGAGAAAAGCCAACCTATACCTATTACTCAAATGGAGGTATTTATTTAATAAAAAAGGAAATGTTACAGTATATTCCAGAAAATACTTTTTTTAATGCTACAGATTTAATGGAGGAACTTATCAAAAACGATTTGAAAGTTATTTCATTTCCATTTTCTGGATATTGGTTAGATGTTGGAAAACATGAAGATTTTGAGAAAGCTCATATAGACATTCATAATATAAAATTTTAAATGAATATATTAATAACAATTTGCGCTCGTGGAGGCTCTAAAGGTATACCAGGAAAAAATATAAAAGATATTAATGGTAAATCTCTTATTGGTTATTCTATTGATTTAACAAAAAAAATTCAACAAAAGTTTAATGCTAAAGTTGCCCTCTCAACTGATGACGAACTTATTAAGAATATTGCCGAATCATTTGGCATTTTTACTAATTATGTAAGACCTGAAAGTTTAGCTACAGATAGTGCAGGTAAGATAGATACTATTAAAGATTTACTTCTGTATGAAGAATCGCTTTTAAATGGGAAATATGAATATGTTTTGGATTTAGATGTGACTTCACCTCTGAGAACATTGGATGATATTGAAAATGCATTAAATTTAATGCTTGCTAAGCCCGAGGCAAAAAATCTGTTTTCTGTTAATCCAGCTGCAAGAAATCCATACTTTAATATGGTTGAAGAAAATAGTAATGGTTTTTATTCATTGGTAAAAACCAATCCTGATGGAAGCGTAATGACTCGTCAGTCAGCTCCAAAAGTATATGATTTGAATGCATCATTTTATTGGTATAGAAGATCTTTTTTTGATTCTGATTCGAAGAGTGCCATTACTGATAAATCGTTGATTTATGAAATGAAGCATATGTGTTTTGATTTGGATCATCCAGTTGATTTTTTGTTTATGGAATATTTAATGCAAAATAAAATGTTGGATTTCGAATTATGAACGTACTGATAATTGGTTTAGGGTCGATAGCAAGAAAACATATAGAAGCATTACAAGTTTTAAAAGTAAATGCTAAAATATACGCGTTAAGATCGAACGCAGATGCAGAAATTGTAGGAGAAATTGAAAATGTTTACGATTTAGAAAATCTAAACATCGATTTTGACTTTGCTATTATTTCAAACCCTACGCATTTGCATTATGAATTTATCGAAAAATTAGCAAAGAAAAACATACCATTATTTATTGAGAAGCCAGCCGTTAATACTTTAGAACACGTAAACCAATTAGTTGATATAATTGAGAGTAAAAAATTAATTACTTATGTTGCTTGTAATCTGAGGTTTCACCCCTGCATTGTTTATTTAAAAAATAAGATTAATTCAGGTATTTTAAGAGTTAATGAATTAAATGTTTATTGTGGTTCTTACTTGCCAGATTGGAGGCCTGGAAAGGATTTTAGAGCAATATATAGTTCCAATGCAAAAATGGGTGGCGGCGTGCATTTAGATTTGTTTCATGAATTAGATTATACAACATGGCTTTTTGGTTTGCCAAATAAAAGTAAATCATACTTAAGAAATAGCTCAAGCCTGGCAATAGATGCTATAGATTATGCCAATTATACATTAGAATATGATAGGTTTACAGCCAATATAATTCTAAATTATTACAGAAGAAAACCTAAGCGGGAGATTGAGATAGTTTTAGATGAAAATACTTGGACTATTGACTTAATAAAAAACGAAGTTAGAAACGATAATAATGAATGTTTGTTCAAAACATCAAATTTCAATGTTAAAGATACCTACGTTTTACAATTAGAATATTTTATAAATAGTTTGAAGAGTAAAGAAACTCCGATGAATTCTTTTAAGGATTCTTTAGAGATTTTAAAAATATGTTTAAATGGTGGATAGTTTAAAAGACAAAATAATTTTAGTTACTGGAGGCTCAGGGCTATTAGGTAAAGAAATCATTAATAACCTTTTAACCAGGGGTGCCGTTGCAATTAACGCAGATATTAATGTTGAAACAAATTTTAAAAAACAGACATTAAATGTTGATATTACTTCAGAGGAATCAATAGTAACGGCTATAGAACAAGTTACTGATGCTTATGGAAAAATAGATGGATTGGTAAATAATGCTTATCCAAGAACTAAGGATTGGGGTACAAAATTTGAAGATATCACATATGAATCTTGGCAAAAAAATGTAGATATGCAAATGAATACTACTTTTTTGTTCATCCAAAAAATAATACCAGCTTTATTAAAAACGAAAGGTTCAATTGTTAATATAACCTCAATTTACGGAGTTGTTGGAAATGATTTAACTATATATGAAAATACCAGCATTAATACCGCTGCACCTTATTCTGCAATAAAAGGCGGAGTTATTAATTTTACAAGATATTTAGCTTCCTATTATGGAAGGCAAGGTGTTCGGGTAAATTGTGTTTCGCCAGGAGGAATATTCGATCATCAGCATGAAACATTCGTTGCGAATTATGAAAAAAAAGTCCCCATGGGAAGAATGGGTAATCCAGATGATATAGCTCCCGCTGTTTCATTCTTAATTTCGGATGATGCGAAATATATTACTGGGCAAAATTTAATTGTTGATGGAGGATGGACCGCAATATGAGAAAGAGTTTAATAATTGGTGCTGGTCAACTAGGAAGTAGGCATCTTCAGGGGTTAGTTAAATCCACTGAAATGATGGAAATTTATGTTTTAGATCCATCTGCAGAATCATTGAGGATTTCAGAGGAAAGAGAAAAGGAAACTGCTCATACCCATAAAATCGTTTACAGTCAGGTTTGGGAAATACTGCCTAAATCTTTTGATTTAGTAATTATTGCTACAAGTGCGAATATTAGAGAGGCAATTATTAGTAAACTATTAAATAATCATAAAGTTACTTTCTTAGTATTAGAAAAAATTCTTTTTCAAGAACTGGAAGCTTATCGAAGAGTTAGTGACTTGTTAATAGAAAACAACGTAATTACTTATGTAAACCATCCCAGAAGGATGTTCGAATCTTACAAGTTTCTCAAAACAAATATTAAAGAGAATAAGCGAAATATTTACACAGTAGTTGGTGGTAACTGGGGATTGGGTTGTAATGCCTTGCATTTTTTAGACCTTTTTGTTTATTTGTCAGGAAATAAAATTCAGGATATAAATATAAGTTTAATTGATGACGAGATAATTGAGAGTTCTCGTAAAGGATTTATTGAGTTTACTGGCACTTTAACTGGCCATTTAATGAATGGCTCATTTTTTAGTGTAACATCATTTAAAGGAGACTCAAGCGCTATAACGTTGTCTGTTTTTAATGATGAACAGAGATTTATAATTCAAGAAGGTGGAACCCCTCAGATTTATATGTTAGGAAAGACGAAATTATTTTCACAGGAAAATTTTAATTTCAAGGTTCAATATCAAAGTGAATTGACAACGAATATTGCTTTACAACTTCTTGAGAATAATTCTTGCACATTACCTACTTTTGAAGAAGCAAGGCATTCACATGAATTATTTTTGAAGGCTATGCTTGAAAAATACAATAAAATATCAGGATTAAAAGCTACAACATTACCTATTACATAATGAAAAATACAGTTTTAATAGTGGGAACGGGGCCAATGGCGCTTGATTATGCTAAAGTATTGCAATTTCAAAATGTACCCTATAGTGTTGTTGGCAGAGGAGAAGAATCTGCGGAGAAATTTAGAATAGAAACAGGAATAAAACCTTTTGTAGGAGGACTTCAAAAATATTTAGAAGAGACTGTTTTATCGGATAAAACTAATGTAATAATAGCAACAGGAACAGAAGCTTTAATGGATTCTTTACTTTTGGTGCTTAAAACAGGCGCTGAAAGGGTTTTGATAGAGAAGCCGGCTGCTATTAGTATAGAAGAATTAATAAAAAACGAAAAAGAGTTAATGCCTTATTCGCACAAAGTTTTTGTAGCGTATAATAGAAGATTTTATGCGTCAGTGGTAGAGGCACAACGAATAATAGAGGAAGATGGAGGGCTGCAAACAATGCATTTTGAATTTACTGAATGGGCTCATAAAATAGAGCCTTTAATAAAAGCTTATGGAGTAAAAGAAAACTGGTTTTTTGCGAACTCTACACATGTTGTAGATCTTGCTTTTTACCTAGGTGGAAAGCCTGTACAATGGCAAGCTTATTCTAAAGCTGGTGCTCTTAAATGGCATTCAAAAACAAATTTTACAGGTGCTGGAATTACCGAAAAAAATGTTTTATTCAGTTATTTATCTAATTGGGAAAGTGCAGGAAGATGGGCAATAGAATTACTAACAGAAAAAAGAAGGATTTATTTGAAACCTATGGAGGGGCTTAGTATCCAAGACAAAGGAACTATTGCTGTAATTGAGCATAAATTTGATGATTCTTTAGATGTGAAATTTAAACCAGGATTGTATCGACAAGTGGAGGCTTTTATTAATGCTAAGCAAGGGACACTACTGGACTTAAGTGAGCATATTCGATTTGCAAAAGACAATTATACTAAGATGTTACAATAAAATCATTTATATTAATTAATGATCTTTAATGTTTGTTAATTGGTTGTAAATCAATATAATTATGGAATTAATCAAATTAAAAAAAAGGATTTTGATAATAGGTGATTCTTTGTGCTTATCCAGAAATAAACCTGAAATAGTTGGCTTAACAGATACTTGGCCCTATGTTCTAAATCAAAATAAGGAATTCGAAATTATACAGCTTGGTATCGGAGGAGCTGCAATTAAGACACTTTATGATCAAGCACAATATTACGAAGGTTCTAATCCTGAAATTCTAATTATACAATCTGGAATAGTAGATTGTGCGCCACGTGCTTTGGGTTGGTTAGAAAAGGAAATTATTAATTCAAGTCGTCTATTAAGTTTTATAGTTAATCGTTTTATGCCAATCAATCTAATGAGAAGATATAGAGGATTAACCTATACCAATAAAGCAAATTATAAAAAAAATATTAATGAATTCATAAAGAAATTTTCAAAATCAAAGATAATTTTTATTGGAATATTGCCAGCTAGTAATGAGTACGAAAAATTGCTGCCAGGTATTTCAAATAATATTAAAAGTTATAATAAAATTATTAAAGAAGAGATTATAAATAAAGGCCTTTTTTTAAATGCAGATAATATTCCAATGGAAGGTATAATGAGTGATCATCATCATTTAAATGCAATGGGGCATAAATGGCTAAGTGAGAAAATAATAAATATGATTAAGAAAGAAGAATTAAATTAAGGATGGCCAATAATTTTACAGGCTTTTTAAAACATGGGGGTAATTATCTTATTGCAAGTATTGCAACCAGTGCTTTAGCTTTTATTTCAATACCCATATACACAAGGCTACTTAGCCCCAATGATTATGGAATTGTCAGTATCTTTATGGGTATAGTGAGTCTTTTAGCAAGCGTTATGTCATTTAGTACGGACAGATCAATTAGCAGATATTACTTTGATCAAAAAGATGAACTTGATTTTACGAGATTTGTTGGAACTTCTTCGGTTTTAGCATTTGGCTTCTTTGTATTCAATTCTATTTTGCTATTCTTATTTGCAAACGAATTTGGTAAAGTTATCGGGCTTAACAGGGAAGTGGTTTATTTAATAATTCCACTTTCAGCTATTAACATAGTAGGATTAACTTTTGAACAAATTTATGGACCTCTAAAAAGGAGCAAAGAAATAGCTATTTCTTCCGTATTAAGGGTTTTTTTGGGCTTTGGCTTTTCGGTTGTGCTTATTCTAATATTTAAAAAGGATAAATTCTACGGGCAAATTTTAGGGCAAATATTTGCAGGATTTTGCGTCGTTATCTTTTGGATTCGTTTAATAAGACCCTATTTTAAATGGTCATTTGAGAAGTCGTATATCAAGTATATTTTTCTGTATTCTGTTCCGCTAATTCCTTATGCTTTGAGCGGAGTAATAATCGAACAATTTGGTAAAATCGCTATAGGGGGTTCGCAGGGTTTGAGTAAAGCTGGCTTTTATAATTTGGCTCTAACCGTTAGTAGTATTGTTAATATAGTCATTGTAGTTACACACCAAGCTTGGAATCCATACTATTTTGAATACATGAACTCTAAAAACTATAAACAGTTAGACACAGATTTTGTGAGGATTTTTAAATTAACTATACTAGTAGCCTTTGGAGTTGCCTGTTTTGGTAAGGAAATTGGCTTGCTCCTTGCTAAAAAGGAGTTTTCTGGGGCACTATATCTTATTCCAATTTTTACCATTGGTTATATATTTTCTCAATTCTCTTATGCATACATAAGAAATTTTGGGTTTACGAAAAAAACTCAATACATGACTATAACAATACTGGTTAGTGGATTAAGCAATGTTGTTTTAAATGTTTTTTTTATAAAATCATTTGGAGAATTAGGAGCGGCGATCTCATTTGTGTTATCTTATGTTATTATGACTTTATTAGCTTGGCTTATTAACAATTATTTTGTTAAACTTCATTCTACACCTATAACGCAATTAGTGAGGCCATTGCTAATAATGGTGCCTTTTTATATTTTATTGTATTTTTTAATGAAGATTGATTCAATTTTTTTGGGCATAATTATAAAAGGATGTTTTTATCTTCTGATGGCGGTAATAATTTTTTGGCGAGAAAGAAAAGAAATCTTGTTGCTTTCAAATAAGATTTTAAAACGTGCGTAAATTTTATAAACCATGCAACTAATTTATAAATTCCATAAAATGGAGTCCGATAATAATCTTTTTGATTTAGGAAAAGAGATTAATTTACCTGTATGGGATATAATTAGATACAGTGTTTATGTGAAATACTATTATCCAGAAAAAGATCGTGCGAAACTTTCGGAGGCTCCGACACGAAATATTTCTGATTACATTAAGCTTATCTTTAAAATTGTACCTTTTGTTTTTACTGTTTTAACTAATCGCAAGAAGAATGTTATACTTACAGCCTCAAGATATATAAACGACAACGCGGAGTATTTTGATAAGTCTGCAATGCCTATTATAAATACTCTTGATGGACAAGTTTTAGTTTTCGAGCCGATTTTGGTAAGAAAAATGGCTTATAAGTATTTATACGACTTTAGTAATTTGTTTAGGAAGTTTCACAAATCCGATTCGATACCTTTAGAATACTGGACTAAAATTGATGCGGCATTAACTCAAAATTTAGGCGAAAGTTTAGTAACTTACGATGAAGTCGATTCGATTGTTAAAATTTTTAAGAGTGATTTTTTATTTTTTAAAACTTTATTTAAGATATTAAAAAATAAAAAATTAATTATCTGTACAGGAAATCCAAAGGCATGCATTTTGGCATCAAAAAATCTTGGAATCGAAACTTATCTTGTGCAACATGCAGGTATTGAAATAGATGAAATTGATTATTCGTACCCAAGTGATATTAAAAATACATCTCCTATATTATTTGCAGATTATGTATTGACTTTTGGAAATTATTGGTGTAAGAATATAAATGTTCCAACAAAAAAAGTTATTCCGCTCGGGAATGATTATTTTTGCTCTAAACCGAATGTAGAATCGGACGATTCAGTTCTGATTATATCAACAATTGTTCATGGCGAAGAATTAAGTAAATTAACCCTAGAGCTGGCAAATAAAAATTCGGACTTAAAAATTGTATATAAATTACATCCTAACGAATATCATTTAAAAGGAGAATATAATATCTTTTTTAAAGATAATAAAAACGTAAATGTTATTACAACCGAGGTTGATACTTCTATTTTAATAGCAAAATCCCAGCTTGTTGTACTTATTGTTTCTGCGGTGATTTATGAAGCTCTTAACCAAAATAAGAAAGTTGCAGTGTATAAAAAAATTAATTATGAACGACAATTGCATTTGATGAATTATGAAAACTGTTACATGTTTGATTTTGCGGAAGAATTAATAAATATTTTATCAGTTAATACTAAAGAAAGCGATTTTGATTTTTACAAAAAATCAGATATTCCAGTTATAAAAAATCTTTTTAAATGATACTGAGTTTATATTTATCGCTCTCGTAATTCTTTTAAATTCTATGATATTAATTTATTTTATTTTATTATTTATTGTTTATTTGAAGTCGAAATCGGTTGTAACCTTTTTTATTTTACTGCAAGTAGTTTCTTTATTGGGAATTGTATTTATCGGTCAGGATTTTCCTATAGATACTTTTTTTAAATTTTTTAATCTTCTATTAACAATCGTCGTTTTAACTTTAGTTATTGTTCCTTGGCAAGGCTTTAAAAATATTAAGGAAATTACTTTTGCGAACGAAGCGAAATTAAAAAAGCTTACAAAATTTCTTTTAATTATTTCAATATTTCCTTTCATAACATTTATAGTTACTTCAACGTTTGTTTTTTTATTTGTAGACGATATTAATAAATTTAAGTATGCAGAGGGTGTTTCAGATGAATTTTACTACAGTCTTCCTTTTGATGTTAGGGCAATTATTTTATCGGCCTATCTCTATGGGTTTAGTTATTTTTTAATTCCGTTACATTTTTACTATTTAGCTAAGAAGAACTACAAATTATCTTTTTGGTGCTTTTTACTTTCTTTAAATATAATTTTATTTGGATTAACTTATTTTTCTAGATCTGCATTTGTGCATTATGCACTGATTTACATCTCATTTCTAATTATTTTATATGGGACACTAGAGAGTAGAATAAAAAAAATTATAAAAAAGACAATGGTGGTATCGTTTGTTTTTATACTACTATATTTTGTTAACGTTAGTCTAAAAAGGTTTACTGAGGATAATTTGTATGCGGATACTATCCCAGCTAATTCATTTATTCAAGATCCAGTTCTATATAGTTATTTTGATTATCTTTCGCAGTGGTATTATAATAATATGTATGTTTTAAATACTTACGAATTTAAAAATTTTAATGGACAGCTTTCGTTGCAACCTTTGTTAACTCTTTTAGGGCAATACGGAATAATCAGTTATGATCCAGCCTATTATTATTCTTTGAGACAGCAACTGTGGCCATTACATTGGTACAGCTTTAATGGCTTTGTTGCTTACTCTATTTACGATATGGGATATATTCTTACCATACTCTTTTGTTCTATATATGCTTTTATCGTAGTTAGGCTTAAGCCAAAGAATAATCAAATGCCTTTGTTAAATTTATTTCTGATCGTTTTACTAGTTCAGATCCCAATTCTTGCAATATTTTATTCTGCTGTTGGTGGTATTGTAATACCACTATTGCTTTCGATACCAATATTGCTGTATCTTAAAATCTCAATAAAAAAAACTGTTTAATATGATTTTTTATTTAAGAGTAAAAAATTCCTTGTTTATTAGATTTTTTAGATTTTTCTATAAAACTAAATTCAAAAAGTTCGGAGTTAATTCGAGCATACTTTTTCCTTTAAACATAAATGGCTTAAAGAATATAAGTATTGGGAATAGTGTTTGTATAGATAATAAGGTTTGGCTGGCAGCAGTTGCACATACTGGATCGGAACAATGTGAATTAATTATTGGAGATGGTACTTGCATTGGTAACTTTAACCATATTTATGCCACTAGATCTATTATCCTTGGTAGAAATGTTTTAACCGCAGATAAGGTTTACATTTCAGATAATTTGCATGGGTATGAGGATATCACTATGCCCATTTTAAAGCAACCTATAAAACAAATTGGTGCTGTAGAAATTGGAGATGGAACCTGGCTCGGAGAAAATGTATGTGTGATAGGTGCAAAAATTGGCAAAAATTGTGTAATTGGGGCCAACTCGGTTGTAACAAAAGATATTCCTGATTATTGTGTAGCCGTTGGTGCACCAGCGAAAATAATTAAAGAGTATTGTTTTGACAGAAAAGAGTGGATAAAAAAAAACTAATAAATTTATTTTGACTTGAATACTAAATATAAAAAATGAAAAACGTATTAATAACAGGTGGGGCAGGTTTTATAGGCTCAAATTTGGCTCTTAAATTAATTGAAAAAGGTTATAATGTTACTGTTTTAGATAATTTATCTGTTCAAATTCATGGAGATAATGCTGAAGAAAACTCTTTTTTGTTTTCTACTATTAAGAATAAAGTAAAGTTTATTAAAGGTTGTGTTACTAATGTTGAAGATTGGAAAAAAGCCCTAGAAAATCAGCATGCTATAATCCATTTGGCAGCAGAAACGGGTACTGGACAATCAATGTATGAAATAGAAAAATATACAAATATAAACATTGGTGGTACAGCTATAATGTTAGATTTATTAGCAAATAATCCACATTCAGTAAAGAAAATTATCGTTGCATCTTCGAGATCGATTTATGGTGAGGGTAAGTATTGGTCAGATGAACTTAAGGCTGCAGTATATCCAAAACATAGAATTGACCATTACATGCAAGCCAAAGACTTTGAGGTTAAATACAAAACATTGGAACAACCATTGAAATTGGTAGCAACCGATGAGGAATCAAAAATTCATCCTTCATCAGTATATGGTATTACAAAGCAAAATCAAGAACAAATGGTTATGACGGTTTGTCCTACCATTGGTATTGCTCCAGTTGCTTTTAGGTATCAAAATGTATACGGCCCTGGGCAATCCTTATCAAATCCTTATACAGGAATTTTATCAATATTTTCAACTCTAATTAAAAATGGGAAGGATATCAACATTTTCGAAGATGGCAAAGAATCGAGAGATTTTGTTTTTATAGAAGATGTTGTTTCAGCCACAATTCTTGGTTTAGAGAAAGAAGACGCTAATGAAGAAGTATTTAATGTAGGAACAGGTGAAGCTACTGATGTAATAACTGTTGCAAATGAATTAATAAAAAATTATAATAGTGATACAAAAGTAAATATTACTGGTAATTATCGGTTGGGCGATATTCGTCACAATTATGCAGATCTTACTAAAATTAAATCATTGTTAGGGTTTACACCAAAATATAACTTTGAAAAAGGAATTAGAAAATTTACAGAATGGGTTTTGACTCAGGAAATTAAGGAAAGTAAATATGAAGATTCGATAGCCGAAATGAAGCAAAAAGGATTGTTTAAATAGTAAATAGATGGATGTAAATTTAGAAGGTAAAAAAGTATTATTTATAGGCCCAGCATTTTACGATTATCATACTCTAATTAAAAAAAAGATTCAGGATTTAGGAGCAAATGTTACTTTTCACCCTGAGATGAGAGGAGCTTTTTTTATCGCAATATTAAATACAGTATGGCCATACTTAATCGTTCTAAATCAAAAAATTTATTATTATTATTTATGGTTATTGATAAAAGATAAGGACTATACCCATTTTTTATTAATTAGGGGCTACAAGTTTCCAAACTTTTTTATAAAAAAAATAAAGGCAAAGAATCCAAATATTGAATGTATTATGTACCAATGGGATTCTAATAAAAACGATCCATATTATCATTTAATAGATTATTTTGATAAAGTATACACGTTTGATTATAAAGACTATAAAGAGCAGGAAAAACTTCGGTTTTTGCAATTGTTTTATACGGAAGATATAGATAAAATTAATAAAAAGGACGATGCCCCCGTAAAATATACTTTCTTTTGTTTATCTGCTTTTACCTTAAGTAGATACCAAGCTATTCTATCTTTTACCGATTTTTGTGATAAGAATAACTTTAAATTAAAATCATATTGTTATATTCCCTATAAAACATATATTAAGTATAAATACTTAAAACGTATTCCTTTAGATAAAAATTTATTGTCTTTTAAATCTTTACCTAGAAATCAATACCTTGAGTTTTTGGAAAATTCGGCAATTGTTGTTGATTTTAATCATGCTAATCAAACGGGATTATCTATGAGAGTTATTGAAACTTATGGAGCTAGGAAAAAAATATTCACCACTAATTTGTCCATTTTAGATAATCCCATTTTTTCTCCAAGTTGGGTACAGACTTTAGATTTAGAAAGAATAGAGATGCCCATTTATGCAGGTGACATTAATTTAGAAGATATGGAAGATTTATCATTTGATACTTGGGTAAAAGTTCTGTTCAGTTAAATAGTAGAGAAGAATATTAAAAATATAAAACAGTAATTTTTACAATGAAAGTCTTATTTATCGCTCCACTTCCTCAACCCGTTAATGGTCAATCGAAAGCTTCTAAAATGGTTTTGGATAGTCTTGCGGAGAATGATGATGTAGCAATCGTTAATCTTAGTAAACAAAGTTTAAAAAATGGATTTAATTCGGCAGGAAGATTTTTTGAAATTTTTAAAGCTGCAAAAAATGTTTGGAAAAATAGAAAAAATAATGATCTCATCTACTTTTCTATTGCCGAATCATTCGCTGGAAATTTAAGAGATTTATTAATTTATTTGATTTGTTATTCGAGTCGAAAAAAAATAATAATTCATATGCTGGGTGGCGCAGGTATGACTGAAATACTGCAAGGAAAAGGGTTATTTAGTTATTTAAATCGGCAAATTATTTCTAGAATTGGAGGAGTCATTGTCGAGGGAGAAATCAATTTTATTACTTTTAGTAAAGTAATTTCAAAAGAGAAAGTGCATATTATCCCCAATTTTGCAGATGATTTTTTATTTGTTAGCGATAGAGAAATTACTAAAAAATTTGAGACTACGGATCCTGTTCAGATTTTATACCTGAGCAATTTAATACCTGGAAAAGGATACGATGAATTGGCAAGTGCCTACATTGCCCTAGATGCAAGATTCAAAGCAAAAGTATTTATCAATTTTGTAGGTGGTTTTGAATCTTTACAAAGTGAAAAGGAATTTCTTACTAAAATAGCGCCACACAAAGGATTAAATTATTTAGGTAAGTTTATTGATGGTGCTGAAAAAAGAAAATTGTATTGTACATCCCATGTTTTTTGTTTGCCAACTTATTACCCTTTTGAAGGGCAGCCAATCAGTATTTTGGAAGCATATGCCACTGGATGTGTAGTTATAACAAGCAACCACAGCGGAATTCCTTTCGTTTTTTCTGATCGAACCAATGGTTTTGGGGTGGAAAAGAAATCGATTCCTTCGTTGAAAAAAGCTATTGAAGAAGTTGTTAGTTGTAAAGATGAATTAATTAATATAGCATTTAATAATAGAGAGGAAGCGAATGAAAAATATAAAACTTCAATTTATCAGGAAAAAGTAAAGGAAGTTTTTAAAACATTTAGATAATATTTTTAAATATGAAAAAGTCAATTGCTCTAATTGGTGGAAGTGGTTTTATTGGAACAAATTTGGCTAATTTTTTTGCTGAAAAAAACTATAATGTTCTTGTTATTGGAAGAAGTTCAATTGATAAAGAAAGATTCAAATCTGATAACATTAAAACAGTTTTAATTGATGTTAACCATACATCTAAATTAATTGAAGCTCTTGAGGAATATGAAAATGTAATTTGGCTAGTTAATAATTTATTACCCGGCCTAAAGATGGATAGTTTGGTGGATGATTTTAACTTAAATGTAAGCCCATTAGTTAAATTTCTGGAATTATCTAGGGATGCAATGCAAATGAAACGTTTTATTTTTATTTCATCTGGCGGAACCATATATGGTGACTCAGTAAATAATACATTTTTTACTGAGACTTGTCCTGCTAAACCAATCTCAGCTTACGGGATGTCTAAAATAGTTTCAGAAAACTATGTTGAATATATTACAGATAAAGCTAATTTTGACAGTTATATTCTGAGGCCATCAAATGTATATGGAAACTTCCAAAATTTGGTAAAACCTCAAGGTATAATTGGCTTTGCGTTTAATGCTGTAATAAATAACAGTACAATAGAGTTATTTGGAGACGGGATGGTAACTCGCGATTTTGTTCATGTTCTTGATCTTGCAACAGCAATAGAATGTTGTGTAAATAATATTTATGAAGGTTCAAAAGTTGAAAAATATAATGTGGCAAGCCAAAATGGTTACACAATTAAAGAAATTATCGATTTAATCAAAGAAATTACACATACACCTATAAAAACGATCTCTAAACCTTTAAGAGATTTCGATTGTATTTATAATGTTTTAGATATAAGTAAAATTGAAACAAATCTCCACTGGAAGCCAAAAATTGATATTAAAGAAGGTTTAGATTCTGTTTGGAAATGGATGAATATTAAATCGTGATAAAATAAGATGTTTTTTTCGATTGTTAAGAAATGAAATATACTTTTTTTATAAAAATAAAATAAAATGAATAAAAGAAATTATCAAATATGTACTAAAACGATAATGGATACTTCAGATCCTGGTATCATTTTTAATGAAAAAGGAGAAAGTGACTATTATACAAACTACATAGATACGATATTGCCTAATTGGCACACCGATGAGCGAGGTTATAAGGAGCTTATGATGGAGGCTGAGAAAATTAAGGCCGATGGTAAAGGGAGAGATTTCGATTGTATAATTGGTTTAAGTGGCGGACTTGATAGTTCATATGCAGCTTATGTTGCTAAAGAAATTATGGGTTTAAGACCCTTAATTTTTCATGTTGATGCAGGCTGGAATACAGACAAAGCTGTTGGAAACATTGAGAAACTAGTTAATGGATTAAACTTAGATTTATTCACCGATGTTATTAACTGGCAGGAGATGAAAGATTTGCAGGTAGCTTTCCTTAAGTCTCAAATTGCCGATCAGGATTTGCCTCAGGATTATGCTTTTTTTTCAGGCTTGTATAAATTTGCTAAAAAAAACAAAATTAAATATGTTTTAACTGGAGGTAATTTTTCTACAGAATGTTGTCGTGAACCTGAAGAGTGGGGCGGTTTTCCAGGTATCGATACCAGGCTAGTAAAGGATATTCATTCTAAATTTGGTAAAAGACCACTAAAAACCTTTCCACTTGTAGATATATTAAGTTATAAAATTTATTATCGCTACGTATTAGGTATGAAAGTTTTTAAACCTTTAAACCTAGTACCATATAACAAAGAAGATGTAGAAAAACTTCTATTAGAAAAATATGGTTGGGAAAGTTTTCAGCACAAGCATCATGAGTCTCGTTTCACGAGGTTTTACGAAGATTATTGGTTGCCACGTAAATTTGGCTTTGAAAAAAGAAGAGCTCATTTTTCTAGTCTTATTTTAACTGGCCAAATGACTAGAGAAGAAGCTTTAGGTCGCATATCAAAGCCAGAACTCTCTGAAGATTTTTTACAGAAGGAGTTTGATTATGTTGCAGATAAACTTGATTTAACAAGAGATGAGCTGCAAAAAATCTTCGAGGGTGAGAATAAAACCTATAAAGATTATAAAAATAAAATGAATATTATCAAGGCTGGCTCTAAGGTAATGATGAAGATAGGCTTGGAAAAAAGATTATTTAGATGATAACAATAATTGACTATGGTGTTGGAAATATCTATGCATTTCAGAATGTGTATAAGAGATTGAACATTCCTACCAAGATTGCCAAAACAGAACAAGATTTGGAAGGTGCAGAAAAACTCATTCTTCCAGGTGTTGGATCATTCGATTATGCAATGACGCAGTTGAATAATTCTGGAATGAGAGAGAAATTAGATGCATTAGTGCTTGAGGATAAAAAACCTGTAATCGGGATATGTGTAGGCATGCAGATGATGGCTAATGGAAGCGACGAAGGTAATTTGGAAGGATTGAAATGGATTGATGCTGAAGTGAAAAAATTCGATGAGGCTACTATAAAATATGTAACCAAATTACCACACATGGGATGGAATGATGTAAATCCTATAGATGGGCATCCACTCTTCAAAAGTTTGGAAAAAAATGCTCTTTTTTATTTCCTACATAGTTTTTATTTTTACTGTAATGATATCAATGATAGCATAGCTCAGTCAGACTATGGAATTAACTTTACATCATCAGTTAATCATAATAATATTTACGGTATTCAGTTTCACCCTGAAAAAAGTCATCACTATGGTGAGACTTTACTTCACAATTTCGCAAAAATTTAATGCTTCGCCCAAGAATTATTCCCAGCCTTTTAGTGCATGATAATGGACTAGTTAAAACGGTTAACTTCAAAAATGCCAAATATGTTGGAGACCCAATAAATGCTGTTAAAATTTTTAATGAAAAGGAAGTTGATGAGCTAGCCGTTTTTGATATTGACGCTACGGTATTAAATAAAGAGCCAGATTATGCGCTTATTGAAAAATTAGCTAACCAATCTCGAATGCCTTTATGTTATGGAGGTGGTGTTAAAACTGTTGAGCAGGCCCAGCGTATATTTGGTTTAGGTATAGAAAAAATTGCTCTTAGTAGTGCAGTAATAAATAAGCCAGAATTGATAATGGAAATTGCTGATCGGGTGGGTAGTCAAAGTGTAATCGTCGTATTAGATGTGAAAAAGAAATTGCTTGGTGGGTATGAGGTATATACTCATAATGGAAAAAAAAGCAGTGGCATTAATCCTTTTAAATTTATTGAAGAGGCTGAAAAACTCGGAGCGGGAGAAATCATTATTAACTCCATTGATCAGGACGGAGTAATGAAAGGTTACGATATGAACTTAATTGATAAAGTCAGAGAAAAGATATCATTACCAATGACCGTACTTGGAGGTGCTGGCTCATTAGATGATATTGGAAAAGTGATTAATAAGCATGGTATAATTGGCGTAGGTGCTGGAAGTCTTTTCGTTTTTAAAGGAGTTTATAAAGCTGTACTTATTAACTATCCGAATAGAAGTGAAAAAGACGAACTCATACATAAAAACCACATAGGTTAATTTAAAGATGAAAATTGAAAATAAAACATTACTGATAACTGGTGGAACAGGATCTTTTGGATCGGCTGTTTTGAACCGTTTCTTACATACTGAGCATTTCAGCGAAATCCGTATTTTCTCTCGCGATGAGAAGAAGCAAGATGACATGAGAAATTCGCTAAAAAGTGATAAACTAAAATTTTATATAGGCGATGTAAGGGATATAAATAGCGTAGAAAGGGCAATGTATGGTGTAGATTATGTTTTTCATGCAGCAGCATTAAAACAAGTTCCATCTTGTGAGTTCTTTCCAATAGAAGCTACAAAAACCAACGTGTTTGGAACACAAAATGTGATATCGGCAGCAATTGCAAGTAAGGTAAAAAAAGTTATTTGTCTAAGTACTGATAAAGCTGCTTATCCAATTAATGCTATGGGTATTTCAAAGGCCTTAATGGAAAAGGTAGCTATTGCGGCATCAAGAGATTCATCTGAAACCACTGTCTGCTTAACCAGGTATGGAAATGTTATGGCTTCAAGAGGATCAGTGATTCCATTATTTTTGAAGCAAATTCAAGCTGGACAAGCCCTTACTATAACGGATCCAAATATGACCAGATTTTTAATGTCGTTAGAGGATGCAGTAGATCTTGTATTATTTGCATTTGAACACGCAAATCCAGGAGATTTATTCGTCAATAAAGCTCCTGCAGGCACTATAAGAGATTTAGCGCAGGCGCTGAAAGAGTTATGTAAGGCAGACAATGAAATTAAAATTATTGGAACTCGCCATGGTGAAAAATTGTATGAAACACTTTGCACTCGTGAGGAAATGACCAAAGCTGAAGATATGGGTGAGTTTTATCGCATTCCTGCAGACAATAGAGATTTAAATTACGCTCAATATTTTTCTGAAGGTGAAGAAGAAATTTCCGTAATTGAAGACTATCATTCTCATAATACTGAACAGCAAGGTGTTGAAGGTATGAAGAAACTGCTTAGCAATTTGCCCTTGATTAAAAGAGAAGTGTTTGGCGATTTAACAGTGGTGCAATACGCAGGTTAATGAGTGATTTGGATATTATAAAAGGTGGAAGTCATACTGATCAACGTGGTACCATTACCTTTATGAACGATTTTGACATGCAGCCAGTTAAACGGTTTTATCGCATTGAACATAAAGATACTAAAACAGTTAGAGGCTGGAGGGGTCACAAAATTGAGCAGCGATGGTTTCATGTTTTGCTTGGGGCATTTATTGTTAGCCTTGTCGAAATAGATAATTGGGATCAACCATCGCAGAATGCTAGACAGCAAACTTTCATTCTTAAATCATCCGATATTTCCGTTTTATATATTCCTGCTGGATATGCCAGCAGTATTAGGGCTATAGAAAAAAACTCTGAGATGATCGTATTTGGTGACTATCCGATAGAAAATGCAAAACATGACGACTATTTATATCCGTCTGATTTTTTTACCAATGCTCAAGTTTAATAAATGAAAATTAAAATAGGAATTACTGGTCAGGAGGGATTTGTTGGCCAGCATTTATATAATACTATCGGTCTATTTCCAGAAGAATTTGACAGAGTTCCGTACAATATAGATTGTTTTACAGATGAAGAGAAACTATGTTCATTTGTAAATGAATGTGATGTCGTTGTTCACCTCGCCGCAATGAACAGACACAATGATCCTGAAGTCCTATATCAAACAAATATTGGATTGGTAAAAAAGCTAATTAATGCATTAGAAAATAGCAACAGTAAAGCACATGTTCTGTTCTCATCTTCGTCCCAGGAAAATAGAGATAATTTATACGGTAAAAGCAAAAAAGAAGGGCGTGAATTACTCGAAAATTGGGCTAATAAAGCGGGGGGAATATTTACAGGACTAGTTATTCCAAATGTCTTTGGACCATTTGGACATCCTTATTATAATTCATTTATTGCAACATTCTCTCACCAGTTAAGCCATAATGAACAACCAAAAGTAGAAGTTGATGGTGAAGTTAAGCTTATCTATGTTGGAGAGTTAGTTGAAGTTATTATCAATGAAATTAGGTCCGCAAAAGGTAATCCACTCTTTGTAATTCCACATACATCTGTAAATAAAGTTTCGGCAATACTAAATTTGTTAAATAACTACAAGAAGCAATATTTTGTCTCAGGCATTATCCCTCAGCTTGACTCTAAATTTGAGTTGAATTTGTTTAATACTTTTAGATGTTATATCGACATCAAGAATCATAATCCTGTCCCCTTTGTACAACATAAAGATGCAAGAGGTGCTTTCGTAGAAATTATTCGATTAAATGTTGGTGGGCAAATTTCTTTTTCTACAACACTTCCAGGTATCACAAGAGGTAATCACTATCATACTCGGAAAATTGAAAGATTTGCCGTGATTAAAGGAAAAGCATTAATCCAATTACGAAAGATAGGTACCGATGAGGTTTTAGATTTCTACCTTGATGGTGCGAAACCTTCATATGTTGATATGCCAATTTGGTACACGCATAACATTAAAAATATTGGGGATGAAGAGCTGTATACCAATTTCTGGATTAATGAATTTTATGATCCAGAAGACGCAGATACCTACTTTGAAGAAGTTTAAATTATAAACAAGAATATAAATTGATGAAAGAGAAATTAAAAGTAATGACCGTTGTCGGCACAAGGCCAGAAATTATTAGACTGGCCAGAGTAATGGCTGCTTTAGATGGTTCAGATGCGATAGAACACATCATTGTACATACGGGTCAAAACTATGATTACGAATTGAATCAGATTTTTTTTGACGATTTATCCATTCGTAAACCTGATTTTTTTTTAAATGCTGCAGGTAAAACGGCAACTGAAACTGTTGGACAAATCATAATTAAAATAGATCCGCTTCTAGAAAGTGAAAAACCTGACGCTTTTTTAGTTTTGGGCGATACTAATAGTTGTTTATGTGCTATTCCAGCAAAAAAGCGTCATATCCCTATCTTTCACATGGAGGCTGGTAATCGTTGTTTTGATCAACGTGTTCCTGAAGAAACCAACAGAAAAATTGTAGATCATATTTCTGATATTAATTTAACCTATAGCGACATTGCTAGAGAATACTTGCTTAGAGAAGGCCTACCTGCTGATCGAATCATTAAAACTGGTTCGCCTATGTTTGAGGTGTTAAATCATTATATGCCATCTATAGAAAACTCGGATGTGTTGGCTAAACTGAAATTAGAAAAACACAAATATTTTGTTGTTTCTTCTCATCGTGAAGAGAATATTAGCAGTGAAAAGAATTTTACAGGATTAATGGAGAGCTTGAATTTAATAGCTGAAAAATATGGGTATCCAATCATTGTAAGTACGCATCCACGTACCAAAAACATGATTGAGTCCAAGAAAATAAAGATGAGGCCAGAAGTTCAATTTTTAAAACCGATGGGTTTTAATGATTACAATGCCTTACAAATGCACTCTTTCGCAGTATTGTCAGATAGTGGTACAATCTCAGAAGAGTCATCAACTCTAAACTTTCCAGCACTAAATTTAAGAGATGCTCATGAAAGACCTGAAGCAATGGAAGAAACTTCGGTAATGATGGTTGGGATGAATAAGGAACGTATTATGCAGGGACTTGTTCAGCTGCAGTACCAGAAAAGAGGCGCAGAAAGGAATTTTAGAAGGGTTGCAGATTATTCAATGCCTAATGTTTCTGAAAAAGTGGTAAGGATTATTATCAGCTATGTAGATTATATTAAAAGGGTGGTTTGGAGCGAAGGAATTTAGTATATGAGAAATCAAAGGAAAGTTTTAATACACAGTATTGCATTTAGTCCAGATGGTGTATCTACAGCTTACCTGTATAATGATATTGCCCTAGCTTTTAATCAGGCTGGATATGAGGTAATTGTTTTAACAACTACTCCTCATTACAATGTTGTGAAGGAAAATTTAGCTCAACAGCCTTTAAAAAGGAAGGCTTTTGGACTTTATTACACCAGTATATTTAATGGTGTAAAAGTGTTGCACGTACCTCAGAAAAAGTTCAAATCTACCGCTTTAAGATTGTTAGGTTTTATTTACTGGCACATTGTATCTTTAATTCTGGGTTTAGCTCAGAAAAATTTATCAGCGATTTTATCACCTTCACCTCCTTTAACTATTGGCTTAATAAATCTGATTATTGGAAAAATGAAAGGCGCTAGAGTGCTCTACAATGTCCAGGAAATTTATCCTGATTTTTTGATAGAGCAGGGCGGTTTAAAATCGAGGTTCATTATTAAACTTTTGAAGTGGCTGGAAAGATTTGTTTATAACAAATCGGATGCAGTAACAACTATTGATGAAGTGTTTTATAATACCATAGAAGGAAGGTTTATTGACAAAAGCAAACTTCACATTATACCAAATTTTGTTGACACGAGCTTATATAAGCCCCTTTCGAAAGCTGAATTATCGTTGGATATTGTTGACTTTAAACCTAACGATAATTTAAAATTAATGTATGCAGGAAACATAGGACATGCACAAGATTGGGAGCCATTAATCAAGACTGCAATTTTATTAAAGGATGACAAAGTAGATTTTTATATCATTGGAGAAGGCGTGATGAAGTCGTACTTAATAGATCAGGTTAAACTCCACAATTTGAGTAAAGTTCATATTTTGCCATACCAACCTAGAGAATTAATGCCACAATTATTGGCATTTGCAGATTTACAGTTCATTTTTATGTCGAAAGAGATGGAAGGTCATGGATTTCCTTCCAAGGTTTATACCATAATGGCCTGCGCTAAATCATTGATCGTATGTTCAGGAGAAGGAACCCCCATTATCAATTTTTTAAGTAAACATAAATGTGCAAAGCTGATCACAAATCAAGATTCAAATATTAAAACTGAAATAATAGTTGATTACTTAAAATCAGTGACAAAAGCCGAGTTGGAAGAAATGGGAAATGTTGGGTATGAAGCTGTAAAAACATTGTATAGCAAAGAAGTTGTAGCCAATCAGTATGTTAGTTTAACAAATGCTTTAATATGAAGTTGGAAGTTTTGATTACTGGAGCAACAGGTTTTGTTGGAATGAATTTGATCCCATATTTAAATAAACTTAGTATAGGAACGAAGGCATTAAACCGATCAGACTTATCTGGAGATGTAAAATTTGACAATACAGATGCGATCATTCACCTTGCAGGAAAGGCACATGATATTAAGAAAGCATCAAATCCGGAGGAGTATTATAAAGTCAATTTTGAATTGACCAAAAAATTATACGACGATTTTTTAAAATCTGATGCTAGGAAATTTATATTTATTAGTTCAGTAAAAGCTGCTGCCGATATCGTTGATGGGATACTTTCTGAAGACCAAGTTCCTAATCCGAAGACTGATTACGGCAAATCAAAATTAATGGCAGAAGAATATATTCAAGTTCAGCCATTGCCTGTAGGTAAATCATACTATATTTTGCGCCCATGCATGATACATGGTCCAGGTAACAAAGGGAACTTGAATTTACTTTATCAATTTGTAAAAAGGGGAATCCCATACCCCTTAGCCTCTTTCGAAAATAAACGATCTTTTTTGAGTATAGAGAATTTATGCTTTGTTATTGCCAAGCTAATAGAAGATGAAATTCCATCAGGTATTTATCACATTGCAGACGATGAATCACTATCTACTAGTGAGGTGGTTAGAATATTAGCTGCTTCCCTTGAAAAGAGGCCTAAACTGTGGGCAATTCCTCGTAAATTAATTAGCGGATTGGCTAAAATTGGAGATGTACTTAAACTTCCCCTTAGTACCGAACGTTTAAATAAGTTAACGGAGAATTATGTAGTAAGTAATTATAAAATAAAAAAGGCTTTAAAAACAGAACTGCCGGTATCCAGCCAAGGCGGCTTGTCTGCAACAGCAAAATCATTCGGTAATATTTAGTTATTCCAAACCCTAAAGCTAAATAGGAGAAATAATTATCTTTACCAATTAATAATTCTAATGAAACTAATATCAATAGTAGCCATCTTATCAATCCTTTTTATAATAGAACTGATTTATTTTAAGATCGCTGCCTCTTTTAATATAATTGATAAACCCAATGCAAGAAGTTCACACCAAACTATCACATTAAGAGGTGGTGGGATAATATTTTGCTTGTCGGCAATAATTTACTTCACTTTGTATGGATATCAATATCCATACTTTATGGTAGGTCTTTTGGCAATTACTGCCATTAGCTTTATTGATGATGTTCTCACGTTAAACAATAAGATAAGATTAAGTATCCATCTGATTGCTGTGTTGCTAATGTTTTACCAATGGGGTCTTTTCGACTTAAACTGGTATTGGATTCCAGTTGCATTAGTTTTTGTTGTTGGAACGATCAATGCTTATAATTTTATGGATGGCATTAATGGGATAACAGGTTCTTATAGTTTGTTGGCTATAGGAACATTATATTTTATTAATGAAAAGGTTGTTTCTTTTACATCATCAGACTTTCTAATTATAATCGGTTTATCGTTAATCGTGTTTAATTTTTTCAATTTCCGTAAAAAAGCTAAGTGTTTTGCTGGTGATGTGGGGAGTGTAAGTATTGCCTTCATTATAGTTTTTTTGGTTGGGCAATTGATTCTAAAAACTGAAAATTTTAACTACATTTTGCTTTTATTGATTTATGGATTGGACGCTGTTATCACAATAATTTTTAGGGTTTTTCGTAAAGAAAATATATTTAAAGCCCATCGGAGCCATTTTTACCAATATTTGGCTAATGAAAAAAAATGGTCTCATTTGGTTGTTTCTGGATTGTATTTTTTCGTGCAGCTGGTGGTAAATGCTTTAATCCTTTTACTTGTAAAGGATTCTTACGTGTTGGCAATAGGCTTAGTGTTATCTTTTGGGTTATTATTCTTATTTGTTCGATTCTCCATGGAGGGGAAAAAGAGATTAATTGGGGCATAATCCTTCGACTCCGCTCAGGATGACAGGTTGAAGCCGCTCAAGGATGATAATTACTTCGCTCAGGGTGACAGTTAAGTACACGCTGTCATTTCTTCACTCAACTTAGCGTAAGCTCAAGGTATAGTTTTTGATATTTTTTGGTCAGGAAGATTTGCCCTTCGCCTTCGCTCAGAGTGACAGTTAAGCCTACATTGTATTTCCTCACTCCACTTTGAGGCAAGAAATAGGTTTTGTTGGTCTTCAGTCTGAAAGGTTGCCCTTTGACACCGCACAGGGTGACAGTAACGTTCAGTTTCAGCGTACTTGTTTTAATCATGGCATCTTAATTGAGTGTAGTATGAGGATGTATAGAAATATAAAATTTAGCAGTAAAAATATTATATTTACCTTTACATGAAATAAAGCCTATTGAATCTTGTTTACACAAATTAATATTGTTCCCCGCTGGATTATATTCCTGCTGGACATCATCATCTGTACTTTTTCAATGGTATTTGCCTATAGTTTAAGGCATAACCTTGATTTAACTGCGGTTAACATTCCTGAGCTTGCCAGGAATATATTGATTCTAGGGATAATTAACATAGCAGTTTTTCTGAATATTAAAACCTATGCGGGTATAATCCGATACACTAGTGCACAAGATTCGTTCAGAATATTATTTTCTGTAATTATCAGTAATGGTACTTTTTTTATCCTGAATCTGATTTCCATCACATTTTTTAAAGAATCATTAGTTCCTCATACAATCCTTATCACCAATGGTTTAGCAAGCTTTCTTTTGTTAATTACTTACCGGGTTTTAATCAAATACTTTTTTCTTTACATTAAAAATTTAAAACTGGATAAAAGGAAAGTAATCATTTACGGCGCTGGAGAAGCGGGGTTAGCTACAAAAAGAACTTTTGATCATGATGGAAGCGTTAATAAAACCATTGTAGCTTTTGTGGATGATGACGAGCGTAAAGTGGGTAAAACGATTGATGGGGTTAAAATATTAGATGCAAAAAAACTAGAACAATTAATTGAAGAACATGAATTGGATGAAATCATCTTTGCTTCATATACCATCCCTGATGAGCGAAAAGACCAGATTATTGATTTGTGTTTAGAGAATGATATAAAAATTTTAAATATTCCCCCGCCTGATGTTTGGACGAACGGTAAACTTCAACCTGCTCAAATTCAGAAATTAAATATTGAAGATTTACTAAACCGTAAATCAATTGATATTGACATTGAAGGCATTGGGAAAATGCTGGATCGGAAACGTATTTTGATTACTGGAGCTGCAGGTTCTATTGGCAGTGAAATCGTTCGTCAATTATCTAAATTTGATGTTGGGTTAATTATCCTTTGCGACCAGGCCGAATCAGCTTTACACGAATTATACCTTGAGTTAGAAGAGAATAATAAAAATAAAAACTTTCATGCTTTTATAGGTGATGTTCGGGATGAACAACGGATGGATGTTTTATTTAGTACCTATAAACCGCATTATGTATATCACGCTGCGGCCTATAAACATGTGCCGTTGATGGAGGATAATCCTGCCGAAGCGATAAAGGCTAATGTTTTAGGAACGAAAACCATTGCAGATAAATCCGTAAAATACGGTGTACAGAAGTTTGTAATGATTTCGACAGATAAAGCGGTAAATCCGACGAATGTGATGGGCGCTTCAAAACGTATTGCAGAAATTTATGTACAGTCGTTAAACAATTCTTTAAGTCAGGATAAATTTATTTTCAGCAATGGCTTGAGCTATATTAACGAATTGGAAATTAAACCCATCACTAAATTTATAACTACCCGTTTTGGCAATGTGTTAGGCTCGAATGGTTCTGTAATACCCCGCTTTAAACAGCAAATTGAAAAGGGTGGTCCTTTAACGGTTACCCATCCTGAAATTACCCGGTATTTCATGACAATTCCAGAAGCTTGCCGATTGGTTTTGGAGGCTGGTTGTATGGGTAAAGGTGGCGAAATCTTCATTTTCGATATGGGTAAATCTGTTAAAATTGTTGAACTCGCCAAGAAAATGATTCGTTTAGCGGGATTAGAACCAAACGTTGATGTTAAAATCGAGTATTCAGGTTTACGTCCAGGAGAGAAATTATACGAAGAATTGCTAAATGATAACGAGAATACAATGCCCACTCACCATCAAAAAATTATGATTGGAAAAGTTCGCGAGTACGTTTTCAACGAAATCGGAGAAGAAATCACAGCACTTATTCTTTCCGCTAAATCAAATAACGACAGACAGGTCGTAATCAATATGAAAAAATTGGTTCCTGAATTTAAAAGCAAAAACTCTGTTTTTGAAGAATTGGATCAACAATCATAATCTTTAAATGATCAGAAATATACTTTATTTATTCGCTATCTCGTTATTGCTGTCTTGCAAAACAGATTCACCAAGTGAAACCGTAGTTTACAATAATAACTTTGAATCGAATGATTTAACGCACATCAGTGGTGGTGTTATCGAACAATATAATGGTTCAAAGGTTTTAGGACGATACAACAAGGGTTCTTTTAAACTTGCTCTTGATGGCTTGCCAAAACATGCATTGGTTGAGGTTAGTTTTGATTTATTTATCCATGATAGTTGGGATGGAAATAAAACTGGCGATAGCGGGCGAAACGGACCCGATATCTGGAAATTTGTTATAGATGGAAGTGAGTTTATTAATACCACTTTCTCAAACTCTGATTGTGGCACATCAACCTTCTGCGATCCGCAATCTTATCCTGCAAATTATCCGAACAATAATAATAACCCTAAAACTGGTGCATTTAACAAAAATTTGCCTGGTGTGTGCTTAAATGCCAACCAAATTGGTGGAACAGCACAATATAAGATTTCTAAAACCATCAACCATTCGAATTCCTCAATAGTAATTGAGTGTCTGGATGAATTGGTGCAAACCAATACAGCTGATCCCAAATGTGACGAGAGCTGGTCTGTAGATAATTTAAAAGTAAAAGTAATTGCATTGTGAGGTTAAGAAATTATATAAGCGTTTTAGGAATTTTCATATTATTTGCCAGCGAAAGCCGCGGGCAAAGCTTGCCTGTCGGAACCATTTCCTTAGAAGATTATTACAGAAGGAGCCAATTAGCAGGCCAATTGGATTCTACGATTTCATTTACGGTTAGACCTATTAATCCGAGATTAATAAAAGGGGTAAAAGATGGTTTTTATCCAGATTCCAGTGAACAACGCCATAATATTTTACAAACGCAAGCTTATTTTCAATCTAAAGATGGAAAGCTAAAGGGGAGTTTTTTACCACTGAGTTTTCAAACGCAAATAAATTCACATCATCCTTATGGATGGAATGATGGGGCCATGATTCCTGCTAAAGGCTTACAAGCTATGTTAAGTGGTGGTGTATATGCAGAATATGGTATTTTAAGTGTTCAATTGCGTCCTGAAATTGTATTGGCCGCAAACTCCAGTTTCGAAACTTTTGATAAAGATCATTACGATATCATCAAAGCCAGGTATTACGATTTTTATAACAAGATTGATCTGCCCGCCAGATTTGGAAGTGGAGAATATTCGAAGATCTATTGGGGCCAAAGTAGTATTCGTTTGAACTATAAAGCCATGTCTTTGGGCTTGTCTACAGAAAATTTGTGGTGGGGTCCAGGCATGAGAAACTCTTTGTTAATGAGTAATACGGCACCAGGATTTAAGCATATAACATTAAATACCAGAAAGCCCATAAAAACCGCAATCGGTAGTTTCGAAGGGCAGGTAATTGCGGGACGACTGGAAGGATCAGGATATGGACCTTTGGAACCTAATATAGAATATTTAGGCTCAGCGCTTTACCAGCCAAAACCAAACGACTGGCGTTACTTATCTGGCATGGTTTTGACCTGGCAGCCAAAATGGGTTCCAGGATTATTTTTAGGTTTTACCAGAAGTTCACAAATGTATAGTAAAGACCTTAGTGGTTTAACTGATTATTTGCCAATTTTTTCTACCATAAAAAAAGCTACAGCAGATGAGCCCATCAATAAGAGAGATCAGAGAAGTTCATTGTTCTTTAGGTGGCTGTGGACTGAAGAACAAGCCGAGGTTTACTTTGAATTAGGCAGAAATAATTATTCAGGATCTTTAAGAGATCGTGCATTAGAGCCAAATGTTTCAAGGGCATATATCTTTGGCCTGCGGAAATTATTACCAATTAACAAAAGCCTGGATGAAGGTATTATGGTCAATTTAGAGGTTACGCAAATGGCTGAAACCTCAGTTGATAAAATTAAAACGGCATCTGGCTGGTATACGAGTGAAAGTATTCGTCATGGTTATACCAACAGGGGGGAGTCATTAGGTGCAGGCATTGGGCCTGGTTCTAACCTTCAATCATTAGATATTAGCTGGGTGAAAGGATTAAAACGTTTAGGGATTCAGTTTGAGCGTTTTCTTCATAATGATGATTTTTATTATTATTCCTATGTGGATAGCCGGGATCCTAGACGGCATTGGACCGACATCAGCGCAGCGGTTAGTGGGGAATGGAATTATAAAAACTTTATTTTTAATGCTAAGCTTCAAGGGATTAAATCATTAAATTATCAATGGTATCTATTCCAGGAACCAACTGCTAACACGTACTGGGTAAATGGTCGTGACGCATTTAATGTTCAGTTTCAAATGGGATTAACTTACAGATTTTAGCATGAGAAAGATATTTATAGTTTTTAGTATTTTATTTGCTAGTTGCGCTTTTCGTTTATCTGCCCAAACTTTGCCTGTTGGAACTGCTGGCCTGGAAGATTATTACAGAAGGTTACAATTAATTGGAAAGCTGGATTCTTCTATTTCATTTACACAAAGACCGTTGACTTTATCTGGTGTAAATGATGTATTTAATCCAGATTCTATTGATAATAATCAAAAGTGGACGAATGTTAAACCGATCTATTTTGCTAAAGGATTAGGGGAATTTGGATTATTACCAGTAACCTGGCAACAACAGTTTAACAGTCACCACCCTTATGGATGGAATGATGGCGGAATGATTCCTGCAAAAGGTTACCAGACCATGTTAAGTGCAGGTTTTTTTGCGAAATTTGGCCCGCTTAGCATTCAGTTAAGACCTGAATATGTTTATGCTGCTAATGATAGTTTTAAAAGCTTTGGTGATGGAAGATCTGATGCTGACTTGATTGCCTACTATGGTGACTACAATTATATTGATGCACCAGAAGGATTTGGAACTGCAGCTTATAGTAAAATTTCATGGGGGCAAAGTAGCATACGTTTAACTTTTGGACCGGTATCTTTTGGACTGTCTAATGAAAATTTATGGTGGGGACCAGGGATGCAAAACTCCATTATGATGAGTAATAATGCGGCTGGTTTCAAACACTTAACATTAAATACAATAAGGCCTATCCGTACCTATATTGGCTCATTTGAAGCGCAGGTTATAGGCGGTAAACTGGAAGGTTCAAAGTTAAGTCCATTGGCTCGAACGACCAGCTCTACAGGTGCTGATTTGTTTACAGATAAAGGCGATGATTGGCGTTATTTATCGGCGCTAAATATTAGTTATCAGCCAAAATGGGTTCCTGGTCTTTTTGTAGGTTTTACCAGGTCATTCCTCACCTATCATAATGAGTTAAATTCGTTCTCCGATTATTTTCCTCTATTTTTACCTTATCAAAAGGTTAACATTAATACGGGTTTGGGAGAAACAACAAACCGCGATCAGCGTACTTCTTTTTATACCCGTTGGTTATTTCAGAAAGCTAAAGCAGAAGTTTACTTTGAATACGGCTTAAATGATAATTCTTACAATTTGCGTGATTTCTTAGGTTCACCTGAACATTCCAGGGCATACTTGCTTGGCCTAACAAAAATGGTGAGCTTAACCAGAAAGGATGAATTTATTAGAGTAAATGCAGAAGTTACGCAGTTATCTCAAACAGTTGATTATTTAACCAGGGAAGCAGGAAGTTATTATTACCATAATCCAATCTTGGAGGGTTACACAAATATGGGTGAAGTATTAGGGGCAGGGATCGGTTCTGGTGGAAATTTGCAATCTCTTGATGTAAGTTGGGTTAAAGGTTTAAAGCAAATTGGATTCACTTTTGATAGATATGAGCATAATATGGATTTCGCCAAAAATGCAGGTTTTATAACTCTAAATGGCCAAAGTAGAAGATGGGTTGATTTGGCCTTTGGCGCAAAGGGAACCTGGAATTACAAAAACCTCTTATTTAACGTTAAATTACAGGGCATTCAGTCTTTAAATTATCAATGGGTGTTAAAAGATTTTGAGCCAGGCAAATTTTACATTCCACATAATGATGTATTCAACTTTCATGGTGAACTGGGTGTAAGTTATCGTTTTTAATGAATCGGAATTATTTTTATAATTTACTTTTATCCGTTGTAAACATTCTTTTTCCCATAATAACATTCCCCTATGCTTCGCATATTATAGGGCCTGATGGGATTGGAAAGGTGCAACATGCTATTTTTTTTGCGGAGAGCTTTGCACTAATTGCAGCGTTGGGCATTCCTGTGTATGGAATTTCTGCAATTGCAAAATCAAACAGCAATGCTAAACGCTCAAAAACATTCTCCGAATTAATTCTAATTCATGGAATTACAGGACTGATTTTTTCAGTGGTTTATTTCCTAATAATTACTACAGTTCCGTTTTTTAAGCCACACTTACCTTTATATACAACTGCAGGTTTAATTGTGCTTTTGGGCTTTACATCCGTCGATTGGTTTTATTCGGGGTTGGCGAAATTTAAACTAATTGCGCTTCGTTCTGTATTCATAAAACTTATTTCTGTTGTACTACTATTCGTATTTGTAAAATCGTCGTCAGACTTTTTAAACTATTTATGCATACTGATCTTCTCTTTGGTCGGGAATAATATTATCAGTTTAATTTTAATCAGAAAACATACTAGATTAAGATTAAAAGGGATTAAAATTAAAAAACATTTAAGGCCAGTATTATTTGTGTTGGGTTCGAATATCGCCATTAATATGTATGCGATTTGGGATACCCTTTTGCTTGGTTTTTTAACGAATGATAAAACTGTAGGCTTATATTTTGCAGCGGTTAAACTGGTTAAGTTCTCCATCCCTTTCATTATTTCCTTAGGGGTGAGTATCATTCCATCCTTAACACTGAATATGCATAATAAAAATAAGGCGGAAGTTGATCGGCTTTTAGCTGAATCTTTTCAGTTTATTATCTTTTTAGCAATACCAATTGCGATCGGTACTTTTTCCCTAGCAAGAGAATTTATTCTTGTGCTTTCTGGTAACGAGTTTTTGGCTGCTATACCAACCATGCAAGTGGTTGCCATATTACCGCTATTTATAGGATTAGGCCATTTTTTTTCCCTTCAGATCTTAGTGCCATCAGGCCTTAATAAACAAATGTTTTACGCCACGTTTGCAGGTGTTGTGAGTAGTTTGGTCTTAAACTTTAGTCTGATCCCTTTTTTCGGTTCAGTAGGTTCTGCAACAGCGAATATCGTCTCGGAATTTGTTGTAACTGGCTTATTTTATTACTATGTTAATAAACATTTTGAAATCCACATTAATTGGTATCTTTTATTAAAAGCTGCTCTATCTTGTATCCTTTTTATTCCCATTGTGTATTTAGCTCGATATTTCTTTCAAAGCCCTGTATTGGTTCTGTTCCTATCTGGCATATCATGTGCACTTATTTATTTATTATTTCAGCGATTTTTCTTTAAAAATCAGTTTTTGATTAAAATATCTGATCAGTTATTTTTAAAATTTCAGAACTTTGCTGCAAAGTAACATGGAAGAAAAAATATCTGTAGTAATGGCCACTTACAATGGGGCAAAATATCTGGAGAAACAATTGGATTCTATATTGAAGCAAAGTTATGCTGCAAGTGAATTAATTGTATCAGATGACCATTCAACCGACGGTACTCAAGATATTTTAAATAAACATAAGGACTTAGACGTATATCAAAATAAAAATGCCCGTGGGGTGATCAGTAATTTTAAATATGCTGCTTCAAAGGCAAATTCAGCTAACTACCTGGCTTTTTCGGATCAGGATGATATTTGGCTTAGCGAGAAACTTCTATTGTGTTTAAAGGCTTTAAAATCGATTGAAACCGAAAAGCTTCCTTGTTTAGTCTATTCCGACCCTATCGTGATTAACTCGAAAGATGAGGTGATTTCGGAATCTTTGTGGAGCATATTAGGTTTTAATCAATACGAGCATAAGCTGCCTACAATTCTTTTTGGAAACCCAGCAGGTGGTTGTACCATGTTGGTTAACCCAGAATTAGCTAAGTATATTTCTGCCATACCAAACGATTGCTTAATGCATGATGCATGGCTTACTTTAGTTGCCTACACTTTTGGAAAGGCATTAGTATTAGCAGAACCTGTTTTAAAGTACAGACAGCATGAAACAAATGTTACTTTTTCTGAGGATTATAAAAAGCACAGCAGGGTAACTCGGGTTTTAAACGAAATTAAATTATCTCTCAAGGGGAAGAGCGATCTGTTTTCTGAGCAATTTATTTTTGTCAGAAAATTTTATAATCATTTCGTTGCTGATCTGACTCCAGATAAAAAGGTAATCTTCGAATCTTTTTTAAAATTGGAAAACAAATCTTACCTACATAAAAAACTTGCCTTTAGAAGGGCTATGAAGGCTTAGTATTAAGTTCTGGCTTTTTCAACATTAAAAGCAAAAGACATAAAGCAAAACCTGCTAAAATCCCCCCGGTTAGTGCGCCTGAAGCATACTTCATTCTATTTTTCTTCAAAGGCAAATCTGGAGTATCTATGATCTGAAAAGTAGGTGTTTCCTGCATTAACATGGTTCTGCTTACTTCAAGATTTTTAATGATTTCCGAATAAATGGTTTGTAACACTCTTTTATCTCGTTCCTGCACTTCTGGGGCAACATTTGCTGTTGCATAAGCTGGGTTTAAATCTAAAAGCACTGCATTTGCACTGGCTGTACTGTAGGTTTTTTTATTTAATAATTTGCCAATGCTATCTGCACGAGCCTGTAAGCGATCGACATTTGTACGAAGGCGTTTTGTTTTTGTTTTGATATAGAAATCGCTTGCCTGATCAATTAATCGCGTACAGAAAACGCTTGCCAGCTCCTCATTTTTCATAGTTGCTTCTAGGGCGAAAAAGCCTAACTTTTTATCAGGTTTGCTTACAGAAATGTTTTTTTCGGCAATCTGGATAATCATGACCTGCAAAAGACTGTCTTGTAAACGTGTATAATTCTTAGAGTCTTCTGGGAACTGGAAAGCACCTTTAGCACCAGGAAGTTTAGCCCATTTGTCGTTTAATTTATTCGTTTGTGCATATAGGTCTGCTAAGGTTTTTTTGCCACCATCGTAAGGGCTCAGCAAGGTTTGCTTAATCATTTTATGGCTGATTAAAAGTTGTAAAACATTATCTCCTGCCAGTATCCCTCCTGTACCACCTGCCAATCCGCCAATGTCGAAACCAAATTGTCCTGCTAAACCAGAAAGTAAAGAGCCACCGCCACCTTTACTATCTTCTACAATAAAGCTTAATTTTGCTGTATAAGTTACCGGCCATACCCAAGCCGTAAGAATACCTAAAAGGCCTCCCAAAATGCCTGCAATAATTATCTTAAATCGAAATTTCCATAAATAGCTTACATACTCTTTTCTCGATTGAATCATATCTTTAAAAGAATATTCTTCTTCAACAACATCATTGTATTTTGATTTCTCTTCCGAAGAACTCATAATTATTTAAATAAAATGGCAATTAAACTTATAATTCCTGTTAAGGCTGAAGCAACCGTCGTAATCTCGGCAAATCCTAATTTATTTTTCCCCGATTTTTCTGGAACAACGATTTGACTTCCAGGGGTTACTCTTGGGTAATTTTTAATAAATAAGAATGTTTTTACAGGTTGATTTGTTCCGTTTGCATATCTAATGTAGGCGCCCTTTAACCTTGCATTTTCGGTAACGCCACCTGCTGCATCTACGTAATATTTAAAATTAGAGTTGGAATAGCTCAATAACTGCGGATTATTTACGGAGCCAATAACCTCAACAAAAGGTAAGTTTTTTGGAATAAAAAGACTATCTCCAGGCATTAAAACAGTTAAATCATTTTGGTGTCTTTTGCGTTTTCCAGTTAAGTCGATATCAACTCTTAAGCCATTTCGGAAAAGTTGTGCGTTTTCGATAGAACCCATTGCCGTAATTCCACCAGCCCTTTTAATAAATTCCATTCCAGTTTCATCTCTTCTTTGTTGAGCATAATCTCCAGGGAAAAGCACTTCACCTCTAACTTTAATGTTTCCTAACGACCTGTAATTAACCAAACGCGGTACATAAATATAATCAAGCGGTTCTAATAGGAAATTACCTGTTTGAGCGCTAAGCGCAGAATCAATATTAAGTGTTATAATGGTTACCAATCTGTTTGAAAGTGTATCACTAGTATCTTTTATTAATCTCGAAATTTCAAGACGATGGCTCGCCGCATCATTAGTAAAACCTTTGGCCATGCTCACTGCATCCGCTACGCTCATTCCTTTTCTATATTGGAAAGAACCAGGAACTCGTACATAACCTCCGATACTAATCGAAGTTTGATCTCTTAAATCTTTAGTAGATAAAATAAAAACAGAGTCTTCCCGAACTAAATTGATGTCCTGATCTTTGCCAGACATAATGTTACTAAGGTTAAAAGAAACCATTTCCTTTTCTAAATCTGGTTTTATTCTCTTAATGTAGCCGTTACTCATTACTGCATCGTCTCTTAATCCGTCAGCCTTTGTAATTAACGACTTTAATGTAATTCCCTGACTTAATTCAAAAGTACCAGGTCTGTACACGGCACCATCAATAACCACGCGGTTGGCAAATCTTTCTAAAATTTCTCCGAAATGCACTGAGTCGGCATTTTTTAGCACAAAACGATCAAATAAATCGGCAGGAATGTCTTTCACGCTGCGCTCTTTATCGCCAACCTGACTAACCTTTGCAATTCCTTTATAAGCTAAATCGCTAAAGCCGCCAGTATAATTAATTAAATCGGTAAGTGTTTCAGCTTCTTTTAATTCATAATAAGCGGGTCTTTTGACTGCGCCATCTATTACAACCCGTTTAGTGTAAACAGGAATTCTAATTACATCCTGATCTTGCAAGCTAATGTTATCTGATGAAATACCTTTTTGAAGGAAGTTGTATAAATCGACAATTTTGATTACCCGATTTCCTCTTATTACCTCAATTTTTCTTAAAGAACCTCGTTCTGTAGGGCCTCCACTTTGATATAATGCATTAAATAGTGTAGATAATGAAGAAACAGTATAACTACCAGGTTGAACTACTTCTCCTATAATAGTTACCCGAATGCTTCTAACTGTGCCTAAACTAAGGTTTAATTTCGTTTGGCCAGAGCCTAATGCAGGGTAGGCCTTAATCATTTTTGATCTGATTTGAGCAGTTGCCTGCTCAATGCTCATTCCATTTACATAAATTAAACCAGCGTAAGGAATCTTAACATTCCCATCAGGCGTTACTTTAGCATTTGTAGTACTTTCATTTAGGCCAGTTAAGGTAATGGTAAGTTCATCATCAGCACCCAAAATATAACCTCTGGGAGTCGCAATTCTTATATTAGGTTCGAATTTTAAATTTGGATTGCTAAAGAATTCATAGCCATAAATCGGGCTGCGTTTTTTTATCGGATTCGCTTCGCTGAATCGGGTAGTATCTCGGTTTTTATTGCTTTCAACTTTTTTAGGTTGTGTGGCATCATTTGTAGTTTTTGCTGTTTTTCCACCAGCTTGAACCTGGGCCAATCTTTCTTTATACTTATCCACTTCTGCAGGATCCATTCCTTTTGCGGTAAGTAATTTTATCGCATCTGCTTCAGACATGCCAGATGATTCAAACCTTCTTGATATTTCCAGGATCTGGGCATCAGAGAGTTGATCAACTTTAACCTTACTTAAATTATCTGTGGAAATTTGTGCTGATACTTTAGCCAAAGGAAATAAGAGGCAAATAAAAAGAGCACAAAGAATAAATTTAAAACGCATGAATGTATAATTAATATTTTTAATCGTTACAAATATAAGCTAAATAACTAAATGCTAGATTTATTCGTAGGTACTGATTTTAAAAGGCTTGCACAACCTTGAATTTGATGCGATTAGACATCTAAAGTTTGCTGAAAAATTTCAAGGATTGATTTCTGATATGCCTCTAAAGAATATAAATTGTTAATCCTTTTGCGTCCCTCGATACCCATTTCAGCAATTTTCGCTGGCTGAGCGATTAAATCAGAAATTTTATCGGCTGCAATTTGTGCATTATCGAATGGAATTAAAAGCCCTGTTTTGTTTTCCATTACCATTTCAACGGCACCACCATGATTGGTGGCAACAACAGCCGTTGCACTAGCCATGGCTTCTAAAATAACCGTCGGAAAAGGATCGGGAAGTATTGATGGGAGCACGAAAATATCAACAGAATTTAATATGTTGGCTATATCTGTTCTATATCCAATATATTGAATGGCATCTGCAAGGTTTTCGTTTTGTATTCGGTTGGTTAGCTTATCAACCAAATGCTCATTACCAGTGTAGGCATCACCAGCCATTACAAATTTTGTTTCAGGATGAGCTTTAAGAATGTTTTTTGCAGTATCGATGAAGTAATCCTGCCCCTTCCAATGGTTAACCCGCCCAATCATTGCAATCAGGATTCCTTTTTCGCTAAGGTTTAATTCTTGTCTTAATACGCCTTTAGTGTTTTCAAATGCAGTAGTATCAATACCATTATAAATTCTGGTAATGGGTTTCTTTAAAACATGCTTTTCCCAATGGTTTTTTACTGCATCAGACACCACGATAATGTTATCGCTATATTTTCCTAATAAATAGCCAATAGTTTTAGTGAATGCTTTTGGCTTGGTTATAATTTCATGAACGTGCCAAATGTGCTTTATTTTTCTTTTCTTAGCTAAAAATGCACCAATAAAAACACCCGTTGTGTTGGAGTAAATTAAATCGATGTTATTATCATCAATTAATTTATTAAGGGTTTTCCAGGCGTTTTTAGTTACCGTTAATCGGTTTAAAATTCCTGGTACAGAGAGGTATTTTCGTCTTAAAATTCCTAAGCGGATGATTCTGATATCGACATCTAATTTTGCAAGTTCATCCACCAGTGGTCCGCTTTCTGATAAAACAACGATTGGTTTATGTTCTCCTTCAGCAAGAATCTTAACCACAATGGAGAGGATTTTACTGCCGCCATAAAGATCTGAGGTATTATTTAAGATAAGAATATTCATTAACTAATTCTACTTTTAATCACTTTTGCTGGTACGCCTGCAACAACTGAATATGGCGGAACATCTTTATTAACAACACTGCCAGCAGCAATTACAGAGCCTTTTCCGATGGTAACACCCGCCAGGATCACCGTATTTGCAGCAATCCAGCAGTCATCTTCAATTCTTACAAATTCTCGTTTAACCCCTTGTTTCATAATGGGCTGATCAAGCGCTGCGTAAAGATGATTTTCTGCATAAATGCTAACCCTTGGAGACATAATCACGTTATTGCCAATTTCTATCAAACCCGAGCAGCCGATGTAAGAATATGGACCAATGCTTGAATTGTTCCCGATTTTAAGACCAACACCTATGTCAGATCCATAAGCGTTTACGGGGCGGATAATTGCAAACTTGCCGATGGTTACCCTGTCGCCCGCAACAATTCCGTTATAGGCCATGCAATTTATCTCTGCATAATCCTCTACAATAAAGTCTTTGCCTACGTTAAGGTATTTCGCATAGCGGATGGAAGCACCTTTACCTACTAAAACCAATCCTTTAGAATGTTTGAAATACAGGCGATGATAACATCCTCTGATAAAAAAGAAAGATAACCGAAAAAGTGTAGTTAATATATCTAGTCCTTTCCAATCTTCTGGAAACCGATCCTTTATAAAACTAAAACTTCTCAAAAACTTGCTCATTATCTGCCAAAACTATGGATTTTTTTCGATTATAACCTTTTGAAAAGATTAATGGTCTGCTTTGCTGTTATTTCCCAGCTAAACTGTTTAATTCTTTCTTTGCCTTTTGCAATAAGGCTATTTTTTAAATCTGCATCTTCTATAATCAATCTCATTTTCTGATAAATATCTTCAGGATTAAAAGGATCAAATGATAAGGCGGCGTTTCCTGCTATTTCTGGTAAACAACTATTGTTTGCAATTGCAACAGGCAAGCCCTGTTCAAAAGCTTCTAGCACAGGAATTCCAAAGCCTTCATTTATAGAAGGGAAAACGTACATCGTTGCATTTTTATAATAATGAACGAGTTTGTTATCGGGTACGTAACCTGGTAATATAACATGTTCTCTAAGCTTATTTTTATCTATAAACTCCAGAATAGCAGTTTGGTCGTTCATGTCCTTTTTTGGGCTAAATTGACCTACTAATACAAGTTTAACCGCTGGATGAATATTAATTAAAAGCAAAAAAGCCTTCAACAGGTTTATGATGTTTTTTCGTTTTTCCATTACCCCAACATGGAGAATGTATTTTTGATCGGTCAAAGTCTTTATAAGTGCTGAATCATCATCTTTCGAAGCATGGAGAGATTTTGGACCTTCGTGTATAACCTCAATTTTTTCTGCAGGTAAATTAGAAAATTCTGTTATTCTTAATTTCGCATACTGTGTTGGAGTGATAATCGCATCTGCTTTTTTTGCTGCATTAACCCCTAATTTATGAAAAAGAAATAACCAAAGTTTATTGTAATGCTCAGGATATTCAAAGAAAAAAGCATCGTGCAGTACGGGCACGGTTTTAGTGCCCATTTTAAAATATGGAACAAAGAAATCAGCACAAAAAATTATGTCACAACCTTTTAAACGAGCAATTATTGGAAGAACAAGTTGTTTCCAAAAAGTGAACCGTATATGCTCAATAAGCTTTAGAAATTTATTTTTACCAGTGTAAACAGCTATAAAAGTATCTAAATACACAAATTTAACTTCCGAGTCATTTTGCTTTTTAAAAGCTTTAATCAGTTCTTCCGTATAGGTTTTTACGCCAGTTTTTGCGATACGTAAATCTCTGATATCTATCCCGACTTTTAACATTACTTTTTATAGGTAAATGCCAAAGATACGAACAGAATTTAAGTAGCCAAAGTTTATTAAGATGGGTTTAAAAACCTATATTTGCGGCAATGTCCAAAAAGATAAAACTCGCAATTGTAGGTATAAGAGGGCTTCCAAATAACTATGGTGGTTTTGAAACTCTTGCAGATTATCTTGTTCAATACCTAGCTGATGAAATTGATATTACCGTCTATTGTTCATCAAAAGATATGGATAGTCGGTTAAGCGAATATAAGGGTGTGAAACTCAAATATATTCCAGTTACGTCTCACGGCTCATTAGGCATCTTGTATGATAGTCTTTCTCTGACCCAAGCCCTGATTAAATACGATAAGATTCTTTTTTTAGGTTTTGGTGGTGGTTTTGTAATGCCGTTTTTAAAGATGTTCAGACATAAAATGATCCTGAATATTGGCGGTTTAGACTGGAAAAGAAATAAATGGTCGCCGTTTGCGCAAAAAGTGATCAAAAAGGCAGAGCAGCTATTAATTGCAAACAGTAGTTGTATTGTTTCGGATAACGTTGGGATTCAAAATTATATTAAAGAAACCTATAATCGCGAAAGCACATTAATTGCTTATGGCGGTGATCAGGCAAAAAAACAGCCGATCGATGCGAATTGGATTTTAAAATATCCATTTTTGAAGGGAGAATATGCCTTTACCGTATGCAGGATTCAACCCGATAATAATATTGATTTAATGCTGGAAGCTTTTGTAGAAGGTGAAATTCCATTTGTGTTACTTGGAAACTGGAACAATTCTGAATACGGAATACAAACAAAGGCGAAATACGCTGGCACCAAAAATCTGATTTTGCTTGATGCAATTTATGAAAGAGAAGAATTAGATGTTTTAAGGAGTAACTGTAGTCTTTATATTCACGGGCATTCTGCAGGAGGCACAAATCCATCGTTGGCGGAAGCTATGCATCTGGCTTTGCCAGTTTTTGCTTTTGCTTCGGGTTACAATGAAAATACCACTGCAAATTTGGCTTTATACTTTAAAGACGCAGCTGATTTAAGCCTGCTATTAAAAGATTATAAGCAAATTGATTTAAAAAAAATGGGACAGGCTTTACAAGCTTTTGCCCAAAAGCATTATTTATGGCACGATATTGCTGACCAGTATAAGAAGTTAATTTTGAATTGAAATAATAAATATGGTAAATATAGCATTGATTGGTGCGGGTAAAATGGGCTTGTCTCATTTGTCTATTCTAGGTGCCCACCCCGATGTAAAAATTACAGGAGTTTGCGATACTTCGAAACTTGTTACAGATGTTTTAACAAGGTATTCAGGCTTCGATTGTTTTTCTGATTATAAGAAAATGATTAGTAAAACTAAACCTGATGCAGTATTTGTTGCTGTACCAACAAAGTTCCATGCGCCAATTATAAAAGATTTATTAGAACAGGGCATTCATGTTTTTGCAGAAAAACCTTTTGTTTTAAATGCCAAAGAAGGTTTGCCGCTTTTGGAATTGGTAAAACAAAAAGGGCTAATCAATCAGGTTGGTTACCATAACAAATTTGTAGGGACTTTTCAGGAGGTTAAAAAACTAATTCTGGATAAGGCAATTGGAGAGGTTTACCATTTCCAGGCAGAAGCTTATGGCCCAGTTGTAATTAAAAAGAAACAAGAAAGCTGGCGCTCAGTTGCATCAGAAGGCGGTGGTTGTTTAATGGATTATACTTCTCATGTTGTAGATCTTTTGAATCACTTGATTTCACCAGTAGAAGAGGTTTTCTCGAGCTTGGTTAAGCCTGTATTCTCAAATCAGGTAGATGATGCGGTTTATGCTTTATTAAAGCTGGAGAATAAGGTAACTGGTGTCCTTTCTGTTAACTGGAGTGATGATACTTACAGAAAAATGTCTACATCGATTACGATTTTGGGTACTGAAGGAAAAATTATCTGCGATTCCAGTGAACTTAAAGTTTACTTTAAAGCAGACACAAACAGAGCAGGGTATAGTAAAGGCTGGACCATTAAAAATGTAACCGACTTAACAGAAGAAGTTGATTTTTATTTAAGGGGTGAAGAATATTCTGCACAGGTTGACCATTTTGTTAAGTGTGTAGAAGGTAAGGCAGAAAATAATATTAACACATTTGCAATGGCATTTAAAACAGACCAGGCAATTGAAATGATAAGAGAAAAATCAGCGGTATAAGATGGATAGAATATTATTTGGCGATAACCAGTTTTTTGCGGTTAACCATATTTCAGATGAGAAATCAAGAGCGCAATCTATTAAGTTTAAAGATAATTCGGCGATTATTAAAACCCTTGATATCGCGATTGAATCGGGCATAAATACCTTTATGTGTACCACACATGATCGGATTTCTGATATTTGCGATACCATTAGGAAACATCCTGATCAATACAAAGATTTTAAAATCTTTCCATGCATGCCTTATGCACACAAGTACGCTAATGCGGTAACCGAACTTGGTATTTTAGGTACATTAAAAGAATATGTTCCAGGTAATTTCATTGGTTCTATGTTTAAGGGCGGTATGGCTTTTTTATCTAAAGATTATCTTTCGATGATGGAGTTACTGGTTGATGCAGAAATGAAAATGTTTAAAGGCATTAACACGCCAGTTATTTTTCTTCAAAATGTTGTAGTCGATTTATTGTTAGGTTTAGGGATGAAAGAGATTTTAATCGCGTTTCATGCCCATGTTAAAGCTAAGTACAATGCCGAAGCTGGTTATATTACCATGAATATGCCTAAACTTTTAGATGTATTGAATGAGGGTGGAATTGAAAATCCAATTATTTGTGCATCTATAAATAAGCAAGGTTTCAGAATGTCTGGCGGCAAAGAGCTTTACGAAAAAACATTAAGAGAACGTAAATTCAGAGCCATTGCCATGCAGGTATTTGGTGGTGGAGCAATTCCTGCAAAGGATGCCCTTGAATATGTTTGCGGGTTACCAAATATCGAATCTATTTTATTTGGCGCTTCTTCTAAAGCAAATATTGATGATACGGTATCAATAATCAAAGCATTTGATAAAAGTAAAGTATAGATTAAATTTTTGCAGCTTGAGATTCTAAATGTTTAGAAGATACATGAGCTGGAATTAAGCTTTTGTACGAAACAACATTTATAAATAAACCTGATAAGAACCAGCTTACATATGATATGTAAGCTGAAGATTCTAATTCAGACGTTAACATTGGTATAATAACGCCAATTTGAATTAAAAGTAATGTGAGGCAAAGTGTTTTGTTTTTGCCTGTAAGTTTTCTATACCATATCCAACAGGTTCTGATTAGATAAATATGTGCTGCGAGGTAAAGCGTAAGGCCAATAATACCTGTTTGTACGCCAATAATAATATATTGATTTTCGCCTCCAGTGCCACCACCAGTTGTTGAGGCTAAAACTCCAGATGCCCCAAGACCAAGGCCTAAAGGTTGCTTAACGATGGCTTCTATCCCTTCAAGCCAGGCAATAATATGCCCCACGCTAGAAGGGTTTGTGAAAGTGATGGTTTCGTAAATAAAATCGTACAGGTCGGGATGGAGTACAAATAGGAAAAAGATGAAATAAAGTACACCTGCTGCAACCATAAAATATATCGAGCGTAAAATGAGTTTATTTTTGGTAACCAGCGCATAAATGTAAATCATAATCAAATAGCTGGCTAACGATGCTCGCGATAGGGCAAATAATATGCTGAACTGGGTTGCAATAATTGCTAAAATGCCAATAGTATTCGGTTTGAATTTATATTGATCATTGGTGTAAAGGCCTGCAATTATAGACAATGAAATAAGTGTTGCCGCTCCAAATTCAATTGGATTTGCAAAAAAACTGGCAAACCTCTTTAGTCCTGTAGAGGTTTCAAATGTCCAGGAAAGACCATAATTTCCTTCAGGTTCTTGATTGTAATAGTAAAAATTAAAATCTGCGTATCCAGTTAAAGATTGGAAGTGCTGGCTGGTTAAAATCTCAAACACCAATAAAACAGATGCAAGAATAATAACGACCAGAAAAAACTGGAAATACTTGCTAATGTAGATTTCTTTGAGGCTAATCAACCTTCCTGTAAAATATACAAAAACAAAAAAAGTTGTGCTTTTAAAGGAAACTGCCTTTTCTAAGAATGGCAACGGACCCACGGGCAGAAAAACATATAAAAGCGTATAGACGAAGTAGGCTAATATAATATAGTCGATTGTTTGAAAACGAAATTTTCTTTTTAACTCCCAAACACTTATGCCCAATGCAACCAGGATAAGGAGCTCTTTTAAAGGCTGCATTAACGGTATTATGCCTTTAAAGCCAGATTGTAACGCAACCGATAAACTGGTGATGTAGATTGGTAACCCAAATATTAAGAAAACAAATATACCTTGCTTGTTTTTTGCAACGAGTTGCTTTAATGAGAAGAAAAAAGCGGATAAATATATAAAAGGAATTATAAACAAGGTGTTTCTACTTTGGTTTCAAATCTAATGAATTTCCTTTATGTTTGCAGAGATTCATGAAAGTTATCTATACGACCTGTACTTATAATCACATTGCCAGAGCATTTTCTTTAGCAGAATCTGTCGGTAAATTTCATCCAGAATGTAAGTTTATTATTTGCTTGATCGGAGAAATATCTTCAGAAGAAATAATGACTGCTCGTGGAGATCAAGACAAACGCTATGAAATTTTAAAAGCTTCAGATTTAAAAATTTCGTTCTTGCCCGAAATGTATTTAAAGTACAGCACGCTTGAATTAAATGCCGCTCTGAAGCCATATTTTGCTTACCACATATTTAACACGTGGAATGATGTGAGCGACATTGTGTTTTTTGATAGTGATATATTACTTTATGATCAGATAAATGTTATTTACGAAAAGTTAGTTACTCATAGTATTATCTTAACGCCGCATTCTTTAAGTTCGGTTGAAAGTGGTTATAGTTTTGATGATCGAAACTTTTTAAGTTCAGGGGTTTTTAACATCGGATTTTTTGCGGTTAAGAGAGATGAGAATGCTTTTGCCTTTCTGGATTGGTGGATGAAAAAGTTGAGGAACGAATGCTTTATCGATGTAAAAAACGGAATGTTTGCAGAGCAGCTTTGCTTAAATCTGGTTCCGATTTATTTTAAAGGGGTTCACATCTTGCGCCATTTAGGGTGCAATGTTGCGTACTGGAATCTGCATGAACGAATAATTGCTCCTGCTTCCTCTGGTTATACCGTTAATGGAAACGAATCGTTAATTTTCTATCATTTTAGTGGGGCTACGATGGATTGTTTAGAGGTAGATAGCTTATCTAAGCATCAAAACCGCTACAGTTTCACCAACAGGCCCGATGTTCGCCCATTATTTGAAGATTATATTAAGAGCTTAAAAGATCACAACTTTGATAAATACAACAGTTACTACAGCATTAATAATAGCATAAAAACAAAATCAAAGCTTCTCATCTTCATCGTAAATAATTACAAAAAAATTCATAAAAGAATCTTCCATAAATAACCGAAAAAGCCATTCGGTTTTACTCTGTAATAAAGCTTGTTGGCAAATTGTTTGATTTTTTTTTCAAATGGTATTATTGGCTTGTTTTTTGTGGATGTGGGATGATAATACAGGGTTTCGATCAATAATATTGGCTCCAAATTATATGTATTATAACCAGACTAGCTATATTTGAAACAACTTTACCCCATCAATGATTGAAAGCAATAGTACTTATTATAAGACAATAAGTATATTAATAGACCTTCTTCTTGTTAATCTTGCTGGATATCTGGGATACATCTATCTATACGGAAATTCTGATAGTAACGATGGGCATCAATTCAGTGTTTTGCATATTCTACTAATCAATTTTGTATGGTTTAATGTAACGCAAATCACCAAACTATATCAAGATATGTTTATCAAGGATGCAATTCCGACAATAAAGCAATCATTCTGGAGTTTGTTTTTTTTCTCAGTAGTTATAATCATCTTGGTTATCTATTTAAGAGATTTCAGCATTTCTTATAAGCTTTTAATTACTACTGGATTACTTTTTACACCCGTTTTCTTTGCTGGTAAAATTGGATTCTTATTATTAAGGAGATCCAAAAGATCTAAACTGATAAATTATAAAGATGTTGTAATTGTAGGTGCTGGCCCCTTGGGCCAGGATTTAAAGAGTTATCTAGATAAAAACCCTCATTTGGGTTATAAGGTTGTAGGTTTTTTTGATGATGCACTTGAAAAATTGGGTCAACGGTATATCCTTGGAAATGTTGATGAATGTATCGATTACGTAAAAGACAGTAATGTAAAAGAAATTTACTGTGCCTTGCCAGATCGGGCGTTAAAAAAAATTGATGTTTTAATGCGACAGGCAGATAAAGCGATGATTCGTTTTAAGCTGGTGCCAGATGTTAAGGATTATTTTAAGAAGAATGTAATGGTGCAGCTGTATGGGCATTTGCCTGTATTAAGCCCGCGAACAGAACCTCTGGAAACACTCAGTAACCAGGTTATAAAGCGAATTTTTGACGTTGTTTTTTCCATCCTGGTTGTTGTATTAGTTATGAGTTGGCTGGTTCCTCTTATGGCTATTCTAATTAAAATGGAATCGAAAGGCCCAGTATTTTTTAAACAACTTCGTTCGGGAAAGGATAACCAATCTTTTTATTGCCTGAAATTTAGAAGTATGTATGTAAATGGCGAAGCCGATACAAAGCAGGCTACTCCTAAAGATGTTCGTGTAACTAAAATTGGTGCTTTTATGCGTAAAAGCAGTATCGATGAAATGCCGCAGTTTTTTAATGTGCTTTTGGGTGAAATGTCGGTCGTAGGTCCCCGTCCTCACATGTTGCAGCATACAGCCGAATATTCTGCCTTAATCGATCAGTTTATGGTAAGGCATTTTCTTTTACCAGGCATTACTGGCTGGGCTCAGGTAAATGGTTTCAGAGGCGAAACCCGGGAAGATGGCTCAATGGAAGAAAGAGTTAAAGCTGATATCTGGTACTTAGAAAACTGGTCGTTATTACTCGATTTAAAAATTACCTTTTTAACCATTTGGCAAGTGCTTGTGGGGCATAAAAACGCAAATTAGAATTCCATAAGTCTAAATTTAATACAGAAATTTGATGATTTCTAAGACAAACCAAATTATTTTCCGTCCTTTGCGAAATCATTTTAATGAGAAAACTATGTTGATGAAGAAACTTTTACCCTTTTTATTCCTGATTTTTATTGCTAGCCAAACACAGGCTCAATCTCAATACCAACCCTATTCATATCAATTTTACCAAAAGCTTAATAGAGAAGTTTATAACCCTGAAACTCGTTTTCACAGTAGTTTAAAGCCTTTTTTTATTGATGATAGTTTATTGGTTGAACATGGTAAACAATTATTGAGTGTTGGAATTGATTCTACAAGGCATTCGTGGGTTAGCCGAAAAATATTTAATGAGCATTTAATAGACATTCAAAAACCCGAATATACTTTTTATGCAGATTTTTTACCTGATTTTCAAATCGGTAAAGATTTCTCTGGAAAGCAAAATCTATGGTTAAATACCCGTGGTTACCAGGTTGGTGGTACGGTTGGTAAGAAATTCTCTTTTTACACAAGCGGCTTTGAAAATCAAGGACAATTTGCAAAATATTATACTGAATATGCAAGAAGCATAAATGTTGTTCCAGGCCAATCTTATAATCGTGATTATGGGTCAAATTTTGGTAAAACATCATTAGATTGGTCTTATGTTACCGCATCAATTTCCTATACGCCAGTTAAATATTTAAACGTAACTGCTGGTTACGATAAAAACTTTATTGGTGATGGTTATCGTTCAATGCTTTTATCTGATGTTGCTTCTCCTTCCCCTTTTTTAAAGCTTACTGGAAATTTAGGTAACGTTCAATACATGGCATTATGGACTTCAATGCAAGATCCAAATATTCCAAAATTATCATATGATGCTGGAAACCGTAAAAAGGGTGGTGTTTTTCACTATTTAGATTGGAATGTAAATAATCGCCTATCTGTTGGGTTTTTTGATGCAATTATTTGGGGCGAAACCGATGATTTAGGAAATAAAAGAGGATTTGATTGGGGCTACGCGAATCCAATAATTTTCTTGCGTCCGGTTGAAGCTTCGAGTGGTTCACCTGATAACTCAATGATTGGTTTAACTGCAAAATATAAGTTATCAAAAGAAGTTATTGCTTACGGCCAATTTGCTCTTGATGAATTTGAGGCTAAAAATTTCTTTTCAAGTAATGGAAGTTCGAGAAATAAGTACGGATGGCAATTAGGTATTAGAGGTGCTGATATTTTCAAAATAGAAAACCTTAATTATTTGCTGGAGTATAATACTGCAAAACCGTATACATATACTGGGCGTACACCAATTGTTAGTTACACTTCTTATTCGGAGCCATTGGCGCACAGATTAGGTGCCAATTTCAGAGAGTTGCTTGGAATTGCAAATTATTCATATAAAAGATTTGATTTTACGGGCCAGTTGCAATATGCTAAATATGGTTTAAGTGTTAATGGCCAGGATTACGGTAAAGATCTTAGTATTCCTTACTACGATGCTAAAAACCAACTTGGTAATTATACTACTCAGGGTCTTCGTACAGATTTGTATTATGCAGAAGGAAGAGTGGCCTATATTATCAATCCAAAATATAACCTTCGCTTAGAATTGGGTGGTATTTACCGCAGAGAAAGTAATGCTGTTGGAACAAGTAATACAGGAATTATTACCTTCGGATTAAGAAGTTCATTCAGAAATCTTTATTCTGACTTTTAATAATATTTAATAAAAAGTAAAGGCCTCGTTTAAATTTTAAACGAGGCCTTTACTTTTAAATCTGGATTTATTATTATCCAACCATTGTATTTGTTGTGCGTTTAACCGCTACTTTTCTAACCGCTTCAATAATCGATGCTTTATCGTAACCACATTCTGCCCAAAGTTCAGCTTGTTCTCCGTGCTCGATAAACTCATCTGGGATCCCTAAACGAATTACACTTGCATTATAGTTATGATCGGCCATAAACTCTAATACAGCAGAGCCAACGCCACCTTGTAGAGAACCATCTTCTACCGTGATTATGTGTTTATATTTTGAGAAAACCTCATGAAGCATTTGCTCATCTAAAGGCTTAACAAAACGTAAATCGTAATGAGCTGGATAAATGCCTTCGCTATTTAATTCTGCACGGGCTTCAACGGCAAAATTTCCAACGTGGCCAATTGTTAAAATGGCAACTTCTTCGCCATCACATATTTTTCTGCCTTTACCAATTTCTAATGCTTTGAAAGGCCTTTTCCAATCGGGCATAACCCCGTTACCACGTGGGTAGCGAATAACAAACGGGCCAGCATTTTCTTGCTGAGCAGTAAACATTAAGTTGCGGAGCTCTTCCTCGTTCATTGGCGATGAAACCACTAAATTCGGAATGCAGCGCATATAAGCAATATCGTATGCGCCATGATGTGTTGCACCATCAGCGCCAGCCAAACCAGCTCTATCTAAACAAAAAACTACATTTAGTTTTTGTATGGCTACATCATGAATTACCTGATCGTAAGCTCTTTGCATAAAGCTCGAGTAAATATTACAAAAAGGCACCAACCCTTGCGCAGCTAAACCTGCTGAAAAAGTAACCGCATGTTGCTCTGCGATACCCACATCAAAAGCTCTGGTGGGCATTGCTTTCATCATAATGTTTAACGATGAGCCAGACGGCATTGCAGGCGTAATCCCAACAATTTTGGCATTAGCTTCAGCCAGTTCTACCATGGTATGCCCGAAAACATCCTGGTATTTTGGTGGCTGCGGTTTATCTGCTATACTTTTTTTAATCTCGCCCGTAATCTTATCAAAAAGACCTGGTGCATGCCATTTTGTTTGGTCTTTTTCGGCTAAGGCAAAGCCCTTACCTTTTACGGTAATGCAATGCAATAACTTAGGTCCAGGAATTTCCTTTAAGTCTTTTATAATTGATGCCAAGCGTTTAACATCATGGCCATCAACAGGACCGAAATATCTAAAGTTTAAAGCTTCGAATAAATTGCTTTGTTTAAGAAGTGTTCCTTTTATACTTTTCTCAATCTTCTTAACATATTTATGTGCATTTGGGCCAAGCTTAGAAAGTCCAGCTAACACATTAGAAATATCATCGCGAAAGCGGTTGTAAGATTTTGAGGTTGTAATGCTTGTTAAATATTCTTTTAATGCACCAACGTTAGGATCGATAGACATGCAGTTATCATTCAAGATTACTAACACATTGCTATTTTCTATTCCTGCATGGTTTAAGCCTTCAAAAGCTAAACCTGCTGTCATTGCGCCATCGCCAATAACGGCAACGTGTTGTCGATCTGTTTCACCTTTAATTTGAGAGGCAACAGCCATACCTAAAGCTGCTGAAATAGAAGTAGATGAGTGACCAACACCAAATGTGTCGTATTCGCTCTCACTTATTTTCGGAAAACCACTTATGCCTTTATAAATACGGTTAGTATGGAAAAGTTCGCGGCGACCAGTTAGTATTTTATGACCATAAGCCTGATGGCCAACATCCCAAACTAACTTATCATAAGGCGTGTTTAATGCATAATGTAAGGCAACTGTTAATTCGACAACACCTAGGCTCGAGCCAAAATGCCCTCCGTTTACACTCACAACATCGATAATGTATTGACGTAATTCCTGGCTTATTTGCTCTAAGTCAGCTTCACTATATTGCTTTAAGTCAGCAGGATAGTTAATTTTAGATAATAGGGGACCAGCTTTTACTTGCATTCGGTATTTTGGGTAAAAAACAAGATACAAAGAAAGGTATTTTTGTTTTAATATTTAAGAAAAAAACATTCAATAACTACAACAGCTGATGAACAGGTAAAATTAGTCGATAATCAGTGGCAAATCGTTGAGTAAGATATATTTTTAACAAACCAGGAATTAAATTGTGTTCGATAATTTATTAAGTTTGTTTTAGAGATGCAAACTGAGAATTTTGAAATTAAACTTCCCGTTTTCGAAGGCCCATTCGATTTATTATTATTTTTTATCGAACGCGATGAACTTAATATTCAGGATGTAGAAATTTCAAAAATTACTAACGACTTTTTATCCTACATTCATAAGTTGTTGGGTTTAAATGTTGAGGTAGCTAGTGAGTTTATTCTCGTTGCGGCAACCCTAATGCGCATAAAATCTAAAATGCTTCTACCGAGGATTGAAATTGATGAAGCTGGAAATGAGATTAATCCAGAGCAAGATTTAATTGCCCGACTAATTGCATATAAACAATTTAAATCGGCTGCCGAAGAGCTTAGGTTTTTTGAGGATGCCAGAATGCAGCAGGAGCGAAGAGGTAATATCGAAAATGATTTAACGCTTGCCGCAGAATCCTCCACTCATCAAGACGAACTTTTATCGCTAGATTTATATAAACTACTTATGGTTTACCACAGAACCATGCAGAAATATGAGCTGCGAAGCCAGGAGGTTAAGCATACTGTTGTTCAATATCCATATACAATTGAGCAGCAGAAACATTTTATATCTAATCTTTTAGATATTAACAAGCAAATCGATTTTGCTATGGTGCTTAAGAATTCGGAGAATAAAGTACATTTTGTTTATAATTTCCTGGCCATTTTAGAAATGTTGCAACAACAAATCGTTGAGATAACCATTGGGAGCGGCTTTAATAACTTTAATGTAAAAGCAGTTGACTAATACGGCCTTAGTTAATTTCAAAATTGTTACTTTTGCCAAAAAAATAACAAACCTATTTTAAGGATGAAACGTGATAACCAAATTTTTGAACTTATTGATAAGGAATTAGACCGCCAAGAGCACGGTTTAGAACTTATTGCATCAGAAAACTTTGTAAGCAAGCAGGTTATGGAAGCCGCTGGCTCAGTATTAACCAATAAATATGCAGAAGGCTTACCAGGTAAACGCTATTATGGCGGCTGCCAGGTTGTAGATGTTGTAGAGCAAATTGCTATCGATAGAGCGAAAGAATTATTTGGTGCTGCGTGGGTTAATGTACAGCCACATTCTGGTGCGCAGGCCAATGCTGCTGTAATGTTAGCTGTTATTCAACCAGGCGATAAAATTTTAGGTTTCGATCTTTCGCATGGCGGTCATTTAACTCACGGTTCTCCAGTAAATTTTTCAGGAAAATTGTATCAGCCATTTTTCTACGGTGTAGATAAAGAAACTGGTTTAATCGATTATAAAAAATTAGAAGAAGTTGCCCTAGCAGAAAAACCAAAATTAATTATTTGTGGTGCTTCGGCTTATTCTCGTGAGTGGGATTACGCTTTCATCCGTTCTGTTGCTGATAAAATTGGTGCTTTGGTTTTAGCTGATATTTCACACCCGGCAGGTTTAATTGCTAAAGGTTTATTGGCAAATCCACTACCTCATTGCCATATTGTAACTACTACTACTCACAAAACTTTACGTGGTCCTCGTGGTGGTATGATTATGATGGGTAAAGATTTTGAGAATCCATGGGGCTTAAAAACACCAAAGGGCGAAACTCGTATGATGAGTAACTTGCTTGATATGGCTGTTTTTCCAGGTACTCAAGGCGGCCCGCTAGAACACATTATTGCGGCTAAAGCAATTGCTTTTGGTGAAGCATTAAGCGATGAGTATGGTGTTTACATTAAACAAGTTGCAGCCAATGCACAAGCTATGGCTAAAGCTTTTGTAGCTAAGGGCTATGGCATTATTTCTGGAGGAACAGATAATCACTTAATGTTAATCGACCTTCGTAATAAAAATATAACTGGTAAACTTGCTGAAAATGCTTTAGAGAAAGCAGAAATTACCGTAAACAAAAACATGGTTCCTTTTGATGATAAATCACCATTTGTAACTTCAGGTATCCGTGTTGGAACTGCTGCAATTACCACTCGTGGTTTAAAAGAAGCAGAGATGGAAAAAATTGTTGATTTAATCGATCAGGTTTTAACAAACCCAGAAGATGAAGCTAATTTAAACGCAGTGAAAGCTGAAGTTATTAAGTTAGTAAGCACTTTCCCGCTTTATAAATAATATCTCTTTTTTGTTTACAACAAGGCCCTTTTTCATAATTGAACAAGGGCCTTGTTATAAATTATTATTTTTAATATTTAGGTTTTGCGGATGAAGAAATTCTATATTCTATTTTTTATAATACTATTTATTTCCTGCAAGAAAGAGATAAAATTACCCCGAAGTTTTAAAAACATATTAATTCTTGGCAATAGCATAACCATACATGTTCCCGATGCCTCAATTGGCTGGTATGGCAATTGGGGCATGGCAGCTACGTCTAAAGACAAAGATTATGTTCATGTTCTAGAGAAATTAACAAGGGCGTCGATACAACCAGTTAACATTTCAGGATGGGAGAATAGTCCGCTAACGTTCGATTTATCGATTTTAGATAAACATTTGCTTAATAACCCAGATTTGGTGTTGATTAGGCTGGGAGAAAACATCAGAGATCCTAAGAATTTGTATCCATCGTTAGAGGCTTTACTAAATAAAATAAAAACCAGTAGTCCTGCTTCTAAAATTATGATTACAGGAACATTTTGGTTAAATACTCATGTAACTGCCATTTTGGAAGATTTTGCCAATCAGAATGGATTAATGTTTGTGCCATTATCGCATTTAGCGAGAAACGAAAATATATCTTTTATCGGAGATTTAATCAAAGGGGAGGATGGGCTTATCCACTCGGTAACTAACCAGGAGGTAGCAGATCATCCTGGAGATGCGGGCATGCAAAAAATTGCTGAAGCTATAGCTTTAAAGATTGAAGAGCTAAACTTAAAGTCTTTTTAAAAGTAAAGGGCCGATATTCTTTTGAAGAAATATCGACCCTTACCATCTAAATTAACGCTCTCGAATATATAAACGCTATGAAATATAATTTGTTTTATCAAAAGTGAAAAAAATTAATAATTTTCGTAACAACCTAAAGATGAGGGAAAAATTCTTGTTATGTTATTTAAATCATGATTCAGGTAAAGATTAAAATAAACATCTGCGGATAAATCAAGTCCTTTTTTTAAAGCTGGACTATTATTCAGTAATGCAAAATTACCTTGACTGGAAGAAGCAAACAAGGGATCGATATTAATCATATTGCCATTGTTGTTATAGCCTGTATTTGTAGTCTTAATTAAATTGCTGAAAAGGTTTGATTGAACGATTGCCGTGCTTTTCTTTTGAATATCTAACTCATTAGTTAAGCTACCCCAAATAATATTATTGGTTAAATTTAACTGTAAATTGTTAAAAGCCTTAGTTGTTAGGTAATCAGAGAAAGTTAAAGCTGCGGTTTTTCTTGGGAAATTTAGGTTAAAACCTGCAAAGGTATTTTGCTTCAAGTTATAGTTTCCTCCGCCGATGGCGTATATTAAATAATTGCCGCAATTATGCATTAGATTATTAAAAGCTAATAATTCTGAATGGTAACCAATGTAAGCCGCAACCTGCATATTTTTAACTATGCTATTGGTTAAAATTAACTTGGGCGTATTATTTGCCGATAAAGAATCGGATGTAATGCCAACTGAGGCATTTTTAAGAATTGCATTTTTAATTACTCCAGTTCCGCTCGACTTGAGATAAATTCCTTTCCACTGGCCAGGCTGATCGCTGTAAACGGTTTCTAATCTGTCGCTACAGAACTCTATCGGCTCTGAAACTGTTCCCGAAGCGTATAACGAACCTTCAACATTCATAATCGCATCTTTGTGAAAGTAAATTTTGGCCCCAGGCTGTATGTTTAATGTCGAACCATTTTTTATTGTTACTGAACCATTTATAATATAAGGTAAGTTTTTGTTCCAGATGGTATTTGTAGTAATACTTTGATTATTTATAAACACAGCATTTTGTCCGTAAGCTTCAAGTTGGATAACTTGTCTGTTTCCGTTTGTAATTAAAACTATAGAATCTTTTACCAGAAAAGATAAGCTTTTCGAATCTGGATTTATCGTAACCTTAACAAATAGGTTTAAAGAATCCTGACCATTTAAAATTAGATTGGTTTGGGAAGGTAGATTTTGTCCGTTAATGTTTATACTGAAAGGAGAAGAGTTACCACCTGAGAGTTTGATCTCTGAAATATTTAACGCATCGTTGTTTTTGTTTGATATTTTGATTTTTCTAACTGTAGAGCCGATTGATGTAAAAACGGTATCGAATAAAATGGCATTGCTCGAGAAACTTAACTTAGCATTGGGATCGGTTGTAATGCGTTCATCCTTTCGGCAGGCCGAAATTAAGATTAACAATAAAAAAACTCCAATTATTGAACGCATAATCCAAATATGAGAAAATTATTCAGCGAAAGCGAGTGCGGCAATACTAACTTTTGCTGCCCCGTTTTCTAAAAGCGTATTTGCACATGCTTCCAATGTTGCGCCAGTTGTAATTACATCATCAACCAATAGAATATGTTTTTCCTTAATATTTTCTGGTTTGTTTATCTTGAAAACTGCTTTCATATTTTCGTAACGGTTATATCTGCTTTTCCTGGTTTGGCTTTCTGTAGAAATCGCTCGGACTAAAATATTTTCAGAAAACGAAACTTCCATTTTAGCTGATACGCCTTCTGCTATAAAAGTACTTTGGTTGTAGCCTCGTAGTTTAAGTTTCTTTTGGTGCAATGGGACTGGGATTATTAAATCAATATCTTGATAAATTGGTGCATTCTTTAATCTTTCTCCAAGTAAATTGCCAAGTAAAATACCAACCTCAGTTTTTCCATTATATTTAAGATTATGAATCAGGTTTTGAACTTTGGCTCCTTTCCTGAAATATAACATAGCCATTACTGCGTTTATGGGCAATCGCCCCCAAAGTTGTTTAGCTACTCTATTTTCGGCATGATGATGATCATCTGTAAAGGGTAAATTATAAGCATTTCGTGCAAATTAAATGTTCGGCACTAAAAAGTGGCGTTCCACAGGCATTGCAAAGATTTGGAAATAGCAATCCGATTAAATCAGAGCTCCATTGCTGCAACCATATTTTATTTGATTTAGCGATTCCCATATAATTATAAATAAGCCGCAATTTGAAATATTGCCTATTTAAATATAGTGTTTCTTCGGGTAGATTTAAAAATGACTGTAAAACTTGTAGTCATTACCCTCAATGTGTGGAGAAACTCCACAATTTGATTTTTCTGGCACACCATTAAATTACTGAAAATCAAATAGTTGATTTGTTTGACCTGCTTTGGCATTATTATGAAACATTAGCAAGTATTGTTACACATATTAAATTTTAAAAATCATACTATGAAAAAGTTCATTTTATCAGCTACATTTTTAGCGTTCGCAGGGTTCTCAGCAGTACAAGCAAGTGAAGTAAAAGATTTAAAAACTACTGCAATTGTTGCAGTTCAAGATAGTGCAGTAAAAACTCCAGTTAAATTGGAAGAATTACCTGAGCCAGTAACAACAGCATTAAAATCTGATGCTTATAAAGGCTGGACCGCAACAGAAGCTTGGTCGGTTAAAGAAGGTGCAAAAGAGTACTATTTAATTAACGTTAAAAAAGAAGCAGAAACAGGTTCTGTGAAAATTGACAAAGACGGTAAACCAGTTCAATAATCAATTTCAAATATATAATAAGCCTTTAAGGCATAATTAACATAAGCGTAGCCTCCGTGCTACGCATCAAATAAAAACTATAACCATGAAAAAATTAATTTTATCAGCTGCGTTCTTAGCATTTGCAGGATTCTCAGCAGTACAAGCGAGCGAAGTAAATACAATTAAAAATGCTGCAATTGTTGCAGTTCAAGATAGTGCAGTAAAAACTCCAGTTAAATTGGAAGAATTACCTGAGCCAGTTACAACAGCATTAAAATCTGATGCTTATAAAGGCTGGACCGCAACCGAAGCTTGGTCGGTTAAAGAAGGAGCAAAAGAATATTACCTAATCAATGTTAAAAAAGAAGCAGAAACAGGTTCTGTGAAAATTGATAAAGACGGTAAACCAGTTCAATAACCCTCAAAAATTTCATCTACCTTAATAGAAAGGCCAGTTTTTAACTGGCTTTTCTTATTTTTGTTGTATGGCGAGAATCCTGATTCTAGAAGACGATACAACATTTGCTCAATTACTTGAAGGTTTTTTAACTAAAAACAAACATGAGGTTACGCTCGTAACTCATATTAAGCAATCTTTTAAATTAATCGAAAATCAGGAATTCGATTTGCTTTTAATTGATTATCGTTTGCCCGACGGAATCGGTTTCGAAGTTTTAACCCATGTCAGAGATTTGGGACTTTCTATCCCGATTATTATCATGACAAGCTTTAACGATGTTCGTACAGCAGTAAAATCTATACAACTTGGTGCTTTCGATTACATAACAAAACCAGTAAATCCAGATGAACTTTTAATGGTTATCAAAAATTCTTTAACTAAAAAGGATTCGAAAGACATTATAGTTGAAAAAGTTGATTCTGATTTAATTAGAGGCAAAAGCGCAATTGCCGACAGATTATATGAACATATTGCATTAGTTGCTCCGACAGATATGTCGGTAATTATTCAAGGTGAAAGTGGAACGGGAAAAGAATTTGCCGCCAGAACCCTTCATCAGCAAAGTAAACGTGCTGGTAAACCCTTCGTAGCCATCGATTGTGGTGCTTTATCGAAAGATTTGGCTGCAAGCGAATTATTTGGGCATGTAAAAGGTGCATTTACTGGTGCTTTAAGCGATAAAAAAGGTCAGTTTGAAGCCGCAAACGGCGGAACTATCTTTTTAGATGAAGTTGGGAACCTAAGTTATGAGGTTCAGATAAAGTTGCTGCGGGCTTTACAGGAGAGGGTAATTCAACCTTTAGGTAGTACGAAACAAGTCGCTGTTGATGTGCGGATTATTACGGCCACAAACGACGATTTAAATAACAGTATTCAACAGGGCGAATTTAGAGAGGATTTATATCATCGATTAAATGAATTTAAAATTCAGTTACCTGCCTTGCGGGATCGAGGTTCTGATTTGGAATTATTTATCAATCATTTTATACAGCTATCTAATCGGGATTTAGATAGAAATGTTAAAAGTATTTCAGCTGATGCAAAATCGTTATTGCTTAATTACGACTGGCCAGGTAATTTACGGGAATTAAGTAATGTAATTAAACGAATGGTTTTATTAAGTCCAGGCGATATTGCGCAGGTTAATGCATTGCCTGATGAAATGACCATTGCGGTTAATCAGCAAACTTTGCCAGGCAGTTCATCAGATTTGAAAGCTGTAAATGAACAGAACGAAAAAACTTTGATTGCAGAAACACTAATCAAGGCAAAATATAATAAATCAAAGGCAGCAAAAATGCTTAATATCGACCGAAAAACACTTTACGCGAAGATGGAACGATATGGGATTGAGTAATTCTTAACTTCACCGTACAAGAAAAAATGCAAGGAGGGTTTATTGTTCTTCGCGAATCTTTGCATTAAGGTTAGCTTTATTTGCGGTTATTTAAACCATATAATCCATTTCTTCCATAACTTTTATCAAGGCATTCAACTTCTTCAACTGCAGCAAAATTTCTTCTTTATGCTGATTTGTAATTCCTTGTTCAGCTACTTCTATTTCAAGTATTCTAAATGCGTGTGCTAAAGTTTTAGAGCCCATTTGTGCGGTTCTGCCAGCAAGTCGATGAACAAGTAATCTCGTTTTATCCTGGTTATTTTCATCGAGATAAATTTTTAATTCAGCAGCATCATCAATGCAATCTTGTTTAAAACGGTTGAGAATTTTCTCCAGCATTTGCTGGTCGCCGAAAGTCATTTTCTCAATTGATGAAAAATCGAATTCAGGTTGTTCGGTAATAATTTCTGTTTTATCAAAAATTGATAATAAATCTACCGTCTGAAAAGGTTTCATAATTAAACCATCAAAGCCCTCGCTTAAAACCATTTTACGTTCTTCAGGTAAAACCTGAGCTGTAATGGCGTAAAACTTAATGTTTTTTGGAAGTTTTCTCTTTAAGATGTGGCAAAGCTCCAAGCCCGTCATTTCAGGTAGGCGCATATCAACAAGTACATATTTCAAATCGTCAAGCGGTGTTTCGTTTAAAATGTCGGCCACCAAACTAAAACTTTTATAAGGGATTTTATTCTTCTCGAAAATTAAACCACATAAATCCAAGATTAATTTATCATCATCAATTATCCAAACCGTACCTGGATTTACAATTGTATAATGATCCAAGTCTAGCAGGTCATTTGTGCGTTCTTCAGTTTCTTTATAAGTTAAATAAATATTAAAGGTTGTACCTAAACCTGGCTTGCTTTTTACATGAATGCGGCCACCCTGTGCTTCGATTAGTGACTTAACAATAGGTAAGCCTAAACCTGTTCCAGTTTGATTAATTACATATTTTTCAGGCGATTCAATTTGTTCGAATTCATTAAATATTTTCGGAATATCCTTTTCTTCAAAACCTATTCCAGTATCTTTTATTGTAAATTGAAAATGTAAGCTATCTTGTTGTTTCTTGCATGATACAGCTAAATTAATCTGGCCTTTTAGCGTAAATTTCACAGCATTGCCTAAAATGTTAAACAAGATTTGTTTCAATCTAAAGGCATCGCCTTTAACAAATTCAACATGGTCTAAATCTAAGTCGGTAATTAATTTAAGCGATTTCTGTTCGGCAAGAGGGCGCATTACAGAGGTAACTTCATCCAAAATTTTTCTAATATCAAATACCTGGTTATTAAAGCTAAACTCTCCCGAAATAATTCGGTTATAATCTAAAACCTCGTTTACAATCTGTAACAAATGGATGGAAGACTGATAAATTGCATCGATGTCTTTTTTCTTAGGATTTTCTTGTTGTGTGATCAGTTCGGCGTAACCCAGTATTGATTGTAAAGGCGTACGAATTTCGTGGCTCATATTCGAAAGAAAACGCTGTTTGGCTTTGCCATGATATTCGGCTTCGTCTTTAGCAGCCTCCAGTTCTTTTCTATATTTATTGCTCTTGGTAATATCGGTTAAAATGAGATAAAGTAAAATAACAGTAATCAAAAAGAATGCAATAATTATTGTTGTAATTTGGGTGATACCATCGTTAACCACCTGCTTCGCTTGTATGCCATTTAAATCTACTTGTGTTACCGCTTGCGCTTCAACCTCTCTCAAAATTTGCAGCATTTGATTGGTTAAAGTATTACTGGCATTCGATAAATCAGCTTCACGTTTTAAAAATTTCTCACTTTTTTGCCGCTGTTCTTTTTCAATGGTTTTTAAAGAGCCAGTCATGCTTTTCATAATGCTGTCTTCGGCCTTGGCGTTTAAAGTATCGCGTTTTACCTTAAACTCTTCATTAATAATTTTGTAAACATCGGCTTTCTTTTTGCCAAATAACTTGCTCAAAAAGCCTCTCGATTTTTCTTCTTCTTCGGGTGCAACGGTAGTGGTAGAGGTTGTGGTTTCAGTTGTTAAAACTGCGCTATCTGTTTGTCTGGTTCGAGTGGTAACCAGTTCATTTAATTTCTGAACCTCGTCAGAGAAAGATTTAGTATTAACCAGCGTTTCACGAACTTTTAAATAAGAAATAAATTGTTTATCTCTTTCTACGAGTAGATTTTTGATGGATTTTATTCGTACCAGTTGCAGCGAATCGCCATTATATAACTTACTTAAAGTATCTAAACTCGATCTTAATTTTCGCGATTCTTTAAGGAAACTGTTATTGTTTTGCTTATTAAAAGCTTCATCGCGTTGCAGCTGATCTAACCTCGCAATTTTATGCGATAAATCGTTTACAATTCTTAATCGATCATTTGGGGCAGAAATTTCTTCAACCGTATTCAGCATTCTGGTAAAAGCAAACTTGCTTATTCCCCAAGCCAAAAGCAAGGCAAAACAGGCGAATAAAAAACCAATAATCACTTTACTTTTTATTGCCCTGAAAAAACGTTTCTGAATAACGGCCGCCATTAATATTTAGATTCTGTCGTACTATTTAACGTAAGTTTTCGCCAAAAAGACATATTGAACTAATTAATACAATTACCTAACCTAAAAGGTTTGAAATAATTACTTAATTTTATTCCAGCCTAAACTATGAATCGCATCGACCGCCTTTTTGGAATTTTAACTTTACTGCAATCGCGGAAATATATAAGCGCAGAAAAAATTGCCGAGCGATTCGATATGAGCGTTCGCACAGTATATCGTGATATTAAAGCTTTAGGCGAACAAGGCATTCCTGTAAGCTTCGAGCAAAACAAGGGGTATTTTTTGGTTCAGGGTTATTTTCTGCCACCAGTTTCTTTTAATATGGCTGAAGCAAACGCCCTTTTATTAGTAGAAAGCTTGGTTAATGGTTTTGCCGATAATTCCATTCGCTCACATTATTCATCAGCGTTAACAAAGGTAAAGGCTGTTTTAAAAACCAGTCAGAAAGAAAAACTGGAAACCATGAACCAGCACATCAAATTGCAAGTTCCAGAACGATTATCTTTCAATTACGAATACCTGTCATTAATACAAAATGCTATTTCCGATAAGCAAATGATCGAATTAGATTATAAAAATGCAAAGGAAGAAATAAGCAAACGCCAAGTAGAACCAATAGGCTTAATCTTTTATGCTTTTAGCTGGCATTTAATTGCCTGGTGTCATTTCAGAAACCAATATCGCGATTTCAACCTAACACGGATTATTTGTCTTAAAAACCTGGAAAAATCCTTCTTAAAAACTGAGCATATGCCACTGAGCGATTATATGAGTATGCTGCCTGTAAATTTCTAATTTATTTGAAAAGCAATCACAATAGATTGTAAGCGGTCTAGCCCTCGTTCCAAATCCGCTCGTGATGAAAAATTGAAATTCGGTTTTCTGCTAAGTAAGGTTTAGGTGGTACAAAATGGTAATTTCGGTTATAAACCAAACTAGCTAAATGCTCAGCAAAAACCACAGCTGCGCCTTTTCTAATTATATTTCGCTTTGCATTAAATATCTTACATAAATCCAACGCTTTAAAAATCTAAAAACTTAAATTTGCCACAACAAAAATCAAAATATAATGAGTTTCAGAATAGAACACGATACCATGGGCGAGGTTCAAGTGCCTGCCGACAAATACTGGGGTGCACAAACCGAACGCTCACGCAATAACTTCAAAATCGGTCCAGAAGGTTCGATGCCTAAAGAAATTATTCATGCTTTTGGCTATTTGAAAAAGGCGGCAGCTTTGGCTAATACCGAGCTTGGTGTACTTGCTGCAGATAAAGCAGAATTAATTGCAAAAGCGTGCGATGAAATTATTGCGGGTAAGTTAGATGATCAATTTCCATTGGTAATTTGGCAAACAGGTTCTGGTACGCAAAGTAACATGAACGGAAATGAGGTAATTGCAAACCGTGCTCACGTAATCAATGGTGGCGCATTGGCCGATGATAAAAAAGTGCTTCACCCGAACGATGATGTAAACAAATCGCAATCATCAAACGATACTTATCCAACTGCAATGCATATTGCAGCCTATAAATTAACGGTAGAAAATACCATTCCAGGTTTAACACATTTAAGAAATGCCTTAGCTAAAAAGGTCGAAGAATTTAGTTCGATAGTTAAAACTGGCCGTACCCATTTTATGGATGCTACGCCTTTAACTTTAGGTCAAGAATTTTCGGGTTATGTACAACAAATCGATAACAGCATCAGGGCTATTAAAAATGCTTTGGTAATGGTTGCCGAATTGGCTTTGGGCGGTACCGCTGTTGGTACAGGTTTAAATACACCAAAGGGTTACGATGTTTTAGTAGCTAAAAAAATTGCCGATTTAACAGGTTTACCTTTCGTAACTGCTCCAAATAAATTCGAAGCATTAGCCGCTCACGATGCAATGGTTGAGCTTTCTGGTGCTTTAAAACGTACTGCTGTTGCTTTAATGAAAGTTGCTAATGATGTACGTATGTTAAGTTCTGGCCCGCGTTGTGGTATTGGCGAAATCGTAATTCCCGATAACGAACCAGGTTCTTCAATTATGCCAGGAAAAGTTAATCCTACGCAACCAGAAGCGTTAACCATGGTTTGTGCTCAGGTTATAGGTAACGATGTTGCAGTTTCGGTTGGTGGTATGTCTGGCCATTTCGAGTTGAACGTTTTCAAACCATTAATCGCGGCAAACGTGTTACAATCGGCTCGTTTAATTGGCGATGCCTGCGTTTCTTTCACCGATAAATGTGCAGAAGGCATTACTGCTAACTTGCCCGAAATTGAGAAACACTTACAAAATTCGTTAATGTTGGTTACTGCTTTAAACCCTCATGTTGGTTATGAAAATGCAGCTAAAATTGCAAAGAAAGCACACAAAGAAAACAAAACTTTAAAGGCAGCGGCTGTAGAGTTGGGCTTATTGACCAACGAACAATTCGATGAGTGGGTTCGTCCGGAAGATATGGTTGGTAGCTTGAAATAACGCCATTAAGAAAGTAAAAACATGGTAATCCTAAGAGCATAGTCGAAGGATAAATGTTTTTACTTTCGACTTTGAATGAAAATTTTGGGTAAAGCAAAGACTGTAGTTTTTCGGATTCGATAGTCCGCTTTTTGCTTCAAGTTTTTGAATTTCTGAAATGCTGAGGAACGAAGCATCTGTTTCATACCTCAGCATTATAATATATTAACGGTTGCTACAACAAAAAGCTTTCCGCTACAATCGGGTTTATTTAACTCAAAACAGTGCTCGAATTTAAAATAGTTGCCCTGCTAAAAATGCAAAAGTCAAAAAACAAACATCGTGGTTTGAAAATCATCCATCTTTCCTCAAGGTTAAAGCCTTTGTACATCATTCTTTTTGCCTTTTCTGTTTTGCAGCTTGCCTGCTCTCCTCGTCCTAATATTCAGGGTAAAGGCGAAGCATTTATGCAAGGCATTTGGAACGAAGATTCAGTTGCTTTTAGCGATAAATTAAAAAACTATACCCAACATCACTTTAAATTTAGCTGCGATTCAGTTTATATAGATTTTGTAACGCATAGTAAAATTAATTTCTACGAAGATTCGTGCTATAACAATGGCGTTTGGAAAGAATATGCAAAAGGCGTCTATGCTGTAAAAGGCGATACCTTATTTGTTGGGGCAACTTTTACCTACGCCAACTATAAACAAAAAATATCGGGCTGTTATCGCATAGGCCGTTACGACCAAAATTTTCTCATTAAAAAACGTACTGCCGATTCCATTTTACTCGAAAGTTTGAGTGATCAACGAGAGATTAAACTTTCGTTTAAAGAAAAAATAACCTGCGTACAAAAAAAGTTATAAAAATGATATCATCAATTAAAAAGAAATTAGCTATTGCATTAGCGGTAGCATTATTGGCTTACATGCCAACTCAAGTTAAAGCCTGGGGCATGATCGGTCATCGTGTGGTTGGCGAAGTTGCCGATAGTTACCTGACACCGAAAGCTCGCAAAGCGATACAAGCTATTTTAGGTTCCGAAAGTTTAGCCATGTGTGCAAACTGGGGCGATTTCATTAAATCGGATTCTACTTATAACTATATGTATAACTGGCACTTTGTAAACCTTCCTGGAGGATTGGATAAACAAGCTGTTTTTAGTATTTTAGAAACAGAGAAGGCGCCAAACCTTTACAATAAAATAATCGATTTAACGGCGGTTTTAAAGAAAAAAAGCAGCACTGCATCCGAAAAACAATTAGCCTTACGCATGTTAGTACACATGGCAGGCGATTTATGTCAGCCTATGCATGTTGCTCACAAAGAAGATTTAGGTGGCAACAGGGTTTCTGTACTATGGTTTAATGAAAAATCTAATTTACACCGTGTTTGGGATGAGCAGTTAATCGAGTATCAGCAATTAAGTTATACAGAATATACGAAGGCAATCAATCACCCATCAGCAGTACAATTATATAATTGGAAAAATACCAGTTTAAAAGATTGCATTTACGAATCTTACACCGTTTGTGCTAAAATATACGATAAAACAAAACCTGATTCGAAATTAAGTTACCGCTATAACTTTGAGTGGGTTGATACACTTAATCAACAGCTTTTAAAGGGTGGTGTTCGTTTAGCAAAGATGCTGAATGATGTTTACGGATAGTTTCTCTAAAAAAAAATCCTCCAAATTCTGGGGGATTTTTCTTTTGCCCTTTGTAGCGTATTAATAATTTACTACGTTTAACTTATCAAATCTAATCAAATGAAAAAGCTATTATTAATGCTCGTAATCTGTACTGCACTATCGTGTAAAAAAGATGTAGACAAAACGCTTACCAGCACAAACTGGAAAATAGAATCGACTACCGTTACACCAGCAATGACGATTGGCACTAAAACAAGCTCAAACTATCTTGAATTAATGGGACCGAGTAGCTGCGACGCCACAATGACTATTTCGTTTGCAAAAGATGGTACTTTCACAGCGGGGTCGAATGGCGCATTATGCGATCTTTTCGTAATTAACAGAAGCGTTACAACCTGGAGAAGAGATGGCGACAAAATATTTTTATCATCATCGCCAAATTCACCATTAATATTAAAAGAAGGTAAACTTGTACAAACCGTAACTACCGCTCCCCAAGCTGGAATTGTTTATACTTTTGTTTACATCTATAAAGAGAAGTAAAAAAACTTTATTTATTATTTTAAGCGCCTATAATTTTGAAAATTTTAATGGTTTGTCTTGGCAATATTTGCCGTTCGCCACTTGCCGAAGGCATTATGCGCCATTTATCTGATGAACAAAATCTAAATTGGAAAATCGCATCAGCAGGTACAGGGAACTGGCATATTGGAAACGCACCTGATCATAGAAGTATTTCGGCAGCTAAATCTTTTGGCTACAACATCAGTAATCAGCGTGCGCAACAGTTTAGGCATAAAATGTTCGCCGAATATGATTTAATTCTGGTGATGGACAGAAATAATTTGAGGGATGTTCAAAATCTTGCAAAAAATGATTTAGAGCGGAAAAAGGTGAAGCTTTTTTTGGATAACGATGAAGTTACAGACCCATATTGGGATAACAGTCTGTTTAGCCCTGTTTGCCAACAAGTTGAAGAAAGATGTAAAGAAATTATCAAACAACTTTCTTAATTTAGGTTGATTCAAATCTCTAACCAACCATAATTATGAAAAAGATTCTTTCTTTTTGCCTGTTACTACTTGCCGTTACTTTCCTGCAAAGTTATATTTCAGCTAAAAAAACACCCAGGGTTTTAGTGTTCTCAAAAACTAAAGGTTTTCGACATGCTTCTATTGAAGCTGGAAAAATAGCTATTCAGAAATTAGGTGCTGAACATAATTTTACGGTGGACACCACTGAAAATGCAGCTTTATTTACAGAAGCAAACCTGAAGAAATATGCAACCGTTATTTTTCTGAGTACCACAGGTGATGTTTTAGATGATGCACAGCAAGCAGTTTTTGAACGTTACATACAAGCTGGAGGTGGTTACGTGGGTATTCATGCTGCAACCGATACAGAATACGATTGGCCTTGGTATGGTAAATTGGCTGGAGCTTATTTTTTAGATCATCCAGCGCAGCAAGATGCACGCTTTGTTATTATAGATAAAAAACATCCTTCAACAAAGTTTATGACCGATTCTGTTTGGATGCACAGGGATGAGTTATATAACTTTAAAAGTATCAATCCAGATATCAAGGTACTAATTACATTAGATGAATCTTCTTACAAAGGAGGTAAAAATGGTAAATTCCACCCATTTAGCTGGTACCACAATTTTGATGGTGGAAGAGCTTTTTATACTTCAATGGGGCACACCGAGGAAAGCTGGAAAGAAGATCGCTTTTTAAATCATTTATACGGTGGAATTGAATATGCCATAGGTAATCAAAAGAATCTGGATTATTCAAAGGCACATTCTAAGTTGCTTTAATTTTATTTGTGGGAGGTTTCTTGATCTCCCACAAATAAAAATTCAACTAGTAGAACAACTGAGATAGCACGTTCGAGGGTGTATCGGTAGCAGGTTTTAGCGCAGTAAATTTTGCAAGTTGAGCCACAGTTAAAGCTGCTCCCAATTTCGATTTTAATCCTGAAGCCAATTTTCCAAATTTACTTTGGTATGCAGCAGGATCAGTTTTTTTTGGTCGCGATAATGGTTGCTTTTTGAACTAAGAAATCTTTCACTATGGTAGTTACCGTAGGTTTTTGCGCTGGGGTTAAACTCAAGGCAGGTGTTAACTTACCTAAAATACCAGAGGTAAGACTTGTAGCATCAAAGCCTATTGCCGATGCAGCAGCTGAACCTACTTTACTTAAAATTCCTTGTGCGTTCGAAGCAAAATTTAAGCCCAATATAAGTGCGGATAAAATCAAAATTTTTCATTTTGTAAATTATTTTTACGAATATAGTAGATTTACACCTTTTAAGAATGAAGATTTTATTAAGATTTAATTTCTTTGGCGTTAACCAGGTATATGAAATTAAGCATACAAAAAGATGCCACTGCGCCAAAAGTATGCCATAAGAAATGTGTTCCCATTGGCAATATTTCCCACTTATCGGCAATACGGAAGGTTAGAGCGAATACAAATGCAATTAGTGCAAAACCCACCCACTTCCCGTTTTTCCAGTTGGTTTTAACCAAATAGCCAAAAACAGGAAATAAAACCAATGCAGCCATAAATGCATAATTTATATTAATGAATATTTGAAAGTTGCCTCCTGTAAATTCTTTTCTTAAGAAAAATTGAAACATCGCGTAGATAAAAACAATAAAAAAAGCAAAATACCATTTCGTTATTCTTGCCAAAAAATAGACTCCAGCCGATAGGCAGAGCAGCATAATTGGCAACCAATCCATCATAATAAATATTGGCCATCGCCTAAACCCATGGTAAGTTGTTCCGCCAATTCCACCGATATAAAGTAGTACCAAAACAAGACTCATGAAGGTGTGCTGCTTAAAACTACCCCCGATTTTAAAGGTAAAATAAACTGCTATGGCCAAAAAGAAACAACTGGTTATGGCATTTAAAGGCTCAGGGAATAGTTGATGAAGATTTGTTTCGGTGTACATGGTACCACCATCGGGAGGATTTTGAGTAAAAGCGTTCATAATGTAAGGATTTGATGGTTTTTGAATATTTGCAATCTGCATTTATAAAACAAATTTATTAGCCTTTTGAGTTCGGATTTTAAGTAAAAAATATGCGACTGTAGCTTAACGCAATCCTAACATTTATAGATTTTGTTTGTCTGCGGTCTAATTAAGGCCTATTTTGATTATCGATTTAAGCGTAGTATAGCCAATTGTTGTGAGTATTTAAAAAAGATGACAAACCTTTTTTTGATTGCTTGTGTTGAATTAGTACATCGAAACTATAAAAAATAAAAACATGAAAACTACAACAGCAGCCGCAGAGGTTTTAAACGATTTAGTTCAAATTAACAACGACCGTATAAAAGGTTATGAAAAAGCTCGTCAGGAATTAACAGATGGCGATGCGGATTTAAAATCTTTATTTTTAAATATGATTGAAGAAAGTCAGAAATATAAAATGGCTTTGGCTACAGAAATCGCAGCTTCTGGTGAAGACATTGATACTGGAACCACTACTTCTGGTAAAATTTACAGAGGTTGGATGGATGTTAAGGCTTTATTCACGGGTCACGATCGCCAGACTGTTTTAAATAATTGCGAATTTGGAGAAGATGCAGCTCAAAATGCATATAAATTGGCACTAGAAGAAGAGGAATTGCCTTCTAATATCAGGGAATTGATCTCCGATCAAAAAGCATCATTAAGAACTTCACATGATGAAATCAAAAGATTACGCGATTCACAATAGTGAATTAGCTTTTTAAATAGAAAACCCGCTTACTGAATTTCAATAAGCGGGTTTTTATTTGATTACTTTTTTGCAAGAATTTATGCCTCTAGTTCTCGATCTAAATGTTCCGTAACTCTTTGGATCGTATTATCAATCGTGTTACTTAAAATAGTTAAATAAGAGCCTTTCTTAGCAGTTTCAATTGCAATCTGCAAGCATTCAGTACTTTTATTGTTAATGATAATCTCTTTGTTCGGGTCTACTTCTTTAATTCCTTTTACCAATAAATCTACCAGTTCTTGTTGTTGGCGACCGCGTAAATATTTCTCCTGGCAAATATAGATTTTATCAAACATTTGTGCCGAAATTCGAGCCGTTTCCATAATGTCTTCATCTCGTCTATCGCCAGTTGCCGAAATAATACCAACGTGTTCAGTTGCTTCAACACTTTGTAAATAAGCTTTAATTCCATTAAAGCCATCAGGATTATGAGCAAAATCGACTAATACTTTAAATTCTTTAAACCTGAAAATATTCATCCTTCCTGGCGTATGCGCTGCCGACGGAATAAAAGTTTCGAGCGATAAGCGGATATCTTCTGGTTTGTAACCCCATAAATAGGTAGCCAAAGTTGCAGCTAAAACATTCTGAATCATAAAGTTTACGGAGCCACCAAAAGTTAGTGGAATATGCGTTGCTTTATCAACTCTTAATTTCCAATCGCCAGTTTTAATTGTGATAAAACCATTTTCATAAATAGCTGCAATACCACCTTTTCGGCAATGTTCCTTAATTACAGGATTATTTTCATCCATACTGAAGTAGGCAACATTACAACGGGCATCTCGTGCAATTTTAACGCAATAACCATTGTCGGCGTTCAATACAGCCCAACCTTTACGGCGCACAGCTCCAATAACTACAGCTTTTACTCTGGTTAAGTCATCAAGATTATGAATATCAGAAATACCTAAATGGTCTTCCTGAATGTTGGTCACCACGCCAATATCGCAAGCGTTAAAGCCTAAACCTGCCCTTAAAATGCCTCCTCTTGCTGTCTCCAAAACAGCAAACTCTACTGTTGGATCTTTTAAAATAAATTCTGCGCTTACCGGACCAGTTGTATCGCCTTTCATCAACATGGTGTTATGAACGTAAACGCCATCGCTGGTGGTAAAACCAACACGCTTACCGTTGCTGCGGATAATATGTGCAATTAAGCGGGTTGTTGTAGTTTTGCCATTTGTTCCCGTTACCGCAATAATTGGAATTTGTGATAATCTGCCTTGCGGATAAAGCATATCTACAACCGACGCTGCAACATTTCGAGGTAAGCCTTCGCTTGGTGCCAAATGCATTCTGAAACCAGGTGCAGCGTTAACCTCCAAAACAACACCACCATTTTCGGTAAGTGGTTGAGTAAGGTTTTGGGCCATGATATCAATTCCGCAAATATCCAATCCAATTACTCTGGAAATCCTTTCGCAAATAAAAATATTTTGGGGGTGAACAATATCGGTTACATCAATTGATGTTCCACCTGTACTTAAGTTTGCGGTAGATTTTAGGTAAACGATTTCGCCCTTTTCAGGAATCGTTTCTAATGTATATTCTTTTTTGGCTAGTAAATCTAACGTGTCTCTATCAACCGAGATTTCGGTAAGTACATTTTCATGCCCATAACCACGACGCGGATCTTCATTTTCTTTATCAATTAATTCCTGAATGCTGTGAATTCCATTTCCTCTTACATGGGCAGGATCGCGTTGCGCTGCTGCAACAACTTTATGGTCGATTACTAATATTCGAAAATCAAAGCCAGTAATAAACTTCTCGATAATAACCCTTCGAGAATAAGTCTTTGCATATTCAAAAGCAGCTTTTGCAGCCTCCATAGTTTTAACATTAATGGTTGCACCTTTACCGTGATTGCCATCCAAAGGCTTAAAAACTAATGGAAACCCAACTTTATTTACCGAAGCTTCCAGTTCATCTGGATTGGAAATGGTAACACCCGATGCCACAGGAATTGCTGCCTCCGTTAATAAGCGTTTGGTTTCTTCTTTATTACTTGCAATATCAACAGCAATACTGCTTGTTTTTTCCGTCATGGTAGCTCTAAAACGAACCTGGTTTTTGCCATAACCCAACTGCACTAACGAACTTTTATTAAGCCTAATCCATGGAATATTTCTGCTAACTGCTTCCTGCACAATTGAACCTGTACTTGGGCCAAGGGCTTCGAGTTCGCGGATTTCTTTCATCCTGCGGATATCGTGTTCTAAATCGTACTCTACATTATCAATTAAAGCCTGTGCAATTTTTACAGCTGCTTCTGCCGCATAAACACCTACCTTTTCTTCCAGATAACTAAAAACGACGTTATATATTCCTTCAGTTTTAGTTTGGCGGGTACGGCCAAAACCAGTTTCCATTCCAGCAATAGTTTGAATTTCTAACGCAATATGCTCTATTACGTGCCCCATCCAGGTTCCTTCTTTTACGCGAGTAAAAAATCCTCCTTCAACACCCTTCGAACAACGATGGCTAAACATACTGGGAAGCAATTTCTCAATTCGCTCACTAAATCCCTCAATTGTGTTCGTTGGTCTCTGCTCTAATTCCTCCAAATCTAGTCGCATTTGAATTAATTTTTTGCGACTTATTGACCAAATATTCGGCCCTCTTAGTACTTGTATGTTTGATATCTTCATGTAATGCTTTGTCGTTTTTTGTTAAACAAGGAATTGGGATTGCCTTTTTAGTTCAAATTTTGATAATGAAATTGATGATTGTAAATTATGCATTTATTTTGAAAGTAGATACTGCAAATACCTAAATCAAATATTTGATATAATTGTTTTATTTTCAGTATGAAGAGTAGCGAATTTTGACAGAATTATTTTAACGTTTGTTAATAAAGTGAATATTATTGACAAAAAAAGTCGTGTTTTTTATCATAAGCTGATATATTTGAGTTTTTTGATACAATAATAATACACAACAAATGGTTCCGAAAGGTAAACTCATCATTATTGGTGGTGCAATAAACACAGGCAGCTTTGCAGAAACGCAATTTGGATTGCCCGAAAACATGAATTTCTTTGAACGTGGGATTTTAAAAAGAATTACAACCGAATCGATAAAAGATATTGAATCACGTTTTGAAATTATCACTACAGCGTCTTTAATGCCTGAAAAAGTAGGTGAAGAGTATATTAAAGCCTATGCACAATTAGATGTTCATAATGTTGGTGTATTAAACATTGCAAATCGCGAAGATTCAAATTCGGAAGAAAATTGTGAGCGTATTAAAGCTGCCGACGTAATTATTTTTACGGGCGGAGATCAGCTACGCTTATCTTCAATTTTTGGTGGCACGAAAATCCATCAAATCCTTTTAGAAAAATATAAAAATGAATCTGTAGTAATTGCAGGAACTTCGGCTGGCGCAGCAGCAAGTTCTAAAAATATGATTTATCAGGGCAGCAGTAAAGATGCTTTACTTAAGGGCGAAGTTAAAATTACTGGTGGATTAGGGTTTATTGACGATGTCATTGTTGATACACACTTTGTTCAACGCGGAAGAATTGGCCGTTTATTATACGCAGCAGCAAGCAACCCAGGTATATTAGGTATTGGTTTAGGCGAAGACACAGGTTTATTTATCTCAGATGGACACATAATGGAGGCGATTGGCTCTGGAATGGTTATTTTGGTTGATGGCCGCCAGATGGCTGATACAAACTTAACTGATGTTGAAATGGGGCAGCCTGTATCGATAAAAAATATGGTGGTACATGTAATGTGCGATGGCGATGTTTATGATTTAACTGATCACAGTTTAGTTATTCACCATCCAAAAGTTATTCCAGCTGGGTAAGGCTTAAGTATAAAATTGATAGTAAGGCGAAAAACGCATTATGTTTCTATTCTTGATGTTGAAATCGCAATACTTAACCACTATATTTTGATGCTTATTATTTACGCCTCGATCCTAACAAAATGAAATTAATTATACACGGTGGCTTTTTTAGTGAATCATCCACCAACCAGGAAACAAAAAAAGCCAAACAAGATGCATTAGCACATATTGTTACGCTTGGTCACGAATATTTAAAAACCCATACTGCCCTCGAAACGGTTGTTTATACGGTTGCTTTGTTAGAAGATAACGAACTGTTTAATGCTGGTATTGGTTCTCAAATTCAAAGCGATGGTAAAGTGAGATTAAGTGCCGCTTTAATGGATGGTAAAACAGAGCAATTTAGCGGTGTAATCAATCTGGAAAATGTTAAAAATCCTATTGAAATTGCCAAAGAACTATTAACGTACGATGATCGTGTTTTGAGTGGTGAAGGCGCTCAGAATTTTGCCCGTAAAAATGGATTTGATTATTTTAGTCCAATTACTCCTCAACGTCAATCAGAGTACGAAGCGAAATTAAATCAACAAAATAATAAAGGAACTGTTGGCTGTGTCGCTTTAGATCACGATGGTAATCTTGCTGCTGCAACCTCTACTGGAGGAAAAGGCTTCGAAATTCCTTGTCGCGTTAGCGATTCTGCAACGGTAGCGGGTAACTACGCCAACCAATATGCTGGCATCTCTTGTACAGGTGTTGGCGAAGATATAGTAAGTGGCGCTTTAGCTGCAAAAATTGTAACCAGGGTAACTGACGGTTTTACTTTGAAAGATGCTTCGGATAAATCGTTTAACGAACTTAAAGCATTCGATGGCTTTGCTGGAGTAGTTGGAATCACTGCAAAAGGCGAAGTTTACCATTGTGATTCGCATCCATATATGGTTTGGGCCGCTTTTGATGTTAATTTACAGGTATTTAGCTAAAAATTGAATTAAAGTATTATTTTTGTTGCATGACTAAAATGGTTATGGCTTTTTTAAGCCTTTTTGCCTCTTTACAACTTTACGCACAAAATATAGATAAATCGGATAACCAGGAGCCTGGATTAGGTGGCAGCGCCATAAATATTGCGGTTTCTAAGTATGATTTGGCTGAAGGAAATAACTACTTTGAAGATGCAGAAGACCTAGAGAAAAAAGGTGATTTTAGTGAGGCTTTAACTCTATTTGGAAAAGCGGCTTTTGAATTTAATGCTGTAAAAAACTTTAATCTTTATTGCCAGGCGCTCATTAAAATGAGCAATATGCATTATCAGTTAGGTCGTTTTAGTGATGCAGAACAGATACTGTTGAATGTAGTTTTAAAAAATTACTCTAAAATGGGTAGTAGAGTTGGGCAAATGAATACCTATAATATTTTAGGTAAAGTTTATTTAGCCAACAACAAATACACACAATCTATGTGGTTTTACACACAACAAGGTATTCTAGCTAAGCAACTAAAAAGTAATACTTCATACATTGAATCTGTTTTAGGCCTTGTGCAGGTAAAAATTAAGAAGAAAGATTTTATACTCGCATCAAAAGATTTAAATCAAGCAGAACTTTTAGCAAGCTCGATCAAAAGCAATCAGTATAAAGCACAAATAAAAGATGCACGCGATGTTATCGCAAGCAAACTCTCTTCAAAGAAATAGTAAAACCTTCAATGTATTATAATTCACATTGAAGTTTAACTGATTTACGCTATTGCAAATTAATTTAACACTATTTAACATAGTCATAATTAGAGTGTAATCTTACTCCCAAATTCCTACTTAAAGTCTTCATTTTAAAACAAAAAGCTTACAATATCGTTATTTTCGAAGATTGATAAATAAAAAGCTTTTAGTTAGATTTGATACGTTTTAAAAAGAGACGGTAATAAAGCTGTCTCTTTTTTGTTTATTTGAGAAAATGGTATCATATTGGCTATATAGAATTAGAAATGGATTTTAAATTATTTAAAGAGATGTTGAAGAGAATATTTTTTGTACTTTTTACCGCTGCAGTATTAGCTTGCCAAGCGGCTCCTAAAACACAGCCTGTTGTTGATGGTGTTACCAATGTTAAACCAGATGAACAGCAGCAATTGGTTATTAGAGAAGTTGTTAATTTAATAGAAAGTTACAATTACAAGAAGCTGGAAATAAATGATTCCATTTCTTCACTAATTCTCGATAAGTATATCAAATCTTTAGATCAGGGTAAAAATTACTTTTTGGCATCTGATATTAAAGAATTTGAAAAATACAGATATTCTTTGGATGATGATTTCAAAAACGGCGATTTAAGTGCTCCATTTTATATCTATAATGTTTACGCAAAACGCCTAAACGAATATTTCTCTTACTCTTTAGCTCAAATTAAAAACAAATACGATTTTAATCAAACTGATTCTTACACTTATGATAGAGAGAAAATGCCATGGGCAGCTTCTATTACCGCTTTAAATGATACCTGGAAAAAACGTGTTAAGTACGAATTAATTAATCTGAATTTAGCGGGCACAGCAGCAGGTAAAAATGTAGAAACATTAACGAAGCGCTATCAAAATCTTCAATCGCAAACTGCTAAAACAAATAATCAAGATGTATTCCAAATTTTAATGGATGCATTTACAGAATCAATTGATCCACATACAAATTACTTTAACCCAGTAAATGCGGTTGCTTTCAACGAAGATATGTCTCGCTCTTTCGAAGGTATTGGTGCTCGTTTACAATTGGAAAACGAAGTTGTAAAAATTTCGGAAATTATTGCTGGCGGACCAGCTTTTAAAGATAAGCAATTAAGTCCTGGTGATAGAATTATTGCTGTAGCCCAAGGCGATGGCGAGTTTGTTGATGTTGTTGGCTGGAGATTAGATGCAACTGTAGCTAAAATAAAAGGCGCTAAAGGAACGAAAGTTCGTTTAAAGGTAATTCCTTCGGGCAAAGAAATGTCCTCTAAACCGTTAATCATATCATTAGTTCGCGATAAAATAGTTTTGGAAGAAACTTCTGCAAAAAAGAAAGTTAAAACCATAAATCAAAACGGTAAAGAATACAAAATGGGTATTATTACTTTACCTGCTTTCTATGCCGATTTTAAAGCTGCTAACGCTGGCGATAAAAACTACAAAAGCACAACCCGCGACGTTAGAAAACTAATCGACTCCTTAAAAACATTTGATAAAGTTGATGGAATTATAATGGATTTACGCGGTAACGGTGGTGGTTCTTTGGTTGAAGCTATTTCGTTAACAGGTTTGTTCATCGATAAAGGTCCTGTTGTACAGGTTAAAGATTTACGTAATAAAATTGAAGTTGATGAGGATGAAAATTCGGGCGTGGCTTGGGATGGCCCTTTCGGCGTAATGGTTGACCGTTTAAGTGCTTCAGCTTCTGAAATTTTTGCAGGTGCAATTCAGGATTATGGCCGCGGTATTATTATGGGTAGCCAAACTTACGGTAAAGGAACGGTTCAATCGTCTATCGATTTAAATAAGTTGGTTAATCCAAGTATGCTTCAAAGAATGGCTGCTATAGTAACTAAAAATAAAACGACTGGAACAGCTCCATCAGCTACAACTGCTGCCGATATTAACCTGGGTCAGATTAACCTAACTATGGCTAAATTCTATAGAGTAGCGGGAAGTAGTACTCAGCATAAAGGTGTAACACCAGATGTTGTATTCCCATCGGTATATCCAATGGATAAAATTGGTGAAGATACAGAACCATCTGCTTTGCCTTGGGATGTTATTCCAAGCTCGAACTTTAAAATGGTTGCGAATTTAACACCAGTTAAACCAAATCTGATTAAAAACAGCGAACAACGTATTGCTAATTCTTTGGATTTTAAATATCTGAAAGAAGATATTGCAGAAATGAAGAAACGTGATACGGAAGTATCGGTTACACTGAATGAAGCTAAGCTTAAGGCAGAACGCGAAGCACAAGAAATTAAATCTTTAGCCCGTGTTAACGAATTAAGAACAGCAAGAGGCTTGCCTACAATTAAAAAAGGCGATAAAGCAACTAAACAAGATGCTTTCGATTTTATTGAAGATGAATCTTTACATGTGATGGGCGATTTCATGCAGCAATCTGGCAACTACGTTATGAACCTTGGTTTAATGCCAAAGAATAACTAATCAGAGCATAATATAAAAGTAAAGCCGCTTAAGTGTAAACTTAAGCGGCTTTTTTATGTTTAATGATTAGAATAGAAATTATTTATTCAATGGCGAATTTGGTTCGTTTTGTCTGTTCATTTGCATCGCCATCATTTCTTTCATCGTTTTATTCATCCCTTCGGTGCTACCATCTAAAAAGATAATATTTCCTTCGCCATATTCTGCAAATTGTTTAATTGCTTCTGTCCACATAGTGAAAAGAATAACCGATGTATCTAAGTTAGCTTGTTGCATTTCGTGCGCAGCATTAGTCATACCCTTTGCCACCTCTTCTCTAAACAAAGCAATACCCTGACCGCGAAGTTGCGCCGCTTCGCGTTCTGCCATAGCTGCAATCTTAATTGCATTACCATCAGCTTCTGCACCCTTTGTTTTGGTAATTAATAAAGCCTGTCCTTCGTTTTCAGCAGCTGCTTTTAAGTTATTAGAAGCTACCACACGGCTCATTGAGCGCATAATCTCTTCATCAAAGGTAATGTCGTTTAACTGTAAATCCTGTAAGTGATAACCCCATCCATCTAAAACCTGATCGATTTGTTCCTTAACATGAAGTACAATTTCGTTGCGCTGAGCCAAAACATTAGCTTGCTTTTGTGTTGCAACATAAGCACGAATCGAACCTTCAATAGTTCTGATTAAGGCCTGCATTAAATTGGTTGCATCAACAAATTTAAAGGCAACATTTTTAATGGTTTCCTCATCCTGATTAACAACAGAGTACAAAAGCATCGCTTTGAAATAAACGTTTGCCTGATCTTGTGTAACAGCCTGAAAAGATAATTCTACAGAACGATTCTGAATCGAAATGCGTGAATAAATTTGCTCAATTAACGGGATTTTAAAGTTTAATCCTGGTCTTAACTGTCGCTGATATTTTCCAAAAACAGTAATTACAGCGATGGTTCCTTGTTTTACAGTTACGAATGAACTTAGAAGGATTATAACCCCGAAGATAATTAGAATGTAAATTGCGTATTGCATAATTAGATTTTTTTGATGAAGTTATAAAAAAAATCATACAAACTACATCCTGCTTTTTGTAGCTTTACTTAACTAACTAATTTTAACCATATGAAAAAAAGTATATTTCTTCCAGCGGCAGCTTTACTATTTTTAGCTGCTTGCCAGAATGATAAAAGCCATCAGGTTACTGAGGCAGACCAACGCACTGTGTTTTTTGATACAGCTGGAATGGATACAACTGTAAAACCAGGTGATAATTTTTTCCTTTATGCAAATGGAAAATGGATAAAAAACACTGAAATTCCGAAAACGGAAACTGGTTGGGGTTCATTTTATACTTTGTATAACGATAACCTTAAAAATTTAAAAGGTATTTTAGAAAATGCAGCTAAAGGAAATGCTGCAAAGGGAACAGCAGAACAAAAAGTTGGCGATTTTTATACCAGCGGAATGGATTCTGTTACCATCGAGAAATTGGGCATTGAACCAATTAAGCCTTTATTGTCGAAAATTGATGCAATTAAGAATGATAAGGATTTAATTAATTTTATTGCTGATGGTTATAAAAATGCAGAAGGCGATTTACTAGGATTTTCAGTTGAGCCAGATGATAAAATAAGTTCTAAAAATGCATTGGTATTCTCTCAGTCGGGGATTAATTTACCTGAAAGAAGTTATTACCTGGATCAGGATGATAAGGCAAAAAAGATAAGAAGTCAGTATCAAGCGTATATTTCTAAAATTTTTACACTTGCTGGCGATTCAGTTAATGGAGCTAAATATGCTAGCGATATACTAAAGCTCGAAACGGCTTTAGCACAATCGCACTTTACACCTGTAGAGCAACGCGACCCTCAAAAAAATTACAATAAATTCTCTGTCAGCGATTTCCAAAAGCAAGTGCCTAATATCGATTTTAAGTCCGTTTTAAGCAAATTAGGTGCTAGTGTAGATACTATAATTGTTCGTCAGCCGAAATATTATGTCGCTTTAGGTAATCTTATAAAAACACAACCAATCGCAATCTGGAAAGAAAAGCTAAAATTCGATGCATTAAATGAGAGTGCTTATGCGCTAACACAAAAGTTTAGAGATGCAAGATTTGAGTTTTTCGATAAAACACTTTCAGGTCGCCAATCTCAAACTGAGCGTTGGAAATCGATGGTTAATAACGCAGATAATAATCTTGGCGATTTGCTAGGCCAGTTGTATTCTGAGCAGTATTTTAAACCTGAGGCTAAAAAACGTATGCTTGAATTGGTTAATAACTTACAGAAAGTGTACGAGCAACGCATTAAAAATTTAGATTGGATGAGTGCTGAAACAAAGAAAAGGGCACTTGAAAAATTAAATGCTTTCGTTAAAAAAATCGGTTATACTGATAAATGGAAAAAGTACGATGATGTAGAGATCGCTAAAAATACCTTTTTTGCAAATCTTCAATCAGCTCAAAAAAATGCCTATAAAGAAATGATGGCTAAGTTGGGTAAAGCTGTAGATAAGAGCGAGTGGTTTATGACTCCGCCAACAGTAAATGCTTACTACAATCCAGCCTATAACGAAATTGTGTTTCCTGCGGGGATTTTGCAATTCCCTTTCTTCGCCTTCAATGCTGATGATGCCATTAACTATGGTGCAATCGGTGCTGTTATCGGACATGAAATGACTCATGGTTTTGATGATCAAGGTCGTCAATACGATGCTGTTGGGAATTTAAAAGAATGGTGGACTAAAGACGACGCTGCTAAGTTTAAAACTAAAGCAGATAAGGTAGAGCAGTTTTACAGCAAATTTGCGCTTCTTGATAACCAGCACGTAAATGGTGCATTAACTTTAGGCGAAAACTTGGCTGATATCGGTGGTTTAAATATCGCTTTTGATGCTTTTAAGCTGACCGAACAAGGAAAAGAAAATAAAAAAATTGATGGTTTTACACCTGACCAACGCTTCTTTTTAAGTTTTGCACAAGTATGGCGGATTAAGAATAGAGATGAGCGTATGCGTATGCGTTTAAAAGCAGATCCACATAGTCCTGAAATGTTTCGTGTTAATGGGCCAGTTTACAACATGGAGGCTTTTTATAAAGCATTCAATGTTCCTGCAACAGCGAAAATGTATATCGCACCAGAAAACCGATTGGGCGTTTGGTAATCTGAAGAAGTATCAATTGTTTAAGTTATTTGAGCCTGGTTTCAACAATTGAAACCAGGCTTTTTTGTGCAATTAAAACAAAAGTTAAAATCAGTTGTCTTAACATAATCAATTTAAAACCTATGAATGTAAAACGCACTTTCGGAACCATATTAACCATTTTAGGGGTAATAGCCCTTATATATGCTGGTTATGGGTTTGTCAATCACAGCCAACAAACACGTGGCTTAATGGTTTATGGAATAATAGGTCTGTTATTCTTTCTCTCAGGAATTGGTTTGGTGAAAAATACTAAGGATGAAGTTTAGTTATTCAGATAAATAATTGTCTGCTGGTAAAAAGAATATTTTAAATAATATTTATCATATTTGATTTATCCCTTATTGTTGCAATTCACTCATCCCAAGAATAATTAAAATTTAATTATGGGGAAAGAAGCGCATTACAAATTAATTACCGAAAGAATACGTTTAAGGCGTATAGAACTCGAATTTAGCCAGGAGTATATGGCTGAACAGTTGGATATCTCACAAAATACATATCTAGAAATGAAAGGGATATCAGAAATGTTCCCTTAAAGCGGGGACTTCAAATTGCTGTTTTATTAAAACTTGATATCTTTGAAGTTTTAAAGGTGTAAGGATTTATTTCCGCTTTATAAATTTCCTCGATAAAATATAAAGGATTACTACAGCCCCGATAGCAAGCCCAAGATAAGAACCATCTTTAAAGCTTTCAGCTTTGGTAGATTGAAGTATAATAAGAATCATTATTGTTTTTTCTTGTGTTTAATAATTTGAAATTGGCTAAAAGCAACTAAACAGCCCGCTATTATAATAATTCCAGCCGATAATAAGTTTTTCGGATTTTGGTTAATGTAGTAAGCGGCCATTAACACCAAAAATGCTGCTGCAATACCAATTATATAATGAAGTATTAATCCCTTTTTCATTTGTTAAAATTTTATCTTCAATTGTGCTAACTAGAATTTAAAAACCAAAGATTCTGAAATAAATTAAAATAGATGTAATAGAAGATTAATCTTTCAAAGTAATTTTATTATTCTCGAATTTTAACTGGTGACCAATAAAATCTTCATCTGTGAGTTGTTTTATCCTTTTAAAAGCAGCAAAGCTATCATCAACTGTTAATCGACTTACTTTGTCCTGCTTAATTGAAACCACGTTTGCAGATAGAAAATCGCCTTTGCCGTTTACTTTAAGCTGAAGTAAAGGTGCAATTCCATTATTACCTTTTAGGCTAAACATTCCATAAGTGCAAAAATTCCCCAGGCTATAAGCAATAAATTTATTCTTGTAAACTTCAACTGCACGGGTTACATGAGGCCCATGGCCTAAAACTACATCAGCCCCTGCATCTATAACTGCGTGCGCAAAAGCATAAACGTTGCCACGATTTTCTTTGTAAAAAACCTCATTCTTACGTGTTACGTGCTCAAATCTTGCTCCTTCGCCGCCGCCATGAAAAGAAACAATTACTAAATCTGTCATCGTTTTTAATCGGGCAACAAGCGCCTTTGCACTATCGATTTTGTTAATCGACACCGTATTTTCATTTGGTGCAAATGCACAAAATGCATACTTCACGCTATCTTTTTCAAAAATCTCGAAAGGTTTATTAAGTTGTCCGGCATAATGAATTTGCAGGGAATCTAAAATTCTGGCTGTATTTTTACGTCCTTTGGCATCAAAATCGCCTACATGGTTATTAGCAATACTTAATACGTTAAAGCCAGCTTTTTTGTAAATACCTGCATAACGTTCGGGCATGCGGAAAGCATAACAGTTGTTCGGGTTAATGCCATTACATTTATTAGAATTTCCAGAATTTAAAAAACAACCTTCTAAATTTCCAAAAACGATATCGCCTTTTAGCAAGCTATCTACAGCTTCAAAACTATTTACAGCATCATCTGGTGGCAGGTTTGTTTTTGATGGAAAAGCCGATCCAAGCATAATATCGCCCACGGCAGTAATTGATATGGTATCTTTCAGCTTCCTGATTATTGTATCTTGTTTTACTACAGCAACTTTAACCTGTGCACTGTTGCTGGTACAACTAATAAATACGATTATTCCAATGGAGGATAAAATTATGCTTTTTAAAAATTTCATTTAAATCTATATGGTATAAAAAAATCCTCCAAAATTTCTTCAGGAGGATTATATCTATTTAATCAATAATCGTAAATCTACGATTTTCAATTTTCTATTCAACTGTAAAATCTTTTTTAAACGATTCTAAAATACGGCCACCCTTGTAAAAATAACGGCTGTAATAAGGCTCATTTAAATTGCTAATTACAACACCACGAGAACTAGATGCGTGTGCAAATCTATTATCGCCTAAGTAAATACCAATATGAGAAATGCTTCTGCTTTTTATCTTGAAGAAAACCAAATCACCCTCTTTTAAATCTTCTTTAGATAATGGATCAACCATGCTAAAAATATCTCTTGAGTTTCTTCTAATAGTAGTGTTGAAAACTTTATCGTAAATCGCTTTAGTAAAAGCCGAACAATCTATCCCTTTTTTTGTATTTCCACCGAAACTATAAGGGGTTCCAATCCATTCGTAAACAAACTTGTATAGTTTTAAGTTAGAAGTCGCATCAACGGCAACACCCATAACTTGAGAAAAATACTGTGATGCTAAATTGTCAGGGTCTGTTAATTCTTTGCCTGTTTCTTTTGTTTTTGTTTGCGCAAATGCGGTAGAGAGCGTGCAAATAGCGATTAGGGATGAAAACAAAAATTTTTTAATCATGTTATACAGTTATGTTTGGGTATTCACTTACACATTAACGTAAACCACATGGGCTTATTGTTGGCTGCCAAAAGTATTAATTATACAAATGTTATCCAAATGTTAGATGTTAAAAAGTGAAAGTTATTAACATTTTAACGATGTCGAGCTGAAAACAGCTCGTTTTTGAACGATTTTTCTTTTGAAAAGGAAATCCTGTAAAACATCAGAAAAATCTCATCTAGCGTGTTGTTAAACAATGGATTATAAAAAGATATTAAACAGGCTCAAGGTGATTCAAGTTTGCGTAAATAGCATGGTGTTATTTGCCAATTGCAATAATTCTATAAAACTAATTTGGAATTTTAAGTTACAACCTCCAGGCCAAATTTAACTAAGCTCGACAACAGCAATTATACTTTTTTGTTGTGTAACTAAAATTTCTGCAGAAATATTACCAAAAAAGATAATGCGTATGGCGGGACTGCGTTAACCGAAAAGCATCTGCAATTGCCTTTCTTTAAATATTTATAATTAGGAGTAAAGGTGGTTTTACAGAATTAAATTTCCCGATAAATTGAATCTATAATGCGATAACTTGCGAAGTTTGAAATCTATAAAATCGGTGTTTTGACAGAAATAGGTAGGATTTAACTTATTTAATTGTAAAACAAGTGTTAAATATAATATCGGGCCAAATAACATGATGTTTTTACACTAAAAAGTGCCAAAAATTACAATAAAAAAATTAGATTTGCTGTCGCAAAAAAACAAATACCATAAAATGAGTGCAGTAGAAATAAATAAAGATACTTGGTTAAAGTGGTTCGAATCGATGTTGCTTATGCGTAAATTCGAGGAGAAAACTGGCCAGTTATACGGACAACAAAAAATACGTGGCTTTTGTCATTTATACATTGGACAAGAAGCTGTAGTTGCAGGCGCTATATCTGCAATGCAAAAAGGTGATTCGATGATTACAACTTACCGTGATCACGCTCATGCTTTAGCTTTAGGTGTAAGTGCTGATAGCATTATGGCTGAAATGTATGGTAAAGCTACAGGTTGCTCTAAAGGTAAAGGTGGTTCGATGCACATGTTTAGCAAAGAACATAACTTTTATGGTGGCCATGCAATCGTTGGAGGTCAGATTCCATTAGGTGCTGGTGTTGCTTTTGCAGAAAAATACAAAGGAACAGATAATGTTAATATTTGTTATATGGGCGATGGCGCTGTACGCCAGGGTGCATTAAACGAAACTTTTAACATGGCTATGTTGTGGAAATTGCCAGTAATTTTTGTTTGTGAAAACAATGGTTACGCAATGGGTACTTCGGTACAACGTACCACCAACATGACTGATATTTATAAAATTGGTTTAGGTTTTGATATGCCATGTGCGCCAGTTGATGGTATGGACCCAGTTGCGGTACATAATGCAATGGATGAAGCGATTCAACGTGCTCGTAAAGGTGAAGGACCAACTTTCTTAGAAATGAGAACTTACCGTTACCGTGGTCACTCAATGTCTGATCCAGCTAAATATCGTACTAAAGAAGAATTAGAAGATTACAAAGCAAAAGATCCTGTAGAGCATGCAAGAGAAACTATTCTTAAAGAAAAGTATGCTGATGAAGCTTGGATTGAAGAAGTAGAAACTAAAGTTAAGGCAATTGTAGATCAGGCTGTAAAATTTGCAGAAGAGTCTCCTTGGCCAGATGCATCGGAGTTATATAAAGATGTATATAAGACTGAGAACTACCCTTACGTAATGGACTAATTTTATAAAAGATTTCAATTAATTAGATATAATGGCTGATGTAATTAAAATGCCCAAAATGAGCGACACCATGACCGAAGGGGTTTTGGCGAAGTGGCACAAAAAAGTAGGCGATAAAGTGAAAAGCGGCGATGTTTTAGCAGAAGTAGAAACTGATAAAGCAACAATGGATATGGAATCTTACTGGGATGGCGTTCTTTTATACGTAGGTGTAGAAGAAGGAACAGCTGTACCAGTTGATGCTATTATGGCCGTTATTGGTAAAGAAGGCGAAGATTACAAAGCAGCATTAGAAGCTGAAAAAGGTGCCGAAGCTCCAAAAGCTGAAAGCACTGATGCGCCTAAGGCTGAAGATAAAAAAGAAGAAGCTGCACCTGCACAAGGTGGTGGTTTAAGCGAAGAAGAATTAGCTGCAAAAGGTGTTACGGTTATACGCATGCCTTTGTTAAGCGATACGATGACTGAAGGCGTTATTGCTGAGTGGCATAAAAAAGTTGGCGATAAAGTTAAAGATGATGATGTTTTAGCTGATGTAGAAACCGATAAGGCAACTATGGAAGTTATGGGTTATGCAACTGGAACTTTATTACACATTGGTGTAGAAAAAGGTTCGGCAGCTAAAGTAAACGGCATTATTGCTATTGTTGGTCCAGAAGGAACTGATGTTAGTGGTATTTTAGCGGGAGGCTCTGCTCCAGCGGCTAAAGCTGAAAGCAAAGAAGAGGCTCCGAAAGAAGAAAAGCAAGCTACAACTGCTGATGCAGGTTCATCTGCTCCTGTAGCAGAAAGCTCATCATCATCATCTGATAGCCGCGTAAAAGCATCTCCTTTGGCTAAAAAAATAGCTAAAGATAAAGGGATCGATTTATCGCAAGTTGCGGGTAGTGCAGAAGGTGGTCGTATCATTAAAAAAGATATTGAAAACTTTAAACCAGTTGCTGCGCAAGCAGAAAGTGGAAAGCCTAAAGCTGAAAGCGCTGGTAGTCCAGCTGCCGCCCCAGTTATCCCAACATTTGTTGGTGAAGTTAAATTTACTGAACAACCAGTTTCGCAAATGCGTAAGGTAATTGCAAAACGTTTGGCTGAAAGTTTATTTACTGCTCCACATTTCTACTTAACTGTAAGCATTGATATGGATAATGCAATGGCTGCTCGTACTGCAATCAATGCAGTTGCTCCAGTAAAAGTTTCATTCAATGATTTAGTAATAAAAGCGGTTGCTGTTGCATTGAAAAAACACCCAGCTGTTAACTCATCATGGGGTGGCGATAAAATCCGGTTCAATGAGCATACTAACATCGGCGTTGCTATGGCTGTTGAAGATGGTTTATTAGTACCTGTTGTGCGTTTTGCTGATGGTAAATCTTTATCTCACATCTCTGCTGAAGTAAAAGATTTCGGTGGTAAAGCAAAAGCTAAAAAATTACAGCCTGCAGATTGGGAAGGTTCTACTTTCACCGTTTCTAACTTAGGTATGTTTGGTATTGATGAGTTTACATCAATTATTAACTCTCCTGATGGTGCAATTTTATCTGTTGGTGCAATTCAAGCTGTTCCTGTGGTTAAAAATGGTGCTGTTGTACCTGGTAACGTTATGAAATTGACCTTAGGTTGCGATCACCGCGTTGTTGATGGTGCAACTGGAGCACAATTCTTACAAACGTTAAAAGGTTTATTAGAAGAGCCTATTAGATTATTAGCATAGTCTAGTTATCCTGAACTGGCTTGCGTTGAGCCAAACTTAGGATTTTTAATAATATTTAAGCCATTTCTGAAAAGAAATGGCTTTTTTAGTTTAACAGTTATCCTAAATAAAATCTCCCGAAGATTAAGTTGATTCGCGCAGGGAAAATCGAATTTGGAAAGCTTAAATATTAACTTTAGCTGCTGATTGAATAAAATATTTGTGAATCATTTTGATCTGCGGGAAAATTAATAGTAACAAAAAAAGCCAGCAGTTATTCACTACCAGCTTTTCATTATTAAGGGGGACGATTTTCCTCGCTTATTTTACCAAAGTAAATGGTACATATAAACCGAAGGTGATATTTCTACCAGTATTGTAAACACCCAAATTCGGGTTTTCGTAATCAAAACGACCAGGTTTAAACCTGCTTAAAGCGTCATAATATTTCTGATTTAATAAGTTGTTTCCAGAAACAGATAGTTTAATTGGTTGCTTGCCTAAATTAAAAGTTGCACCAATACCTGCGTTCAGTAAAGTATAACCGCTTGTTGGCGTTTCAAAAACATCATCAACACGTGTTTGCTTAAAGGCAGAATTAATACCTACCGATAAATAAGCATCATTAGTGCCTTTTAACTTTGGCTCAAAGCGTAATTCGTTTCTTAATGTAGCTGCTGGAATAAAGGCTAAAGGTCGGTTTAAAGTGCTGTTTTGCGCATGAACGTAGCCAAAAGTATTTTCGAAATGAATAAACGAAACAGGGTGAATGGTTAAACTCGCTTCGGCTCCGTAAAGATTTGCATTAACCTGTCCGTAACGGTAAACTGGATATAAATCGCCTTCTGCCGTAATGGTTTCGCCATTATTTGAAGCATAAATAAAGTTATGTACATAATTGTTGTAAATACTTGCGCTAGCACTCACAATTTTGCCCTCATATTCTAATGCAGCATCAACCTGATAACTACGCTCAGGACTTAGGTTTGAGTTTCCAATTTCGTAACGATAAGTACCCTCGTGTACACCATTCGAAGCTAATTCGGCTGGATTTGGCGCACGGAAGGCAGAACCTGCATTTGCTTTAAAATTCCACTCTTCGTTAAACTGATGTGTAAAACCTAACGCACCACTCACATTCGAAAATTTGTTTTGAAATGGAGCAAATAACTCATCGCCATCTATAAATAATTGCTTTCCATTGTTCTTGCGATAATCGTAACGAGCACCAATGCTAAAAGTGTTGTTATCCCAGTTTTTCTTTGCGAAGGCAAAAACGCCAATTCCGTATGTATTATAATCAGGAATTAAATATTCAATTCCTTTGTTCTGGCTTTTGCCTGCATCGGCACTAATACCAAAAACAGGTTGCCATCCGTTGGTTTCGTGGATGTAATATTTTAAATCGGCATTGTACGTTTTAAGATCGAAAAATAATGACGGTTCTGGTCCATCTTCTAATTCACGACGTTGATTTTGCTGATAACCGAAATCAGCCTTTAAATTGCCGTTTCCTAAAACAAAATTATTATTTAAAGCAATTTTAAAGTGTCTGATATCCTGGCGGGGATAATCTAAATCTCTGTTTTTATAATCCGATGTAATAAACGCTTCTCCGTCTTCTTTAACAAAATTTCCATTTGCATCTAAAGTTGGTTCGTAAAAGCCAATGTTATTACGGAAACTCGATACGTTTAAGTGCGTATAACCCCAGCTTTTATTTAACCCAACCATTCCGCTTAAATCGGTTTCATTAAAACCAGAATTTGGCAAATAACCTGTTGGTGTTTTAAAAGAATAAGCGTTTTTGTAAGTTCCACGAGCTCTCCATACAAAACCATTTTCGTTACCATTTAACATTAGTGAGTTTGCAGTAAGGCCATTATTTGTAGAGTAATTGGAAATAAATTCACCTTTAACTTGTCCTTCTGGAGCAGAGCTTGGCTCTAATAAATTGATCACACCACCTAGCGCATCAGATCCATACATTAACGATGCTGCTCCACGTAAAACCTCAATTCTATCCGATTTAAACTGATCAATTTCAATGCCGTGTTCATCACCCCATTGTTGTCCTTGTTGCTTTATACCGTCATCCAAAGTTACAATACGGTTATACCCTAAACCTCTAATCACGGGCTTGGAAATCGATGGTCCAGTAGTAATCTGCGAAACACCAGGTATTTTAGTTAGTGCATCAATTAAATTTGTTGATGGTTGGAGAAGCTGGTCTTTACCAACCACTGCCGATGAAGCGCTGTTTCTTTTGCTTGTACTACTAATTAAACTACCCGTAATTACGACTTCTTTAGTTTCGATTGCGGTAGATTGCAATGCGAATTCTAAGCCAGCTGCGGTTGCAAAGTTTACAACTTGTGTAGCTGTTTTGTAGCCAATAAAATGCACTTCAACTAAATAACTTCCTTTTGATGGAAGATTGCTTAAAGTAAATTCACCATCGCCATTGGTAACGGCAGTTACTTTTAAATCGGGAATAAATATGGTTGCGCCAGGTAAGGTTTGCTTGCTACCAGCATCTATAACCTTACCTTTTATGTCTTTAAGCACATTTGCAAAAGCAGTTGTACTTAATAATGTATATAGAATTACGAAGCCTATAAGCTGTAATTTTTTCATGATTTGCGTGTTTTGAATAGCTAGAAATAACAAAAGCCAAGGCACAAATAGCTGCCATGCTCAAGTATCTCATAAATAAATAAAATTTAATTTAGCACAGAAAGTGCTCTAAGCTGAAAAAATTAAGCTAAAGGAGGACCGCGTAAAGATGTGCGCTTAATTTCAGTATAAAAACTTTTAAGAACAGGACTAACCTGACTAAATGTTTTTGCTGAAAGATATATTTTATAAAGATGATGTGTTTGAACGTAGTTTTTTTCGAAGCCTGCATTACAAATTAAGCAATTATCGGCGTGTGCCTGAACATGACTTAAATGTTTACAATTAACTTCTTTGGTAATAACTGGAACGGGTTGGTGATGATGTAATAGATTCCAGGGTGTTAAAGCAATTGCAAAAACCATCAGCATTAATGCTGAACATAAACGGTTAATATTTTGCCTGTGCTTTTTCAATGTTTCAAAAGTAGCGATTAGTATGCAATTATATACCTTTGCAAGGTAACATTGCTTTTATAGTGATGATAAAATGATATTTAGCCTGAAATTCATTAAAAAAAACATATTCAATACTTTATTTATTGCAGTTCTTTTATTAATTGTTTTTGTACCCGATGCAAAAGCATTCTTTTTAAAAGGATTAATGGAAATCGGGTTTTATTCGCCGGAGGTTAAGGCAACAAAAATAGAAGTTGGTAACCTATCGGGCATAAAATTTAAAAATGTTAAAGGCGAATTAGTTGATTTGTGTGAATTAAGAGGAAAAGTGATTTTTTTAAATTTCTGGGCAACGTGGTGTCCACCATGCATAGCTGAAATGCCATCAATAAATAAGCTTTATACTCATTTTAAAGATGACCCAAATGTTATTTTCATTTTTGCTGATGCTGATGGAGATTTAGTTAAATCGGGTAAATTTATGACGAACAGAAAATTTGATATGCCAGTTTATAAGGTAGAAAGTGAGATTCCTGAACAGATTTTTTCTGGTGCATTACCAACTACTGTAATTTTTGATAAACAAGGCCGCATATCTTTTATGCATGAAGGCATTGCCAATTATTCAAGTAAAAAGTTTGTTGATTTTTTGAACAAACTAAAGATTTAAGCATAATATCAGACGTTTGTTTTATTTAACAAATTAGCACTGATTGGGTAATCTAAACCTGATATTAGCGAAAAGCCCCCGATTTTTCTCGGGGCTTGTAGCGTTAGCAGGGCTGTTAAAACCAAAGAATTACTGCAATTGCTTTTCTAAAAATAGATTTATAAAGTTAATCTACACAAGGTAAAAAGTTAATTTATTCGTTACTTTTGCCGCTATGATTTCATTTTTCGAAGCTTCGTTAAAGCAACTTTCTATACACCATACTGGGAATAAATTACTGGAAGAATATTATAAACTATCTGATGAGCCTTTGAAAATTGAGGATGAATTATTGGGTAATTTGCTTATGCAGTATTTCTTAAAGCCATTTGAGAAAGTTAACGAAGTCTATCGTTTTTACCACCCTAACGATAACTTGCAGCTGAACGAAGTTTTCCATTTTGCACACGAGATTTTTGAGAATAATGAACTTTTTCACGAGGATTCTCAACAATTAGCAAAATATCTATATGATGTAGCTAACCACCCGAAAATTAAATCTGGTGAATTGTATGTGGCTTATTTTGAAAAGGTGCAGATTGAAGGGGAGCAGTTGGATGTTATTGGTATTTTCAAGTCGGAGACTAAAGATACTTATCTAAAAGTGTACCCAGAATTGGATGGTTTTGGTGTGAGTTATGAGCAGGAGGCGATAAGCATTAATAAATTGGATAAGGGTTGTTTGATTTTTAATGTAGATCGGGAAGAGGGTTACAAAGTTGTGGTTTTAGACCAGGCGAAGAGTAGTAATGAAAGCGCTGTTTACTGGAAGGATGAGTTTTTAAAGCTAAAAATCAGAAACGATAGCTACAATCAAACCAATAATGTTTTGGGTGTTTACAAGAATTTTGTTACCCAAAAACTAGATGATGACTATGAAATAAGCAAAGCGGATAAAATTGATTTGCTTAACCGTTCGATGAAATATTTTAAGGAGAAAGAAACTTTTGATATTGAAGAATTTGCCAACGAGGTTATAGGCAATGCGGAAGGAATTGAATCTTTTAAAAATTATAAGAAAAATTACGAACAGGAATTTGAGAGTCCGATTGCCGATAGTTTTGAAATAGCAGAATCGGCAGTAAAAAAACAAGCACGTGCTTATAAAAGTGTTTTAAAGCTTGATAAGAATTTTCATATCTATATTCATGGCAATAAGGATATGATTGAAAAAGGTTATGATGATGATAAATCGATGAATTTTTATAAGGTTTATTTCAGAGAGGAAGAGTAATTTAATTGTTTGCGAACTGCCGATTTTATGCTAATAACTCGGTTTAAATTTTCTGTTGAGCCTTTAATGCCAGGTATTGGTTAACCACATTGATGGTTAGTTTTTGTGGTGAGGTTAGTATGGAAATTATACCGTATTTATTCAGTTCGAGTGCCATTAGTTTCTTTTCGTAAATAAATTTCTCGGCAACGGTTTTATGATAAATACCTTCTACATCTTTTGCCGGTTCGGTGCTAAGACTTTTTAATTCTGTGTTTTCAAAAAATACAACAACAAGCAAATGATATTTTGAAATCCTTTTTAAGTAAGGGATTTGCCTTTGCAGCGCAGATAAACTTTCGAAGTTGGTAAAAAAAACAACCAAACTTCTTTGTTTAATTAGATTTCTTACGGTGCTGTATAAAGCCTCCATATTACTTTCCAGGTAGCGTGTTTTTTCTTTATATAAAACCCGAATGATGTGGCCAAGCTGAGATGCTTTCCGATCGGCAGGAACAATCGAGCCTATTGTTTCGGATAGGGTAATTAAACCTGCTTTATCCTGTTTAAGCATGGCAACTTTCGACAATGCGACACTTGCATTAATGGCATAATCTAACAAGCTTAATCCTTCGAAAGGCATGCGCATTACACGCGATTTATCGACAATGCAATAAACATTTTGCGAACGTTCATCGGTATAGGTATTTACCATCAAGTCGCCTTTTCGTGCGGTTGCTTTCCAGTTTATGGTACGAATATCGTCTCCACCAACATAATGTTTAATTTGATCGAACTCGGAGCTTTGACCAATTTTTCTTATTTTTTTTATGCCAAACTCGGTAAGGTTACGAGAAATTGCCATTAATTCGTACTGACCTAAATTAATGAAAGAAGGATAAACGGGAAGGATTTTAGCGCCGTCGAAATTATATCTTCTATTAACGAGGCCTAACGGAGATCCAGTGTAAACTCTTATAAAACCAAAATCATATTCGCCACGTTTTGTTGGCCTTAAATTGTAATGAATGGATTTAATATCGGCAGGTTTTAGCGATAGTCTAAAATCCTTATCGCGAAGTTGAAATTGAAAAGGAACTTCATCAATTACCCGAAGTTTAACGCCAAAACCATATTTGTTTTTTATTTCAATTTGTATCGGGTTTTCATCGCCATTGCTTAATCTTTTTCCCGTTAACCGCTGCGCTTCGATGCCACTTTTATTGCGGTAAAGAATGAAAATATCCAATATTAATAAAACAAAAATAACTCCTGTAGCTATTTCGGGAATTTCACCTAGCCAGCTAAAAAAGAATTTCAAAATAAAAAGCAAAACGCAACAAGCCAGCGCCATAAATAAGCGGTCGGTTAAAAATAAGTTGGTATAATATTGCTGAAATATTTTTTTCAATTGTTTAATGTTCTTTATCATCCGATAGGCTCAGGACGACAGGTTTGATACGTTTTGTTTTAAATTGTTAACGGTTTTATCTAGGAATTTCTATTCTTTTAATAATCTGGTTTACCACATCTGTAGTTGTTAATCCTTCCATTTCCTTTTCGGGCGATAAAATAATACGGTGTGCTAAAACAGGGACTGCGACGGTAATAATATCATCTGGGGTTACGAAATCGCGGTTTTGAATGGCTGCTAAAGCTTTTGCACTGTGAACAATAGCAAGCGAAGCCCTTGGCGAAGCACCTAAGTAAAGGGAAGAGTTATTTCTGGTTTCGTTTACAATTTTGGCAATAAACTCAAGCAGTTTTGGCTCTACAAATAAGCCACGGATAATACTTCTTGCCGATTGAATTTGTTGAACAGAAAGTACAGGTTTAACATCGTTTAATAACGTTTTGTTAATTAAGGTGTGTTGGGCTGTTAATATTTCTGTTTCCTCTTCCAGAGATGGATATTTTACTTCAATTTTAAAAAGAAACCGATCTAACTGTGCTTCTGGTAAACGATAAGTTCCTTCCTGCTCAATTGGGTTTTGCGTGGCTAAAACCATAAAAGGTTCATCCATTTGATAAGTTGTACCATCAATAGTAACCTGACGCTCTTCCATAACTTCGAATAGGGCAGATTGCGTTTTTGCTGGTGCACGGTTAATTTCATCAACCAAAATTATATTGCCAAAAATAGGCCCTTTTCTAAATTCGAAATCTCCAGTTTTAGTATTGAAAATCGGTGTTCCTAATACATCAGATGGCATTAAATCGGGCGTAAATTGTACCCTCGAAAACTGTGCATCGATTGATTTTGCCAATAATTTTGCACTTAAAGTTTTAGCCACTCCAGGTACACCTTCAATCAAAATATGTCCATCGGCAAGTAAGCCAACTATTAAAAAGTCGATTACTTGTTTTTGCCCGATGATGATATTACCAAGTATGTTTCTGATTTGGGTTACGGCTTCATTCAAAGCACTTAAATCCGTGCGTTGGTTAAATTGTTCCTGCTCCATTAGGTTTAGTATTTTTATAAAATTGTTCTATAATATCGTTTAGGTTAATTAATTCGCCATCGCTAAAACTATTTGCCAAAGGTATTTGCATAAAATACCTGGTTATGTTTTTAGCCATTGGCTCGTTAATACCTGTTTTTAATCTTAGTTTTTCTGCGAAATTGCTATCAATTTCATTGGTTTTAAGGTAGTATCGCGTGCGCAAATGCTCCATAAAATAGTTTATCTTCTTATGTGCAATATCCAGATTGTTTCTTTCATGGTAATACACACTTCCAACTACGTTGGCGAAAGCTACAGATGCATTGGTGTAAGGATCGGCTATTGGAATAATTCGCTGCCTGCGTTTAATGTCGTAAAAAACAAACAACAATAAGCTGAAGATACCAAGGTAATAAGCATATTTCAGTTCAGGATGTTTAAAGAAAACCCTGAGCATGTCTTTTTCGTCAGTTTTTATAATAGTCGAATATTCATCGTAAATTATAGTTTCCGAATTTTGCACATAGCTTAGCGTTTTTGCAGCGTATTCTGCTCCATATTTATCCAGTAGGTTAAAATTACTGTAGAAACCTGGGCCTGCAATTAAATAAAGCGAACCCTTACCGTAATTATATTTGACGAAATTTGGGTCGCTGTTCGAGTTTACACCTAAAATGATTGCCTTGGTTTTATCTATCTTATTGAAATAATGATTACCTATACCTTTATCAAAACCATAATTTACAACGGTTTTTAGGTTGGGGTTTGTAAAATTAATCGAGCTGCCATCGCCAGAAAATTTCACCGATAAATCGAGTTTTAAAATATCCCGAAGGTATTTGCCTAAATCATAAGTCGCAATAAAAACGCTATTCCCTTCGAACATGTATTTTTTTAACTGTTCGAAATCTGTTTTGGTAATGTTAACCTTTGGCGAAATAATTAAGTAAGCACTATTTTTAAAACCTTTATCTTTTACTGTGTTGTAAAACGGAAGATTAGAATTTTTAACACTTGCCTTTGGGCTTATATCTTTCAGTCGGTTGTATAAAATAAATGTTCCATAAGGAATTTTATCTTTTTTGAGGTAAGATGCCGACCAATCGGTTGGAATGGGTTTATTAAATTGAGCAACCAGATAAATCAATATCATAATAACTCCAAAGGCAAAATAAATCTTATATCCCCTCATTTAATTTGCGAATTAAAATGGTTAAAAGATTGATTTATGGGTTCAAAAGTTTGCGCATCAATAGGGAAATCTCCATACCAGATATAATCGAATTTATGAGTTAACTGACTAAATTCCGTTTTGATTTCGGGTTTACTGATTTCTGTTAAATAGTTGTAATTGGTTTTTTCTGGCTGCCATTGAATAAGTTCTGCATCGGTTAGCTTTTTTAACGTGCGTAGATATAATAGCCGAACCGCTAAGCGATATTTTCCTTGATCAATCAGTTTTGTAATTTCGGTTTCGTAATCGATCTCATGGATATTCTCATTCAAAATATCGTAGGGTAGCATAATCTCTTTTGATTTTTTGCTGAAGATGTTATCTGCCCCTATTATTTTTATGATTATGTAAACCAGAATGGCTACACCCAAGCCAATAAAGAAATATTTGGATAAAGGGTTTGAGGCTGCGCCTTGAAATAAATCGCCTATCATTTGCCAAAACCACATCCAAAAACGATCCCACAAAGATAAATCCTTTATTTGGGCAATATCGTATTGAAACGCTGGCTGCTCGGCATAAGCTTCTATTGCTGCTTTATTAAATTTGGCAGGCGTTATTTTGCTGCTGTCGATGTTAATCGGGTATTTTACTGCAGTCTTTAAATTTTGAGCATAGGTATTTAACGATGCAAAAAGCAAACAAAATACCACAGATAATTTAAAGATAAATTTGGGCATCCTAATATTCTTCTGGTCTTGTATCAGCTGGTTTTTCTGTTGTGCCAAAATTAGAAATACGCTCCATTAAACCCGCACTTTCTTTCTGCTCTACCAAACTGAAATAAGATAAGGTAATGGTTACAATCGGGATTATTGTACAAACCTGACAAAGGTATTGAAGCACCGTACTGAGCATTGTAAATACTAACGACATTTGAGGTTTTCCGCTATGCGAAAATATGCCAATCATACTAAATATTGTTGTTGGCAATACCACCAGCGACATACACGCATATACGATAATCCAGATGATGAATAAGGTGCCAAAAGTTAACCAGAAATTATCTTTAACAATTTTAAAACTGCGGCTAAATGAATAAGCTAAACTTCCGTTTTCGATAACCATAATGGGGAAGGTTATCGTAATAAACGGAAAAAGCCAGAAACCAGGCACCAAACAAAACAAAAAGGCAACGATAAGTAATAATGTTAAAAGTAATGAACTGCCAAAAACCCTGAAAAAGTAGTGTTTAAAATAACCCCAAACCTCATCAGTAGTTGGCGTTTCATTTCCTTTTTGCACATAAATGGCGATATAAGATAATGCGAAAACGGTTGTACTTGCATAACCTGCAAACGAAAACAGAATGGCGAGAAAATACTCTAAGCCATATATGCCGCCAAACCCAAAAGGGTTTTTGCCTGAAGAACCTATATTATTAATCATGTTAACGGCCTTGTACTGCTGTAAAAGCATAGAAAGCATCCCGCCTAAAACAAAAAGCCCACAAAAAATAAAATAATTTTTTACCAAGGGCTTAAAATTCTGACGAATAAAAGTGAAGGTATCATTTATAATTTGACCAAAATCTCTGATTTTTTTAAATTCAATTTTTAAGAGCATAGTATTTAGATGAGTGTTTTTTTATAGATTTTAACTGGATAGATAAATACATACCAAATTATAAAGGCTGCTGAAGTTAGTAAAATAAAGCTACTTAACCACATTGGCATTTCTGTATGTCGGGTGATAAAACTTTCGAAAAATGCAGCAATAATAAAAATTGGAACGAGACCCAACACAATTTTTAAACCATCTTTTGCACCCTTTAAAATAGAAGCTTTACGGGTATAAGTTTTTGGGAATAACATACTGTTTCCTAAAACTAAACCTGCTGCGCCAGCTAAAACTATTGCTGATATTTCTAAAGTCCCATGAATCCAAATCACTAAAACAGACTGAAGACCTAAACCCTTACTGAAAAAGAAATATTGAAAAGAGCCAAGCATTACGCCATTTCTGAAAAGCGATACAATAGAACCAAAAGAAAAGATTATCCCTAAAACGAAGGTATAAATAGCAACAAATATATTATTGGCGCCAATTTGTACGAACATTAACACTGGGTTTTCTTGCTTATAAACACCAAATGGATCTCCTTTAGAAATATTGTCATTGGTCATGTTTACATATCCATCGCCTAAAATTAACCTAATAAAAGTATCGTCGTATTTTGCAGATATAGCACCAATAGCACAAGAAACTAAGAAAAAGGCGAGGGCATAAATTACCTGTTTTTTATGTTCTAAAAATAGTAGGGGTAATTCCGTTCTCCAAAAATGAACGAATCTGTTCGATTTTTCTTTCTTGTTTTTATAAACAGATCGGTGAAGTTTTGACGCCAAGCCGTTTAGGTACGCTGTGGTTTTAGAGTTTGGATAAAAAGTTTTAGAATAAGCCAGGTCGTTGGTTATTTCTACAAACCTATCGGCTAATTCATCGGGATTTGCCTCTTGCAGTTCATTAAAGCGTTTCCACTTTTCTGTATTCTGTTTTACAAATAAGGCTTCTCTCATTAATGATTATTCTAATCCTGGGTTAAAATAGTTTAATTTTTTCTGGATACAAAAAAATGGTTGTAAAAGATAAAAAAGGAAACGTTTTCTGGCTTCTTAATAAATTCATAGACAAGAAAAGCGCCTTTATTTTGTGGCATAATTTTTTTAAAGGTCAGATAATATCTTTATGGTTAAAAAAAATTATGTTTGAAATATGGAAACCATCAGAGTTAGCACCGCTCAAAACGTAGATATTGATTATGAAGTAGCTGGCCTAGGCGAGCGAATCGTTGCCCGATTAATTGATCTGGCTGGTTTCGCTGTTCTGTACATTGTGGTATTAATCCTTATGATTGCTTCATTTAGGAATTCGGGCACTTTAGGCGTTGTATTAATTATTATTTTTCTGGTGATTTTTGTGTTTTATGATCTGGTTTGCGAGCTGACTATGGATGGACAAACCTTTGGTAAAAAAATTATGAAAATAAAGGTAATTAGTTTAGATGGAGGCCAGCCCACTTTTGGACAATACCTGATGCGCTGGATTTTTAGAGTTATAGATTTTGGATTTATATTCGGATGGGGACTTGTTGCACTGGTTTGTGTGGCGGTATCAAAAAACCACCAACGAATTGGAGATATGCTGGCAAAAACAACATTGATTAAAACAGTACCAAGAACAAAGATAGATCAAGTTGCGTTCGGATTTGCCTTGCCTGATGATTACCAGCCTGTTTTTAAAGAAGTATTACACCTAAACGATCGAGATGCCGAGCTTATTTTCGAAGTTTTAAGTGGATTTTATCAAACAGGAAATACAGATTTAATTTATAGTATGGCAACGAAAATTAAAGAACACATTGCGATTGTTATACCAGCGGGGATGAACGAATTACAGTTTTTAGAAACCGTGATGAAAGATTATAACCACTTAACGGCTCAGATGGATGCTTAAAGAATAAACATTTTATAGAGGTATGCAAACACAACAAAATTTCCAATGGTAATTACTAGCACTTTAAATACAATTGCCTGATTTTTAATTGGGAATTTGTAAAATAATCCCGCCGTAATGAAGAGTATTAATATTGGAACAGTTGGTGGATATAAAGACCAGCTTTTGTTAAAATCGCCCTGAAAGAGTGCAATTAACGACCTTTGAAATCCACAGCCAGGACAATCAATACCTGTTAAAGCTTTAAAAGGGCATGGTAATAAATGATTTTGCAGCCAATCAATAAAATTGATTAAGCTGCAAAAAAAATAAGATAATATTATCGATAACATTAAACTACAGGCGGAGTTGGAGGCGTGTCGTTCGGGTTATTAAATGGATTGTTTTGATTTCCAAATTGATTATTTGGATTATTGAAAGGGTTGTTTCCAAAGCCATTGTTTTGTGCTTCAGCTGCTGAGGGACCTAAATATTTAGCATCTCCAAAACCTAGAATTGGCCAGAAGATAAAACTTAGAAATATAAGCCCGATTGTAAAACCTTCTGATTTTCCATAACTTTTACTCATCAAATTTATTAGCCATATACCAAAAACAAAATTTGTGCATGGAAGAAGGAGCCACAATATCCAAATCATTGGTTTTCCAACAATTTCTAACATGATAATGATATTATAGATAGGGATAATAGCGGCCCAACCAGGCTTACCTGCTTTTTCAAATGTTTTCCACATTCCAGCCACACTGATGACCCAAATGACCAAGATAAAAAGAAAATAAGCGCCAATGAATGCGGCAAGCGCACCTGAGCCAGCTGATGATTGATAATCGTCCATAGTTTTAGTTTTAATTAATTTAAATAGTTAAACTAATTTATAATTTTTAAACTAAAAACAGAACAAGCTGATATTAAATTATTTAAGTGAGGCAGAAATTTTCGGCGTTAAGGCATTAACCCAGTTATGGTACATTTTTCCACTCGGATGTAGGCCATCCTCGGCAATTAATGATGGGTCATTTGCTGCCACTCTCGAATCGGGCGTAATATTGGTAAAACTTACGCCAGCATCCATAGTTATTTTTGCTGCTGCCGCATTAAAAGCATCAATCTCTGTAGCTATTACTTCTGGTGTTTTCGACGCATTTTTTCCGAATGGAGTTACGCCCCAATCTGGTATAGAAATTACAAATACTCTGGCTTTTCTTCCGCCTGAAAAGTCGATTGCAGTTTGTAATAATTCTGAAAATTCTTTTTTATATGTTTCTAGAGGATAACCTCGGTATTGGTTGTTAACGCCAATTAATAAAGTAACGACATCAAACTTTTGAGTGAGCTTTGCTTGCTTAATTGCGCCCTGCAATTCATCGGTTGTCCACCCTGTTACGGCAATAATTTTTGGTGTTTCAATAGTTAATCCTTCCGTTTTTAGCGCGTCTTTTAACTGAAAAGGAAAGGATGAAGACTGGGGTACAGATTGGCCAATTGTGTAAGAATCGCCTAATGCTAAATAGCTAAAAGTGCCAGTTGTATTTGTTATAGGAGGAATATTATTAGTTGGACTAGCAATTGACATTGGTTTTTCTTTAGTACAGGCCGAAGATAATAAAGAAAATAAAACGATGCTTGATAAAAATTTCATACCCTAATTTACGCAAAATTGGAGTTGTTAGATTTTCGAATTACTAGACCAACTCCATCTTAAAAAGTTCAGCGATATGATTTTTTAATTTTTCTTTAACCTCTTCAATGTCTGGTTTGTAGCCCAATTCTTTTTCAAGTGAGGTAACAGCTTTATCATCAATACCGCAAGGCACAATGTTTTTAAAATAATCCAAATCAACATTTACATTAAAGGCAAAACCATGCATGGTTACCCAACGACTACATCGAACGCCCATAGCGCATATTTTGCGAGCCTGATCATTATCTGCATCAAGCCATACTCCAGTATAACCTGGATAACGGCCAGATTCTATTCCATAATCTTTTAAAGTTAGGATTACAGCTTCTTCTAAAGTGCGTAGGTATAAATGAATATCAGTAAAAAAGTTATCTAAATCTAAAATTGGGTAACCCACAATTTGTCCAGGTCCGTGGTAGGTAATGTCTCCGCCGCGATTTATTTTATAATAGGTAGCCTGTTTATCTTTAAGTCCCTGTTCATCCAATAGTAAATTATCTTGATGGCCACTTTTGCCCAAAGTGTAAACATGTGTATGCTCGTTAAAAATCAGGTAATTCGGCGTAGGTAAATGTGTGCCGTTAACACGGTTTTCGCTTTTAATAGCTACCGTTTTATTTAATAAGTCTTCTTGTCTATTCCAGGCTTCCTGATAATCGGTTAAACCCCAGTCAATAAATTGCGTTAGAATAGCTTTTTCTTCTGAACCAGGAGTTTCAGTTGCATGATTTAAACCAAGATCTTTACTCATATATTGTTAATTTTTGGGGCGAGATGCGTTTTTAGTGTTGAGGAGCCTGTACATAGCCCAGCATATACCCATCTTTTGTTTTAAAATACTGTACAGTAAGCTCACGGGTTCCGTTAGGTAATTCTACCAAGGCATTTAAGCTACCACCTTCTGTTTTTAATTTAAATGGTTTAATGTGGATGTGTTGCTTAAACTCCAATCCTTTTTTACCATGCCACTTGTAAATGGCCTCCTTAGCGCACCAGCAAACATAAAGTCCTTCTGTATTATCACCAATTTGCTTTTGGGCAAGCTCAACATCACTTAAAAACTTATGTTTTATGCTTTTTATTTTATGCTTGATCAATTCAATATCAACGCCTACTGCATAATCTTTACTAATCATAACAGCAGCGTAATCGTACGAATGGCTTAAAGAAATTTTGTAATCAAAATTGGTGAGATAGGGCTTCCCATCTTCATCAAACTGGCAGTCAATGTATTCTTCTGTATTTAAAAGTTTTCTAAGCAAAAGCCGTGTACTGAGCCAGTGCAGAAGCCTCTTGCCATTATTAAAAGAAGAGATTATGTCCCATTCGTGTTGCTTAAGCTGTAAGCCAGCTAACATTTCTTCTTCAGTTTCTTCAATTTTCCAAATTGCCAGAACCGAATGCTCATCAATATTTTTATTATAAACTATTGGCATTTATAAATTTGGGATTAGCATGCAATATTATCTTAAATAAATGATAATTTAGGCCAAAAATACGCATAATAATGATATTATCAGATAAAAGGATTCTGGAAGAGATAGATAAGGGAACAATTATAATAGAGCCTTTTGATAGGAGCTGTTTGGGCACAAACTCGTACGATGTACATTTAGGTAAATACTTGGCTACATACAAAAGCAGAGTGCTCGATGCAAAAAAACACAATGAAATTGAGCATTTCGAAATTCCTAAAGATGGTTTTGTGCTTCATCCAGGCACCTTGTACTTGGGCGTAACTTTAGAATATACCGAAACACATGGTCATGTTCCTTTTTTAGAAGGTAAAAGTAGTACAGGTCGCTTAGGTATTGATATTCATGCTACTGCTGGTAAAGGTGATGTAGGTTTTTGCAATACCTGGACATTAGAAATTTCTGTAGCCCAGCCAGTAAAAATTTATGCAGGCATGCCTATTGGTCAACTAATATATTTCGTGGTTGAAGGAAATATTGAAACCATGTACAACTCTAAAGGCAATGCCAAATACAACAATAAAACTACAAAACCAGTAGAAAGCATGATGTGGAAGAACGTTTTCTAACAGAAATAATTCATTTTATCTTCATAAAAATATGCCTCGGGTTTCGTACCTTGAGGCATATTTATTTTTTACATCACGCCAAATGAAATCCAAAATTACGCTCCTTTTGAGCTTCCTTGCCGTGCTTATCGGTTTTGCAGCATTTAAAATTGATGATGATCCATTCTCAACGATTATTAAAAAACTTGAAGATTACAGTACAAAGTATCAGCAAGAAAAAGTTTACCTCCATTTAGATAAACCATATTATGCCATTGGCGATGACATTTGGTTTAAAGCTTATGTGTTAAACACCAAGACTCAACTACCAACGGATATCAGCAAAATATTATACGTAGAGTTAATTAACGAGAAAGACTCGTTAAAAAGATTAGTTAAATTGCCAATAATGGGAGGTATAACCTGGGGCGATTTTAAACTTACCGATTCACTAGGCGAAGGTAATTACAGAATCAGAGCTTACACCAATTACATGAGAAATTTTGGTACAGATTTCTTTTTTGATAAAACCATTAAAGTAGGTAACAGTTGGGCGAATAAAGTTTTTACCAATACCGAATATAAATTCAGCAAAGAAAACAACGCTGAAAAAGTAGCCGCTACAATTCATTTCGAAGATAAAAATGGAGTTGCGTACACAGAAAATGATGTAAGCTACGACGTACAATTAGACTTTCGATCAATTGCTAAAGGCAAAACCAAAACCGACCTTAAGGGCGATGCTTTAGTTAATTTTTCTAACAGCCAAAGCTTTCTAAATAAGAAGGGTAAAATCATCGCCACAATAACACTCAATAATAAGCAGAAGATTGTTAAATCCATTCCGATAACCTCAACTAGTAATGATATTGATGTTCAATTCTTGCCAGAAGGTGGAACACTTATCGAGGAACTTCCTCAAAAAATTGCAATAAAAGCTTTAAACGGCGCTGGTAACGGCGAAGATGTAAAAGGTAAAATTGTTGATGAAACTGGCGAAACGGTTACCAATATTGCAAGTGCATACTTAGGTATGGGTAATTTTACTTTAAATGTACAGCCTGGTAAAACCTATACAGCCAAAATTAATTTTAAAGATGGTTCAGAAAAGGACTTTAAATTACCTGTTGCACAAAAAGTAGGTTATGCATTAGCAATTAACAATACCGATACTGGTAAGGTTTCGGTTAAAATAATGACTAGTGCAAGCCTTACTAATGGCGATGAAGTAAAAATTGTAGCTCAACATGGCGGTAACATTTACTATGTATCAAAAGCTAAAGTTGATAAGCAGGTTTTAATCGCTAACGTTCCTAGAAGCAAACTGCCATCAGGTATTGTTCAGTTTACCTTATTCTCTGCAACAAATCAGCCAATAGCAGAACGTTTAATTTTCAACAAAAACAAATTCGATGTTATTGATTTAGAACTAAGTGCTTCAGCTGCATCCGATGCAAGAAAAGGGAAAACTACTTTTACTTTTGATGCAACAAATGAGCAAAAACCCATTCAGGGAAGTTTTTCTGTTTCGGTAACAAACGCAACTAAGGTAGCACCTGATGAAAATAACGAAAGCAATATTTTTGCATCGCTTTGGTTAACTTCTGATTTAGCAGGTCATGTAGAAAAACCAAATCATTATTTTTTAAATGACGATGCGAAAACAGCCCGAGAACTAGATAATTTAATGCTTACTCAAGGCTGGAGAAGGTTTTTATGGAGAAATGTAATCAATAATGCAGGCCCAGCAATTACCTATAAACCTGAACAATCTATTTCGATAAGCGGAACCGTTACAAAAGGAGGAAAGCCAGTTCCAAATGGAAAAGTTATGCTCATGTCTACCAAAGGCGGTTTTCTAGTTTTAGATACGATAACTAATGCGGAAGGGAAATTTAATTTCGATAATCTTTCTTTTAATGATAGTGCAAAATTTATTGTTCAGGCCAGAACAAAAGCCGATAGAAAGTTTGTAGATATTAATGTTGATGCTGTTCCATATCAAATCGTTACCAAAAATAAAAACAGTGCAGATATAGATGTAAATGTGAACAATACTTTAATGAAATATATTAAAGAGAGTGATAATTATTTTAATGAATTAACGCGTTTGGGTTTACTCGAAAAAACTATAAAACTTGATGAAGTTGTGATCACGGATAAACGGGTGGTGGCTAAAAATTCATCAAATTTAAACGGGGCTGGTAATGCCGATTTTGTACTTTCAGCTAAAGATTTGCAAAGCTGCGTAAACTTATCGCAATGCTTAAATGGGCGCCTACCTTTTGTTATTTTCAAAGGAGGGATACCATATTCTACTCGTAGCCAGAATATACCAATGACAATTATGCTCGATGGTATGGAAGTGGAAGGCGAATTTCTAGATAATTTAACCCCTAACGATATAGAAACAATAGAAGTTTTAAGATCAGCTGGCAATACCGCAATTTATGGTAGCAGAGGTAGTGGTGGCGTTATAATCATCACAACGAAACGAGGAGGAGGAGAGGTCTCTTATAATAATTATGCTCCAGGTATAGTTGTTGTTAACCCGAAAGGCTTTGCAGCTTTAAGAGATTTTTACTCCCCGAAGTATGATAATGCTACAATAACAAACAGAGCAGATTTTAGAAGCACTGTTTTTTGGTCGCCACAGGTTGTTTCGGATAAAGATGGGAAAGCTAAATTCGATTTCTATAATGCTGATGAGGCTGCAACTTACCGCGTAGTAATAGAAGGTATTGATGCTTTAGGCCATTTGGGAAGAAAGGTTTACACTTATGACGTTAAATAGGAAAAAATAAATAAATTTGAATTAATATGCATGCATAATACAATTGATGATTAGCTTGCTGCTTGATACTCAAATTTGATACTATTAACATGAATACAATTAAAGTAAGTGTAAAAGACCGTTTAGCAACCATAACATTAAATAGAGGAAAATCGAATGCGTTAAACCGCGAGCTGATTACCGAATTGGATGATATGCTTAAAAATATCTCTGCTGATGATAATATTGGTGGTGTAATTTTAACAGGAACGGCTCCATTTTTTTCAGCGGGCTTAGATTTGATAGAACTTTATAATTACAACGAAGAAGAGGCAAAATCTTTTTTTAATTTGTTTTTTGGGTTTACAGCAAATTTGGTTTCCTTTAAAAAACCTATTGTTTCGGCAATTAGCGGCCATAGTCCAGCTGGCGGTTGCGTAATTGCATTAGCCTGCGATTATCGCGTAATGGCAGAAGGGCAGTATATTATCGGTTTAAACGAAGTTCCCGTTGGTATAATTGTACCCAATAGTATTTTTCAATTATATGCTTTTTGGATAGGCCAGGCAGAAGCCTCGCGTAGTTTGCTAACTGGTAAACTTTATAATCCAGAGGAAGCTTTAAAAGTTGGGTTAATCGATGAAATCGTTAAAAACGAAAGCTTACTTACCGCTGCCGAACGAAAGATTAAGAAATTTATGGAATTAGAAAGTAATACCTGGTCGCAAAGTAAATTAAATATTCGCGAAAAGCTTATTGCCTCTGTAAGCTCCGACCAATCGGCAACACTAGCTAAAATGTTAGAGCAATGGTGGTCGCCAACCACCCGCCACATTTTAAAAACGATTTTAGAAAACCTTCAGAGAAAGTAAATCGAGGTTTCTAATTCAGTTCAATATTTAACCAGTTTAAACAATAACCAAATATGTTTAGTTATAATTCGCCAATGCTAAGAGATGGTTCTCTTGAAGGTAAAACAATTGTAATTACAGGAGGTGGTACAGGTTTGGGTAAAGCCATGGGTATTTACTTCTTAAAATTGGGGGCAAATCTTGTTATTACAAGTCGTAAACAAGATGTTTTGCAAAAAACCGCAGACGAAATGGAAGAAAAAACTGGCGGTAAAGTTTTAGCTTTAGCCTGCGATGTTCGCGAAATAGAACAGGTAGAAAATGTTTTAGCTAAAAGCATAGAAAGATTTGGTCAGGTTGATGGATTAGTTAATAATGCTGCTGGAAATTTTATTTCTCCAACGGAACGATTATCTGCAAATGCATTTTCTTCTATAATCGACATTGTTTTAAAAGGCACAGTAAACTGCACGCTTACTTTTGGTAAGCACTGGATTGCAGCAAAACAACAGGCAACTGTATTAAATATTGTAACCACTTACGCTTTCACGGGCTCAGCTTATGTTGTGCCTTCTGCTTGTGCTAAAGGCGGCGTTTTGGCTCTAACTCGCTCTTTGGCTGTAGAATGGGGCAAATATGGCATTCGAACAAATGCCATAGCGCCAGGTCCTTTCCCTACAAAGGGTGCCTGGGAGCGCTTGTTACCAGGAGATTTAGCTAAAAAATTCGATTTCAAAAACCGCGTACCTTTAAAAAGAGTTGGTGAGCATCAGGAGCTGGCAAATTTGGCTGGGTTTTTAATCAGCGATTTTTCGGGATATATTAATGGCGAAATTATTACCATTGATGGTGGAGAATGGTTGCAAGGCGCAGGACAAATGAACGGTTTAGAAGCTATTCCAAACGAAATGTGGGATATGCTTGAGCAAATGACCAGAAGTGCAAAATAATGTAAAACCTAAGTATGTAAAATGGATGATGTTTGAGTCTTTAATCATTTTCCGTCGCACATCTTCCATCTTACATTTTTATTATCTTTGCCGATATGAATATCTTACTATTAGGTTCAGGTGGCAGAGAAAGTGCATTCGCCTGGAAAATCAGCCAGTCTTCACTTTGTGATAAATTAATTATTGCACCTGGAAATGGAGGTACAGGTGCTTTTGGTACCAATATCAACATCAGCGTAAATGATTTCGATTCTATCAAGAAAATTGTTCTTGCTGAAAATATTGAAATGGTAATTGTTGGTCCTGAAGAGCCTTTAGTAAATGGTATTCACGATTTTTTCTTAGCTGATCAAGCCATTGCACACATCCCCGTTATCGGGCCGAAAAAAGAAGGTGCAATTTTAGAAGGTAGTAAAGATTTTTCTAAGCAGTTTATGGAACGTCACGGCATTCCAACTGCAGCTTCAAAATCTTTCACTCCCGAAACGCTTGAAGATGGTTTGGCTTATCTTCAAAACCATGCGCTTCCTGTTGTTTTAAAAGCAGATGGATTGGCTGCGGGTAAAGGTGTATTAATTTGTACTGAAACTATCGAGGCTCAAGAAGAGTTAAAATTAATGCTTGGCGGAAAATTCGGTGCTGCTGGTGCTACAGTGGTTATTGAAGAGTTTTTAAGCGGAATTGAACTTTCTGTATTTATTTTAACTGATGGTGAGAATTATCTTACACTCCCATCTGCAAAAGATTATAAAAGAATTGGTCAGGGCGATACTGGTTTAAATACAGGTGGAATGGGTTCCGTTTCTCCAGTTCCATTTGCAACCCCAGAATTTCTTCAAAAAGTTGAAGAAAGAATTATTAAACCTACGGTTGATGGATTAAAGAAAGATAATATCGATTATACTGGTTTTATCTTCTTCGGATTGATAAAAGTAGGAGAAGAACCTTTCGTAATTGAGTACAACGCACGTATGGGCGATCCAGAAACTGAAAGTGTTATTCCTAGGGTTGAAAACGATTTGGTTGAGCTTTTTATGGCTACTGCAAATAAAACTTTGAATCAGGTTAAATTAGAAATTAGTGATCAAACTGCTGCAACTGTAATGATTGTGGCGGGCGGTTATCCTGGCGATTATTTGAAAGGAAAAGCCATTTCGGGTATCGAAAATCTCCGTCACTCTAACGCTTTCCATGCGGGTACGCTTTTAGAAAACGATGTGGTTAAAACAAATGGAGGTCGTGTAATAGCCATTACCAGCTTACAAAAAGATTTATTTACGGCATTACAATCGGCAACGGCCGATGCGGGTAGAATTTATTTTGATGGGAAATACTTCAGAGAAGATATCGGTTTTGATCTAGTTTAATCTATAAAACCTATAAATAAGAAAGCTTCCAGATTTTTAGTTTGGAAGCTTTCTTTTTTATATCAAGAATTGGTTTTTATTCTGATTTATTACCCAATAATTCTTCAAGTTTTGCATGCAAAGCTTCTTCTCTTAAATCTTTTGCAATGATTTTACCTGTTGGGTCTATTAGAAAGTTAGCTGGGATGGAGGTGATACCATACATTCTTGCCGCTTCATTGCTCCAGCCTTTTAAATCCGATACCTGTGTCCAGGTTAATTTATCTTTTTCAATTGCATTTAGCCAAGCATCTTTTTTACCTGGCTGATCTAAAGAAACGCCTAAAACCGTAAAACCTCTATCTTTAAACTTGTCATAAGCTGCAACAACATTAGGATTTTCACCACGGCATGGCCCACACCACGAAGCCCAGAAATCAATCAAAACATATTTACCTTTAAAGTCAGATAACTTAACTGGTTTTCCGCTTGGGTCGTTTTGTGTAAAATCCATCGCAAGAGCGCCGATTGCCGTTTTTCTATCATTCATTAAAAAAGCGTCTAACTGTTTTCCCATTGATGATGATTTTAGCTCAGGTGATAATAAATCGAAGGCTTGATTGGCATTTTCCTTTTGTTGGGGATTGCTAGCCATTTGGCCAACCGTATTTAAACTGATAAATGAATTTGGGTTTTCATTTATAAAGCCCAGCAATACTTTCAACAATTGACTTGTTGCCTGCTCGAATTTAAGGCGAATTGTATCTACGATTTGTTCATCTCGCTTTTGCTGATCAGTAAAACTATTGTATTCTGCATCAATTGCAGCCAATTGATCGTTAATGGGTTTAGTTAATGCTTTTAATTTTTTAGATTCATTATTAATTGCTGAGCGAGAAATTACTGCTTTTTTTAACGAATCTTGCCCATTAATTCTAATCTTTTCAGGTGCTACATATAGCGATAAGGCATCTAATTGATCATCTTGGTTTGACGGATTGGCAAAAGGATTTTTATTTAAAAATAATACGCCTTGCGTCGGACCCGCTAAATTTCCTCTAAAAACAAACGAACCTCTAGCATTTTTTACTATTGCAGAATCAGAAACATTTTGTGCACCGTCCTGATAGATTAAATATATCTTATCTCCTTTTTTCAAATCCTTTATTTTGCCATTAATTTTAAATGGCTTTTGGGCGAAGGCTGTAAATGGTAATAATGCTAATGCAAATAATATTTTTTTCATTAAGTGTTTTATCTGTGTAACCAAAAATAGGTATATATACTTTTTAGAACGCGCTCGCTTGTGTAAAATTATGATAACTTTTACACTACTTCATTACTGAAATTATAATTATTTGATTGTAAATCAATTGTATACCTGTTTTTTTGATTGTTATAAATCCAACACTTTTATACCAGGAATCATTTAATGCCAGATGTAAAGCGTAATTGTTGCATACAGTAAAACCAGCTTTACAAGCGATTTATGGAAACTGAACAAACTGTTTTAAAGATAGATTCGATTTATGAATTTGTTAAATTCAATGCTTTGAGAAAAATTTTAATTTAACTTTTGATAAGTACGCCACCATAAATCTGGCATATCGCCATTTACGGCCATTTGATAATCATCGTACCGACAAGGAACCAAATGGTAACGTTCGTTTTTAGATTGACCTGAGGGATAAGGAACCTGCATCCACCAGCGATCTGATTTTTTACTCTTCACAAAAGTCATCTCTCCAGATCCATCTTTTAAACTGGTTCTGTAAATTATAAATTGCGATTTCGGAGTTAAAGGGAAATCTTTTTTGCGTGCATAAAAACCGTCGATAAAGTACCAAACCATTTCCGCTAATAGAAAAGCAGTTTGTCCGTTATTATCGTAAGCAGGGTTAAATTCATAAAATCCGATAGAAGTTAATTTATCGTTCATGCCAGCGTAACGGGTAATTCGGCAAGCTTCTTCTCCGTCGAAACCATTTGGTGTTGCATTTCCATTTGCTGCGGCATCTGCAGAACGAATGCAGCCCATATCGAAGCTAATCATATTTGCATTACGAATTATGGGCTCGGTTAAGGTAATATCTTGTGAAAACTCGCCTAAACGGTGAACATCAAAATATAACTTATCCATTACACTTAAGCTTTCCTGATTTACAAAATAAGTTTGGTAACCAATGTTGCTAAAATTGAAAAGGTAATTTGGCTGATGTAAGAAAATTTTATTCAGATAACAATCTGAACGTGTTGCAATGCCTTCCTGGTTATCATCATCTATATCAAATTGGTTATCCACAATAACCAAATCAACTTTTTGCTCTAAATTTTCATATCCCAGGTATTGAGCGTAGGTTAAATCCTGGCCACCTCCGATAATTACAGGAATAATATCATTTTTTATCAACTCCGAAACAACCATCTTTATTGCGATATATGTATCTGCAACAGTAGCACCAGGTCTTATATTTCCTAAATCTACCAAGCGACTGGCAAATGCACCTTCATTAAGTTTGTAAAATTTCTCCCTAAAATAATCTGGACCAATACCACAGCCTTCATTATCAACCGCACTTCTACCATCAAGTACCCCAAAAATGGCGATATCAAATTTGTTTTCCTCAAAATCGGGAAAAGATTCGGTATAGAATTGTGTTTTTAAACCAAGCTGGCTGGTAAAAAAGCCTTGCTTTGGAGTAAATTGTTCGGTATTTAAGGGAGAAAAGAAATCGGTTAATGACATATATTTAAAACTATCGCCTCAAATATCTATTTTTGAATGCGTATTTTCACATGTAGTCCGAAAAAAATAAATGATACTTGTAACTGGCGGAACAGGATTTTTAGGTTCTGAATTAATAAAACAGCTAACAGATAGTGGTTTAGCCGTTCGAGCCTTAAAACGGAGTACTTCCAAAATTCCTAAAATTTTAGATAATAACCCGTTAATTGATTGGGTTTTAGGTGATATAAATGAACCCGCAAATCTGGAGGATGTTTTTGTCGGAATAACTAAAGTATTTCATTGTGCCGCTTTTGTTTCTTTTAATCCGAAAGATAAAAAACAACTTTTTCATGTTAATATAGATGGTACTTCAAACATTGTAAATCTTTGCGTTGAACATAATTGCAGGTTATTACATGTAAGTTCGGTTGCTGCATTAGGTGAGGCAAAAAAAGGAAAACAGATTACTGAAAAGGATTTTTGGGAATACGATGCAAAGGCGCATGCTTATGGTTTATCTAAGTATGAAGGCGAAATGGAAGTTTGGCGTGGCATTACCGAGGGTTTAGATGCTGTAATTGTTAATCCATCGGTTATAATAGGTAAAAATGCAGGTTTCGAAGGGAGTGGCGCAATTTTTAAATTAGTAAAGGGCGGTTTTCCTTTTTATACTGATGGAGCCTCGGGCTTAGTTGATGTTGAGGATGTGGTTAAAGCAATGATATTGCTGATGGAAATTCCAGCTACCGCCGAGCGATATATCATCTCTTCTGAAAATTATCATTATAAAGATTTATTTACCGAAATAGCAAATGGATTTAAAGTTAAGGCACCAAAAACGGAAGCGAAGCCGTGGATGTTGGGGATCGCCTGGAGAGCTTTAAAATTCTTTTCTATTTTTACAGGAAAGCAACCATCAATTACTAAAGATGCTGCAAAAAGCAGCTTATCTTTAAGTTATTATAACAATGAAAAAGTAATTAACGAAACAGGAATTACATTTAAGCCTGTTGGCCAAACTATACAAGAAATTACCCAATATTTAAAATAATGCCGAAACAGAAAGCCTACTACATAATTGATTTTGATAGCACTTTTACTCAGGTTGAAGCACTTGACGAGCTTGCCAGAATTTCGTTAAAAAAGCATCCCGAAAAGGAAGCTATTTTTCAGAAAATTGAGGATTATACCAATCTCGCAATGGAAGGTAAGCTTTCGTTTTCCGAGAGTTTAGCTCAACGGGTAAGATTACTGGAGGCTAACGAAGAGCACTTAAAGCAGTTAATTAAGCATTTAAAAAAGAAGGTTTCAACTTCATTTTCTCGCAATGCCGAATTTTTCAAAAAACACGCTGATGAAGTTTTAATTGTTTCAGGTGGATTTAAGGAATTTATTACTCCAGTTGTAAGTCAATACCACATTAAAAAGGAAAATATTTATGCCAACACTTTTGTAACCACAGGTGATGGTAAAATTATAGATTACGACCATGCAAATCCACTAAGTGAAGAAGGTGGAAAGGTAAAACTACTTCAACATTTAAAACTTGAAGGGGAATTATTTGGCATAGGCGATGGTTATTCTGATTTTCAGCTACGCGAAAGTGGCATGATTAATAAATTTTTTGCTTTTACCGAAAACATTGCCCGTGAAAGCATTGTGGCTAAAGCCGACCACATTACGCCGAGTTTTGATGAATTTTTGTACGTGAACGATTTGCCTCGTGCCATTTCTTATCCAAAAAATAGAATTCTCTGTTTGGTCATTGGCGATGTTAATCCAGCAACAACGGCGATTTTAAAAAATGATGGTCTTTCAATTAGACAGAAAACATCTTTCGAAGAAAAATATGTTAAGGATGTTGGGATTATTATTTTAGCAGATGGTGAAAAACTAACGAAAGAACAGCTAAAGAATGCTGTTAAGTTAAAAACCATTGGGTATTTGGGGAATGCGAAAAATAAAATCGATTTCGATTTATGCACGAAACAAGGCATTGTGGTTTTCGATGATCCGAAAAACAATCCGCGTAATATCGATTTCATTCCTAAACGCGTGGCCGATTTTATGAATACTGGAGCAACTTATTTAAGTAGCAATTACCCGAATTTACAATTGCCTAAAATTGATAAATCTCACCGTTTAATTCACATTCATAAAAATGTTCCAGGTATTATGGCGAAGATAAATACTGTTTTTGCTAAGCACGATATTAATATTGTAGGACAATTCTTAATGACAAATCCCGAAATTGGATACGCCATAACAGATATAAATGCGGAGTACGATAAACAATTGTTTAAAGCCTTGAAAAAAATTGAACACACCATAAAATTCAGGGTGCTTTATTAAAATCGATTATCAGTATTCCTACTACAGTGGAGAAATCTTTTTACTAAGGGTAAGATTTCTTCACTTCTTTACCTCCAAACGCAAAGACGATGGATTTATCTTAAAAACGAGTGCTTTTTTAAAAGCCTGTATTTCGGATTTCCTATAGCCTGAGAGCGATAAATTCCAGTATGGCCAGAAAATAAATAAGCCGTTGTACAAGCCAACGCTATATATATACCCGAACTTACTCCAAATAATTCCATCCCCATAAAAATACAAGCTAATGGCGTATTTGCTGCGCCTGAAAATACGGCAACAAAACCCATTCCTGCTAATAATCCAACAGGTAAGGGGAGAAATAAGCTTAAAAAACTTCCTAAGGTTGCACCGATAAAAAATAATGGGGTAACCTCGCCACCTTTAAATCCAGCACTTAACGTTAATGAGGTTAAAAATAGCTTTATGGCAAATGTGTAATATGGTTCTTGGGTAGTAAAAGATTCTGAGATTACAGGAATACCTAAACCAATATATCTGGTTGTAGCGGATAAGTATATTATTGTAATAAGTATGAAACCTCCAATTACAGGTCTTAATGGTGGATATTTTACTTTTCCAAAAATGCTTGATAAACTGTGATTTAGAACCGAGAAGCTTCTGGCTGCTAATCCAAAAATAATTCCAGCCAATAAAGAGCAAAATAAGTTTAAGATATGCATGTCTGGAACAAAAGCTATAGAATAATGTGTATGGCCAACACCCCAAGTTTTACAGATATAATCAGCAATTATTGCAGTTATAAAAGACGGTAATATTGCACTATAAAATAAGCTTCCAATAACGAAAACCTCCAGTCCAAAAACGGCACCCGCTAGTGGTGTTCCAAATACTGAAGAGAAACCAGCGCTAATACCACATATTAAAATAATCTTTCTATCACTTGGTTCGAGTTTAAATATTTTGGTAAACTGGTCGGCAAATGCACCTCCAATTTGTACCGCAGTTCCTTCTCTCCCAGCAGAACCTCCAAATAAATGCGTAATTATAGTCGCCGCAAATATTAGCGGAGCCATGATCAGCGGAATTATATTTTTAGGGCTTTGTAATTCTTCAATTAGCAAATTATTTCCTTTTACTACTTCTTTACCCCAATAATGGTAGGCTAAGCCAATTGTTAATCCCGCAAAGGGCAGCAAGCCTATAATCCAGAGGTGTTGTTCTCGATATTGAGTTGCCCAGTTAAGCGCTTCTAGAAATAAAGCTGAAGCAGAACCAACAATTATACCTAGTAAAGCCGAAAAGAAAATCCATTTCAGTCCATTCCAAAATAAAGCACTAAAATCTATTTGAATAATACGATTGAGATACAGAAGAAAACCTTCTGTTAGTTTTTTAACAGGCATTTAAAATTAATTTTAAATAAAATCGTAGGAGTCATCAGCCTGTTTTGGCGGTTTTGGCGGTACCCCATCGCCATTGTTTCAAATGTATAAATTTTAGTTATTTGTTCAAAATCTTTAACACCTTTGTACTGATAAACCAAAACGATGGATTTTACACCAGAAATAAAAGACAAACTCAATCAGTTACAGGAAAAATATACAGCAATGGGGCAGGATATGGCCTCTTATCTCGATGGTTTGCTCTACGCTGATTTTCTAACCTATTGGGACTATATCCATTTGGATACCTTGTTGAGTTTACAAAGCCCAAAAACTCCTTTCCCTGATGAAGAGATTTTCATCATGTATCATCAAATTACAGAGCTCTACTTTAAGTTGGCCTTGCATGAGTGTAAACAAATAGCCGAACATGAAAATTTGACAGTCGAGTTTTTTACTGCCCGTGTTAAAAGAATAAATGCTTATTTTAATGCTTTAACAACCTCTTTCGAAGTAATGGTTGATGGTATGGAGAAAGAACAGTTTCTAAAGTTCAGGATGTCGCTCTTACCTGCGAGTGGGTTTCAGTCAGGGCAGTATCGAATGATTGAAATCTGCGCTACAGATTTTATCCGTTTAGTTGACAAAAGCAAACGAGAAGAATTAAGTAATGCAAGCATTGATGAGCAGTTCGAAAATATTTACTGGAAATTCGGTGCAACGGAATTGGCTTCTGGCAAGCAAACTTTAACCTTAAAACAGTTTATTAAAAAGTATTCAGTTCAGTTTTTACAACTGGCAAAGGATAGAACTTTAACTAATTTTTCGGCACTTTACCATAAATTAGAGGCTTCGGGAAGCAATGTTGCTGCCTTGGCTGAAGAATTAAAAAAGTTAGATTTGTACGTAAATGTAGAGTGGCCACTTTCTCATTATAAATCGGCTGTTCGTTATCTGGAAAAAGATCCCGTTGATGTTGCGGCAACAGGTGGAACAAACTGGCAGAAGTATTTGCCTCCGCGTTTCCAAAAAAGAATTTTTTACCCATTCTTATGGACTCCAGAACAAATGGAAGAATGGGGAAAAGGGTGGGTGCTTAGTGTACTCAAAACACTAAATAACAAAGATTAATATCCTAAAAAGCTATTTAAAAAGCGTCTTTTTTCGTAATTTGCGCCAAATAGTTAATGACAGAATGAGTGGATTATTGAATTTTAGAATGAGCGTAGAAAAACTACGGTCATTTGATCATTCACTCCTTCAAAATTCAATAATATGACCGAGACATTAGATATCAAAATTGCGAAGGCTGATCAAACAAGATTATCAGTTACCGATTTTTCGCAATTACCTTTCGGTAAAGTTTTTACCGATCACATGTTTACCGCTGATTATGAAGACGGCGAATGGAAAAACCTTCAAATTTTACCATATGGGCCAATTTTAATGAGCCCTGCAATTTCTGCGCTTCATTACGGCCAGGCAATTTTCGAAGGTTTAAAAGCTTATCGCCAGCCTAACGGTGGAATTAGTGTTTTTCGGGCCGATAAAAATTTCGAGCGTTTTAATAAATCTGCTGCAAGAATGTCTATGCCTTCTATTCCTGAAGAAATTTTTATGCAAGGTTTAGCAGCTTTAATTAATATCGATGAAAAATGGGTGCCTTCACAAGATGATTACGCTTTATACATTCGTCCTGTTATGTTTGCTACCGATCCTTATTTAGGCGTTAAAGCATCAGATACTTATAAGTTTGCGTTACTTACTACGCCAACCGGCCCTTATTACAGTAAGGCTTTAAAGGTTAAAATCGAAACTGAATTTACCAGAGCAGATGAGGGTGGTGTTGGTTTTGCTAAAACAGCAGGTAATTATGCTCGTTCTTTATATCCTTTCGAGGAAGCGAAAAAAGAAGGATACGACCAGTTAATTTGGACGGATTCGATTAACCATGAATATATCGAAGAGGCAGGTACTGCAAACCTTATTTTTGTAATTGATGGTAAATTAGTTACGCCTTCGGTTCGTAGTACCGTGTTGGATGGTGTTACCCGCGATACTATTATCAAATTAGCTAAAGCTGCTGGAGTAGAGGTTGAAGAACGTAGAGTATCAGTTAAAGAAGTTATAGAGGGTATTGAAAGCGGAAGTTTAACTGAAGCTTTTGCTGCAGGAACTGCTGCAACTGTAACGCAAATTGGTGAAATTGGCTACTTAGGTAAAACATATAAATTAACAGATTCAGCTACAAGAACCATTTCTAATGGCATTGCTAAAAAACTAAACGATATTCGTTACGGTTTGGCACCAGATGAATTTGGATGGAACTGGGTTTTGTAATTCGTTAAAGACTTAAAATATAAATGCCCCAATACATTGTACTGGGGCATTTTTTATATCAAAGCTTTCCGCTTTAAGCTTATTTATCTAATATCACAACACCTTTAGCTTCAAAAGCCAGTTCTTTTTTAGGATCTGTAATTTTAGCTACTTCTTCAGGCGATTTTTTCGCATCCTCAGCATAGTGACGTAAGGTTTCTACAGAGATGGTTTGCTTTTTAGCAACACCGTCTAAAACAACTTGCTTGCCTACAATATCCATTGGCATAAAGAAAGCATAATCTTTAAAAGTAACTCTCATTGGTTCACCGTTAGCCATTTCTAAGGTCATCCAGCATCCTTTTTTCTTACATACATCTACGACTTTACCTTCAATTTTCATATCGGTAGTTGTTTTGCTACCCATAGCGGCCTCCATTTTTGCGGCAGGTTTAACATCGCCAGGTGTAACTGCTTCACCAAATTTTTGGCCTTTATATTCTGTCTGAGCAAAAGTGAATGTAGCAATTAAACAAAACGCTAAGCTTAAAATAATTTTTTTCATGATGGTATTCTTTAAGAGATATAATGATTAGTTATTCCGATAATTATCTGTTTCAAAGTTATTTAAAATTTTTCTAAATAGTGAAAACAAAAAAAATCCTCGCTAGTTCTCACTAACGAGGAAAATCATCCCTATTGTTATAGATCACATCCCATGATGTACAACATAACATGTAAGGCAAATGTTAAACCAAACTTAATATTTGAAGTAATCGGCTTGTATTGTGTTGTTTTTCAGTGATTTATGATTTTGTAAAACTTGTGCCAATATTTTTCTTCTTGGGGAATCGGGGAAAATCATCTTCTAACTGTAGAAACTTGTTGATATGGTTCCCCGTTTTTTAGCGTCGCTTTACCCAAATATTAAACTAAATACTTCTTCAATTTTACTAACGGCCTTAATTTCTATATTATATTTTTCTAAGGCTATTCCCTTTAGGTTGTATTTAGAAATATATATGCTTTCGAAACCTAATTTATCTGCTTCTGCTATTCTTTGCTCTATTCTATTAACAGCTCTAATTTCTCCAGATAAACCGACTTCAGCTGCAAAACAATTTTTAGAAGAAACGGCAATATCCTGGTGCGATGAAATAATGGCAATTAATACAGCTAAATCAATTGCAGGGTCTTCAACCCTAATGCCTCCAGCAATATTTAGAAATACATCTTGTGCACTTAATCTAAATCCACAGCGTTTTTCTAAAACAGCTAAAAGCATGTTCATCCTTCGCGTGTCAAAACCAGTAGCCGATCTTTGTGGATTGCCATAGGCAGCAGAACTTACCAGCGCTTGCGTTTCGATTAGCATTGGTCTTGCGCCTTCCAGCATTGCCGCAATTGCAATTCCGCTTAATTCTTCGTCGCGTTGCGATAACAATATTTCTGAAGGATTCGAAACCTCTCTTAATCCACTACCTTGCATTTCGTAGATCCCCAGCTCAGCTGCTGCTCCAAATCTATTCTTTATCGAGCGTAAAATGCGATAAACATGATGTCTGTCGCCTTCAAACTGTAAAACAGTATCAACCATGTGCTCGAGTATTTTCGGGCCCGCGATAGCGCCATCTTTTGTGATGTGCCCAATTAAAAAAACGGGTGTTCCTGTTTCTTTAGCAAAACGTAATAATTCTGCAGTACATTCGCGTACCTGCGATACGCTTCCAGGTGTAGAATCGATATGTGCCGAGTGCAAAGTTTGTATAGAATCAACAACTACAATTTCGGGTTCAAGTATTTCAATTTGTTTAAATATATTTTGAGTAGAGGTTTCGGTTAAAATATAGCAATCAGAAGATGGACTTTCTTTTATCCTTTCTGCCCGCATTTTAATTTGTTGTTCGCTTTCTTCCCCAGAAATGTAAAGCAGTTTTTTACCTTTTAAATTTAAAGCCAATTGCAGCATTAAAGTCGATTTACCAATGCCAGGCTCACCTCCAATTAAAATCAATGAGCCTTCAACTAAACCGCCACCCAATACGCGATCCAATTCTTTATCGCCCGTAGGTATTCTTCGCTCAGTAGAACTTTGTATTTCATCAACCTTGCTTGGTTTACTAAGTTTTCTTGAAGTAGCTTCAGTTTTCCATGTTGGAATGGAGGTTGAACTTTTTTCGACGATTTCTTCTACAAAAGTATTCCACTGGTTACACGAAGGACATTTACCTAACCATTTTGCAGATTCGTATCCACAACTTTGACAGAAGTATGCTGTTTTAGTTTTTGCCAATTTAATTTTAGATTTTAGACTTACGAATTTAGATTTTATACGCTGGAAAAACTAAATCATTTTTGCACAAAAAAAACGCCTAATTCCAATAAGGTATTAGGCGTTTTTATAAAATTCTTTCTTTAAAGTTTTATCTCTTCATCTTTTGATGAGATAAAATGAAACTCTGTTAAATAGTATGCAGATTGTGCTTTTACTTTTATCCATTGGCCATATTTAAAGAACCAACGACGTTGTAAGCTAAAAATTCCTTTTGTGATATAAGCTTCGATGTAAGGATGGACACAAAGTGTAATTCCTTTTTCATTTTGCTCTCTTAATATGTAATTCAGGTTGTTCTCAATATCATCCATAAGAACAATACTGGCTTTTATTTCACCTGTTCCATCACATGCAGGGCACTTCTCTACAGTAACAATATTCATTTCTGGGCGAACACGCTGTCTGGTTATTTGCACCAATCCGAATTTACTCGGCGGCAAAATCGTGTGTTTAGCACGATCCAAAAGCATCAATTCGCGTAAATAATCGAATAAAATTTTACGGTTAGTTGGTTTGTGCATATCGATAAAATCGATTACCACAATACCGCCCATATCGCGTAAACGCAATTGACGAGCAATTTCTTTCGCCGCCTCTTTATTTACCTGTAAAGCATTCTCTTCTTGATTTTCTTTACTGGCAGTACGGTTACCGCTATTAACATCGACTACATGCAGTGCTTCTGTGTGTTCTACCACCAAATAAGCACCACCTGGCAAGTTTACTGTTTTGCCAAAAGCATTTTTGATTTGCTTTTCAATACCGAAATGATCAAAGATTGGTTCTTTTTGTTTGTACAGTTTTACAATTTTTTCCATTTCTGGAGAAATATCATGTACATAAGAACGAATATCATCGAACAACTCAGGCGTGCTCACGTAAACGTTTGTAAAATCAGGATTCAGAATATCACGAATTAACGTAGATGATCTGTCCATTTCACCCCAAACTCTTTTTGAAGGTTCGGCAGTAGGAAGTTTTTTAATAAAGGTTTCCCACTTTGCAACCAAATCTAAAAGATCTTTTTGCATTTCGGCAACACCTCTTCCTTCGGAAACGGTTCTGATGATTACCCCAAAATTTTGAGGTTTAATACTTTCGATAATCTTTTTAAGGCGATTACGTTCTGTATTACTTTTTATTTTTTTTGATATGGATATGGTATTGGAGAATGGCACCAGTACCACATACCTGCCGGCGATAGATAGGTCGGAACTTAAACGCGGTCCTTTTGTAGAAATTGGCTCTTTGGCAATTTGTACAGGAACGAGCATATTTTTACTAAGCACATCAGAAATTTTGCCCGCTTTATTTATATCAGCTTCGAGCTTTAAATTATCTAACAGTGTGCCTGTAACCGAGCCATTACGCTTGATCTTAGTTAGCTTAATTAAAGATTGTACCTGTGGGCCCAAATCAAAGTAATGCAAAAATGCATCTTTTTCATAACCAACATCCACGAAAGCAGCATTCAGGCCAGGCATAATTTTTTTAATGCGGCCTAAATAAATATCGCCTACAGCGTAGTTATTATTGATTTGTTCTTTATGAAGCTCAACAAGTTGTTTGTCTTCAATCAAAGCTATGGTAACTCCGGCAGGAGTCGAATTGATAATTAATTCTTTTACCAACAGCTACAGATTTAAGGCTTTCGCCTATTAACAAATGGATAGTAATCAAGAAAATATTGATATAGCCAGAGATTATATAAGAAAAAAAATCATATATAAGTGTTTAAACCTCATAGTAAGCTATGAGGTTTAAAGGCTAAATCAAAATAAGAAACTATTTTTTCTTATGTCTGTTTTTTCTTAAACGTTTTTTACGTTTGTGCGTAGCCATTTTATGTCTTTTTCTTTTTTTACCGCTTGGCATAATTTTAAGTTTTAAATGTTTTTATTAATCCGTTAATTAACTTTTATTCTTTAGTTCAGCAACCTTTTTATCGATAAATGATGATAAAGTTGGATTTGCCGCTAATTTTTTGCTTTTTAAATAAGCCTCTACGGCTTCTTTGTTTTTGTCTAAGTTTTCTAAAGCCGTAGCTAAATAAAAATAGGCTTCAGGTGTTGGCGCTGTAGCAATAACTGTGTTAAAACGAGGAATTGCTTTATCGAACTGACCTGATTTAATTGAAAATAAACCAAGGTTCATATTTGCTTTAAGATTTTTAGGGTCTTTAGCAACAACTTCTAACAACATTGCAATACCTTGCATTGGTGCGCCTAAGCCATTTACTATCGTTACGCCTAATCCTGTTTTGGCATCTATGTTTTCTTTGTCTAATTCAAGCGCTTTTGTGAAAGAAGTATTCGCTTTCTGCAATAAAGCAGGTTGTGCTAAACTATCTTGTGTACTCTCAAAAGCTTTTAAAAATTTATTGCCAGATGCTAACCAGTTTGTAGCTGTAGGTTTAGCTTCGGCAACAACTTCTAAATAAAGTGCAGAAGGTGTCAATTGTTCAACATCATCCCATTTCTGAGCTAGTTTTTGAGCCAATTCAGTTTTTTCTGTACCAGTTGCACCTTTGTAGCTGTTTTCTAAGGCTGTAATATCAGTCGCTAAACTTTTATTAATTACATTTTTAGCAGCTTCAGATGTTTGTTGAATGCTTAATCCAGAAGTAGAAGGAGCTGCTGCCTGGGCCACTTGACCCGATGATGGCATTTTACCATTTTCTTCTGTTGGTTTAATTAAACCTTTAATATCTCTAGTAAATAAGAAGGCAACAAGCAATAAAATCGCTCCAATAATGATGGTTTGTTTTAATTTTATGCTGCTATTCATATTTTTAGATTTAAGCTTCTACTTGAATTTTTTTAGAGTTATTTTTTACTTTATCAACAAAAACTTTTGCTGGTTTAAAGCTTGGAACAAAATGTTCTGGGATAATTATTGCAGTGTTTTTAGAGATATTTCTAGCTGTTTTTTGTGCTCTCTTTTTAACAACAAAGCTTCCGAAGCCTCTTACGTAAACATTTTCACCGCCAATCATGCTGGTTTTGATAACCTTAAAGAACGCCTCAACCGTTTCCTGCACATCAACCTTCTCAATTCCGGTTTTTGTTGATATTTCTGAAATAATATCTGCCTTAGTCATATTTTATTAATTATTATGTATTGTGTATTTTAATATTATCACTGATTTGGGGTTGCAAAAGTATTGCTTTTTAATGAGATAGGGAAATAAAAGATGATTTTTTTATCACGGTTCTTATCAGGCTATTGCAAGTTTTTTTAAAAACAAATAATTACACCGTAATTTGCAGCAATGACATTCCAAAATGAGCTTATAAATTGGTATCTGAATAATAAAAGAGATTTACCCTGGCGGCATACAAATGATGCTTACACGATATGGCTCTCTGAGATTATTTTGCAACAAACCAGAGTTGAACAGGGGTTACCGTATTTTAACAAATTCCTAGAGAATTTTCCAACTGTTGCAGATTTTGCTTCCGCAACAGAAAGTAAGGTATTAATGCTTTGGCAAGGATTAGGCTATTATTCCAGAGGAAGAAATATGCATGCTACAGCGCAATTGGTCATGAGTAATCATAATGGCAATTTTCCGAACCAGCACGATGATTTGATCAAGCTTAAAGGAATCGGAGCGTACACCGCTGCAGCAATTTCTTCTTTTTCAGCCGGAGAGGCGAGAGCTGTTGTAGATGGAAATGTGTTTCGGGTTTTAGCCAGGTATTTTGGAATTAGTACAGCAATTAATTCTCCGGCAGGTAAAAATGAATTTTTTAAGCTCGCTAATGATTTGCTTTATGCCGAAGATTCTGCATTATACAATCAGGCAATAATGGAATTTGGCGCACTGCAATGCAAACCTAAATCCCCCAATTGTGCTGTTTGCCCAATAAGTATAGATTGTTATGCCTTTCAGAATAAAGTTGTAAATCAACTGCCTGTTAAGATTGGAAAGGCCGAAAAGAAGCATAGATATTTTAATTATTTTGTATGTAATAACGGTACCGAAGTTTTAATGAAAGAACGCCAGGCAAAGGATATATGGCAACATCTTTATGATTTTCCGAATATTGAAACGAATTCTATTTTAATAATTGAAGATACCGACTTCGTTAATCAGATAAAAGACATGTTTGGAGAGGAGGCAGATTTTAAGCTGATTACTTATAAAAAGCATATATTAACGCACCAAATAATCCATGTTCAATTTTTTGCTTTAAAAAATTATATATTTAACTTTAGTAAACAAAAGGAACTTAATTGGGTTTCTTTAGATGTACTAAATGAACTACCTCAACCTAACGTTATCAAAAACTTTATAGATGAGAACTTTTAATAAATGAATAGACTAACTAACTTTCATTTGATTTAACAATCGCTTTAAGATAAAACTAACCAAAAACAATATTTTATGTCTGGGATTAACAAAGTTATTTTAGTAGGGCACTTGGGAAAAGACCCAGAAGTGCGGCATTTGGATGGAGGCGTTACCGTAGCCAGCTTTCCGCTCGCAACATCAGAAACGTATAATAAAGATGGTAAGCGTGTAGAACAAACCGAATGGCATAATATAGTTTTATGGAGAGGTTTGGCGGAAGTTGCTTCAAAGTACTTGCAAAAAGGTAAACTAGTTTATATTGAAGGTAAGTTAAGAACTCGATCTTTTGAGGATAAGGAGAAGGTGAAAAAGTACGTAACTGAAATCGTTGCAGAGAATTTCACTATGCTTGGACGAAAAAGTGATTTTGAGCCTGGTCAACCAGTAAACCATGTTCAGAATAATGTAGAATCGAAAATAGAAGATGAATTTACAATACGACCAGATGATGAAAATGGTGATCTGCCGTTCTAAATTCAATTCGTTATAAAACAAAAAAGGTTGCCAGAAATAAAATGGCAACCCTTTTTTATCTCTCCGTTTTACGTTATTCTACGGTTACAGATTTAGCCAAATTTCTTGGCTGATCTACATTACAACCTCTCATCACTGCAATATGATAAGATAAAAGCTGCAATGGAATTGTTGCTAATAAAGGTAAAAATGCTTCATCAGAATCAGGAATCTCAATGCAATAATCAGCCATTTTTTTAACTTCAGTATCGCCTTGAGTTACAATTGCAATAACTTTTCCTTTACGGGCTTTTACTTCTTGTATATTACTGATCACTTTCTCGTACGATGAATTTTGAGTTGCAATAAACACAACTGGCATTTCTTCATCAATTAAAGCGATTGGGCCGTGTTTCATTTCTGCTGCAGGATAACCCTCTGCATGGATGTAAGATATTTCCTTAAGCTTTAAAGCGCCTTCTAATGCGACAGGGAAACCACTTCCTCTACCTAAGAATAAACAATTTCTCGAATCCTTAATTTGTGCCGCAACTTCCTTAATTATGTCGTTAGATTCAAGCGCAGTTTGGATCTTATCAGGGATATTATCTAATTCAGTTAATAAACTAATCAATTTAGATTGAGTAATGGTACCTTTTTGTTGAGCCATGTAAAACGCCATAAGCGTTAAAACCGTAACCTGAGCAGTAAATGCTTTTGTTGATGCCACACCAATCTCTGGACCTGCATGGGTATATACGCCTGCATGACTCAATCTTGGAATTGAAGCTCCTGCAACATTACAGATTCCGAAAATGGTAGCACCACGCTCTTTAGCCATTTCTATTGCCGCCATAGTATCAGCAGTTTCTCCTGATTGAGAAATTGCAATTACAACATCTTTTTCTGTAATAATCGGATTACGGTATCTGAATTCTGATGCATATTCAACTTCAACTGGGATCCGTGCGTATTCTTCGATTAAATATTCTCCAACCAAGCCAGCATGCCATGATGTACCACAAGCAACGATAATTATACGGTCGATATTTTTAAGTTTTTCTACAAACTCTTTAATACCGCCCAATTGCACCTTACCTTCTTCGGGATAAATACGGCCACGCATACAATCTCTGATAGATCTAGGTTGCTCGTAAATTTCCTTTAACATAAAGTGATCGAAGCCACCTTTTTCAAGCATTTCAAGCTTTAACTCTAATTCCTGAATTAGTGGGGTTTGAACAACATTATCTAAATGCTTTACTAATAAATCATCTTTTGTTACTAAAGCAATTTCATTATCGTTAAGGTAAATTACATTCTTCGTGTATTCAATTATTGGTGTCGCATCAGAAGCAATAAAGTATTCGCCTTTGCCGACTCCAATAACCATCGGACTGCCTTTTCTTGCAGCAATTAAACGATCTGGATACGCTTTGTCCATAATCACAATCGCGTAGGCACCGCTAACTTCGTGTAAGGCTAGTCTTACTGCTTCGAGAAGATCTATTTGTTCAATTTTTTGAATTTCCTCGATTAAGTGAATCAAAACTTCCGTATCGGTATCACTTTTAAATTCATGACCTCTACCTAAAAGCTCTTCTTTAAGCGTAGCATAGTTTTCAATAATACCATTATGAATGATCGATAACTGACCATCGTTTGAAGTATGAGGATGGGAATTCCGATCCGACGGTACACCATGTGTTGCCCAGCGGGTATGTCCCATGGCAATTGTTCCCGATTTATCTTTATCTTCTGCAAATTCTTCTAAAGCAGCAACTTTTCCAACTTTCTTGTAAATATGATCGCCGCTATTGTTCATTAATGCAATTCCAGCACTATCATAACCGCGGTATTCTAATCTTTTAAGGCCTTTTAAAACAATTGGCCAAGCTTCTCTGTAGCCTATATAACCTACTATTCCACACATGTTTTTATAAGTATTTTGCGCCAAATATACTAAACAAACGTTTGCTTTATAGGGGTATTGATTTTTTTATTGGAAAAATTTGAAACTAAAAAGCCCCGCTTGTTTAACAAGCAGGGCTTAGCGTATTTAAACAAAATCTTAATTTATTTTTGTGTAATAAATATTAAGTTTTAATCTGTTGGTCGTGCTACCAAAAGTTCCAATAACCGCTCTCGATGCCGAGTAAGTAGTTCTTGATGTGCCTAAATTAAATGCTGTTGCCGTTAAAGAAGATGGAGCAATATATGTTCCGTAATCAATCTTAGTTCCGTCAATAATATCTTGTACATACGCTGTAACATTAAATACATACCTGTTTTTTAATGAATCGTAATAACCTCCAAATACTGCATCCGATTTTGCTCTAGCATCACCTGTATAAGTTGCGCCAGTCGAAGAAGTTCCAGATTGATCGTGGTCTGGTAAATTTACTTCCTGGCTTGCAATATCCCAGCGATATAGCGATAATCTTTGTGAAGGTGCAAATGGTAAAGCGAATGTTCCAGCGCTTAAATCAACCACTAATTCTGCCTTGTTAATAATTGCCTTTCCGTATGTGGTTGTAAAGTTTTTAAGCGTAGGGAAAGAAATTTTTGTTCTTACACCACCTAAATCTTGCAAATAAGTTACACCGTATTGAGTTGGATTAGCTGCTGGACCAGGATTATCTAATTGAGTTTTAACTGCTGTACTTGTGTAATCGTGGTTAATATTTGCTGTAACTGTCCCACTCGAAGTTCCAATTGGGAAATTAGTGGATACCGTATCAATCCCACTTGATGCGTTTGTTGTTTTGTAAACCAGTTGCAGGTATGAATTGGTACCAGCAAAGTCTAAAAAAGCAACTCCACCTGTACCAGTAGAGCTTGTTTTGTTTATTTCTGCATATAAACCTTTAAAATACTGAACAAATTTATCACTTGTTGAAGTACCTGTTGTTGGAAGAGTTAAAATTGTATTCTGAATAAAAGCTTTATTCAAAGGAATTCTAATTTGAGCAGGAACCGTTCTTACTGTATCCTTTCCTCCAACCACAATATCCGTAATTTTGATTTTCGTATTTGGGAATATTTTACTGTTAAAATTACCTAATAAAGTTCCATTATGTGGAATTGCATCAGAAGCTTTAAGTTTTAAAATTGGAGCAGTTAACTGGTAAACATCGATACTGTATTTTGATGTAGCCGTATCGCCATAAAACTGCGGTGCTAAATTTAAAACCAAAACGGCCGAATCTAAAACAGGTGAAGTTTTAAAATCATAGCTAAGACTGGGAGGCGTAACCGTCATACCCACGCTCGACTCTGTTTTACCGAAAATTGGATCAACCATATAGCCGATCGGATGTTGAGTTAATATACTGGTATTAAAATCAGGCTCCTTTAAAGTTTGAGAGGTAACCTGCTGATCATTCACCAAAGTGCCTTGAATAGCTGTGTTTGGGTCAACATCTAAACCAATATTACTCGTGTTTTTACAAGATGCAAAAAGAAAAAGACCTATCAACAGGGTTAATAAGTCTTGTTTTATAAATTTCATATTTAAAATAATAATACCTAATTAAGCAACAGAAACCAATTCTTCATTTGAAATTTCTTCGTAAAAAGTGTAGAAGTTTTCAAAATTTTCGGTTAAGTTATAAGCTAAAGTTGGCTTATTTGAATCTTTAACAAATTTTAACATAGCTTCATCAAGATTTTCATCTGCTAAAACTACTGCATCCGAGTGTGTTATCGCTCCAATGTGTAAGCTGTTTAAATCTGCAGGTTCAAATGCTTTAGTATCATCTTCTGTCATATTTGCCATTACAGCTTTCTTCGAGAAGTTAACATTTAATTTTTCAGTGAAACCGCCTTCATATACAGAGTATACTACTTTAGAATTTTTGAAAGTAGGATCGTTTTTGTAAGTTGTTTTAATGTAAGCAGGTACCAATGAACTCATCCAGCCATGGCAGTGAACAATATCAGGAGCCCAGCCTAATTTTTTTACCGTTTCTAAAGCGCCTTTACAGAAAAAGATTGTACGCTCGTCGTTATCGTCAAAGAATTTTCCACTTGCATCAGCAAATACTTGCTTGCGTTGGAAATACTCTTCATTATCCAAGAAATATACCTGCATGCGTGCAGCTGGTATAGAAGCCACTTTAATAATTAAAGGGTTATCGTTATCATCTATGATGATGTTCATTCCCGATAAGCGTATTACTTCGTGTAAACGATTTCTTCTCTCGTTGATGTTACCGAATTTTGGCATTAAGATGCGGATTTCGAATCCTTTCTCTTGCATTGCCTGTGGTAACTGGCGAGTAATTTCAGAAATTTTAGTAAGCTCGAGGAAAGGCGACATCTCGTGTGTAACAATCAGCAGCTTCGTTTTTGCCATCTCCATATTCTAAGAAAATATTAAGTTAAATAAAAGATAATGAGCTGCAAAGATAAGAATAATAATACTATTTATCAATATAGCAAGCATTTGTTTGGTTTCGTTTATATTAATTTACACCTTTACGGCTTTAATTCAGATTGTTCAAATTGGAAGTATTCAAAACTAAAGAAGCACTTAAGGCTTATTTAAAACCACTAAAGGCATCAGGTAAAAAAATAGCACTTGTACCTACTATGGGTGCTTTACATAATGGCCATATTTCATTAATAAAGTTAGCGCAGGAAAATGCTGATGTTATTATATGCAGTATTTTCGTTAATCCTACTCAATTTACCGATCCAAAAGATCTAGAGAAATATCCGCGACCAATTGAACATGATCTGGCCATGCTTAATGATGCTGGTTGTAATGGCGTTTTTATGCCAAATGTTACAGAAATGTATCCCGCAGGTGCAGATGAAAACTGGCACATAGATTTAGGCAAAGCCGAATTTTTATTAGAGGGCGAATTTAGAAAAGGCCATTATCAAGGCGTTACTCAAATTGTTAAGAAACTTTTTGATGCAGTAGAACCAGATCTAGCCATGTTCGGTCAGAAAGATTTTCAGCAAGTACTAATGATTAAAAATATGCTCGCTCATTTCAAACTGCCAATAAATATAATCACATGCCCAATTATTCGTGAAGATGATGGACTGGCTATGAGTAGCAGGAATATTCATCTTTCTGAAACAGACCGAAAAAATGCTTTGGTTTTAAGTAAATCTTTGCAGTTTGTTGCCGATAATTTCACGAAATATTCTTTGGAGGAACTTGAAGAAAAAGCAAAGTCGCTTTACAACAATATAGAAGGCGTTACACTCGATTATTTCACAATAGCCGATGGCAATACGCTGGAGCCTGCAAACTCTAAGGATGAAAATAGTTTAGTGGCTTTAGTAGCAGCTCAGGTTGGCACAACCCGACTTATAGATAATATTATAATTAAATAACCTAAGAGGGAAGGAATAGTTGAGCTATTGCTAATTCTACATCATCCGTTTCCCATATTATATCTTCATCGCACTTTTCGTTTTTTTCATCCAATCCTTTATTACTAACTTTGCCAAATGGTTATCACAATATTAAAATCGAAAATACACCGTGTTAAAGTAACACAAGCTGAATTGAATTATGTAGGCAGTATTACGATTGATGAAGATTTAATGGATGCAGCTAACATTATCGCTAATGAAAAGGTGCAAATTGTAAATAATAATAATGGTGCTCGTTTCGAAACTTATGTAATTAAGGGCGAAAGAGGAACAGGAACCATTTGCTTAAATGGCGCAACAGCTCGTCTTGCTCAACTTGGCGATATACTTATTATTATGTCTTACGGTTCTCTACCTATCGAAGATGCAAAAAAATACAATCCAATACTTGTTTTTCCTGATGATAATAATCACTTGTTAAAATAAACATTTTGATATTCAGCCTTAAATCGGTGTTAAAATACCTGATCCTCTTTTTTGTGGGTGTTGGCATTTTATATTTAGCATTTAAAGGGCAGGATTTAAATGGGATTTGGCTTGAAATCAAAAATGCTAAAATCCATTGGGTAATGGCTTCATGCGTTTCATTATGGATGGCGCACGTACTTAGAGCTGCAAGATGGCGAATGCTTTATCAATCAATAAATTATAAAGTTGGTTTTTGGCATACTTATCACGCTGTAATTATTGGCTATCTGGCAAATTTAGCGCTGCCGCGTTTTGGCGAAATAGGTCGCTGTTCTATTATGCTTAGAACAGAAAAAGTTCCCATGTTTTCTTCAATAGGAACCGTAATAACAGAGCGATTGATAGATGTATTGATTCTGTTTTCGGGCGGAGTATTTATGCTGGTTTTTCAGTACAACCTGGTTTCTGGTTTTATTTATAACAATCTGTACCTAAATTTTGCTCTTAAACTGAGAAGTTTGAATTACCTTTCGCTTATCGGTATTGGGCTCGTGTTAATGTTCTTTTTATTTTTGATGATTTATTTTATTAAGAAAAAATTGAGCAAGAAGTTTTTAAGAATACTGGCAGGGTTGAAACAAGGCTTTAATTCTTATGGCAAACTTAAAAATAAAGCCTTATTTATGCTTTATACTTTCGGTATCTGGTTTTTCTATTGCCTTTCCATGTATTTAGCTTTTTCTTCTATACAGATTACCAGTAATTTAGGCTTTAATGCCGCTTTTACGGCATTGGTTTTTTCGAGCTTCGCAATGGTTGCGCCAGTGCAAGGTGGAATCGGTGTTTTTCATTGGATGGTTGCACAGTCATTGGTTTTATATTCGCTTTCTTTTAAAGATGGTTTGGCTTACGCAACTATAATTCACTCTTCACAAATTCTGTTAACCTTAATTTTAGGAAGCCTGAGTTTATTGGCCGTCTTAACCAAAAAGCAAAAGGTAACCAAGGCAGTTTAAGTTCCTTTATATCCATGGTAACCTCGGATGTAACTCGGTAATACTTCGGTATAACCTCGGTATATTGATACTCTAGATAAGCTGGTTATTAACTGAGGATTCTGTGAAGTAAAACAGACTAAGCAAGGCCAATAGAAATTTTATTGCTTCAATTTGTTATAGAGAAAATTCTGATAAAAATAAATACTATGCAGCCATAGTATTTTTAATCTATAAACCCTACATTTGGTTCACTAACCTTTTATACATAATTGTTATGCATTTTGAATTAAGTGAAGAACAAATAATGATTCAGCAGGCGGCCCGCGATTTTGCAAATCAAGAGTTAAAGCCTGGAGTAATCGAAAGAGATGAACATCAAAAATTTCCTGCAGAACAGGTAAAAAAGCTCGGAGAACTTGGTTTTCTGGGTATGATGGTTGATGAAAAATATAATGGAAGCGGTTTAGATGCAATCTCTTACGTACTTGTTATGGAAGAGCTTTCTAAAATTGATGCCTCTGCATCTGTTGTGGTTTCGGTAAACAACTCACTGGTTTGTTATGGCTTGGAAGCCTACGGAAGTGAGTCTCAAAAAGAAAAATACCTCAAACCTTTAGCATCGGGAGAAAAAATTGGTGCTTTCTGTTTGTCTGAGCCCGAAGCGGGTTCTGATGCAACTTCTCAGCATACTACAGCGGAAGATAAAGGAGATTATTATTTATTAAACGGCACTAAAAATTGGATTACCAACGGCAGCACTGCATCAACTTATTTAGTAATTGCGCAAACCCATCCCGAATTAAAACATAAAGGCATTAATGCCTTTATTGTAGAAAAAGGAATGGAAGGTTTTACTGTTGGTCCGAAAGAAAATAAACTTGGTATTCGTGGTTCTGATACACACTCTTTAATGTTTAATGATGTTAAGGTGCCAAAGGAGAATAGGATAGGGGAAGACGGATTTGGCTTTAAATTCGCTATGAAAACTTTAGAGGGTGGTAGAATTGGTATTGCAGCACAAGCATTGGGTATTGCTCAGGGTGCTTTTGAGCTGGCAACGAAATACGCAAAAGAACGAAAGTCGTTTGGAAAACCGATCGCAGAACATCAGGCAATCGCTTTTAAACTCGCCGATATGGCCACCCAGATTGAAGCTGCAAGGTTGTTGGTTTATAAAGCCGCATGGCTGAAACAACAAGGCTTACCTTATACGCAGGCTGGCTCGATGGCAAAATTATTTGCATCGAAGGTTGCCATGGATGTAACTGTAGAAGCTGTTCAGGTACACGGCGGTTATGGTTTCGTAAAAGAATACCACGTAGAAAGATTAATGCGTGATGCTAAAATTACACAGATTTACGAAGGGACATCTGAAATTCAGAAAATGGTCATTTCGAGAGAAGTGATCAGATAGTTTTAAGCGTACAGTTGAAATAAATAAAGAGGTTATATGGAAATAATACATTCCATATAACCTCTTTCGTTTTAAATCTTTGCAATAAAAGTTTAATTAGTCTTTGTCGCCCGCTATTGCTCCAAAAACTGCTTTAACCAAAGCAACTACAATTGCTAAAAAAGCCGCAGAAAAGAAACCAGATGTATTGAAAGATGCCATCATATTATCGACCAATAAAATCATCAGTACGGTAATTATAAAAGACATTAAGCCTAGGGTTAAAAAATTAACGGGAAAGGTTAATAATCTTAAAATAAAGCCAATAGTTGCATTTGCCAAAGCAATTAAAATGGCCGCAATTATTGCACTTCCGTAGCCATCTACGCTTACACCAGGAACTAGTTTTGCTCCTATAAAAACGGCTAATCCCATTAAAAGGACTTCGATAATTAATCTCATAATGTTTAATTTAGTAAAATGTTTAAATCTGTTAAATGTTTGATATACGTTGTTATTGCGTTAAATTTAGGCTCTTGCTCTAATAATAGCAACGCTCCTGTAATAAAATTTTCTGCTGATAGCAGTTCAATTGTAATTAAAAATATTGATGAAGCCAGTTTGTTTCAGGTTAGAAATGCATATCACACTAATCCTGATTCAGTTAATTTTATTTCGGTTTTATTAACACCGAACGAAACAGATAGTTTGCAAAATGAAGAATATATTGCGGGCCATACAAAATTACAAGGCGATTCTGTTCTGTTTGTGCCAGAAGAACCATTTTTAGCGGGAAAAAGTTATCTGGTAGAAAGTTACATCGGCGTTAAATTTGCTGATGGTGGTAAGTTGCTAAAAGGTACAATAAAACACAACCTCGAACCACAACAACAAGTGCTAAAAAGATAATCGAAACTGTAAATTCCTGTATCATAGTTTGATTATTTCTAAATAATTTGTACATTTGCATCGTAATCGAAGAAAAGAGAAGGGGACAATGTCCCCTTTTTCTATGAAATTCAGGTTAAAATATGCAGGTAGAAAAGAGAGTTATAGCACTCGTTGAAGAAAAAATTGCTGATCGGCCAGAACTTTTTTTGGTTGAAGTGAGAATGTTGCCAAACAACAAGCTAATTATTCATGTTGATGGTGATGAAGGCATAAGCATACAGGATTGTGTGGCAATAAGCAGGCATGTTGGGTTTCATTTAGAAGAAGAAAATGCCATTGAGCAAGCTTATAATTTAGAAGTTTCTTCTCCAGGTGTTGGCGAGCCATTAAAGCTAATCCGCCAGTACAATAAAAATATTGGCCGTACAGTAAGCATTAAATTCGCAGGCGGACAAAAAAAGGAAGGTAAACTTTTAGAGGTTACAGAAAACAATATTCTGATTGAAGAATCAGTTAAAGAAAAAGGTAAAAAGGCGGTTACAGTAGAAACATCTGTACCGTTTAATGATATAATAGAAACAAGTGTGTTAATTTCATTTAAGTAAAAATGAGTACTACAACAATTAATTTAATTGACTCTTTCCAGGAGTTTAAAGATTTCAAAAATATAGATCGCCCTACGGTGATTAGTGTGTTGGAAGAAGTTTTTCGTAGCATGTTGCGTAAAAAATACGGAACCGACGAGAACTGTGATGTTATCGTGAATCCGGATAATGGGGATTTGGAAATCTGGAGAACGAGAAAAGTAATGGAAGATGGGTTTTCTGAAGATGATGATTTGGAAATTGAGCTTGCTGAAGTTTCTAAATTAGATAGTACTTTAGAAGTTGGTGACGATTATATTGAACAAATTACTTTAGAAAGTTTCGGTCGCAGAGCGATTTTAGCTGCCCGCCAAACTTTGGTTTCTAAAGTATTAGAATTAGAAAAAGACGAAATTTTCAAAAAATATAAAGACCGTGTAGGCGAAATTATAACAGGTGAAGTTTACCAGGTTTGGAAAAAAGAAACTTTGGTTTTAGATGATGAAGGTAATGAACTTTTAATGCCTAAAACAGAGCAAATTCCTGCTGATTATTTCAAAAAAGGAGATTCTGTGAGAGCAGTAATTTCTAAAGTGGAAATGATTAATGCAAATCCTAAAATTATTATTTCGAGAACTGCACCCGAATTCTTACAACGTTTGTTTGAACAAGAAGTTCCTGAAATTTTCGACGGATTAATTACCATCAAGAAAATCGTTCGCGAACCAGGAGAACGTGCTAAAGTTGCAGTAGAATCTTACGACGATCGTATTGATCCGGTAGGTGCTTGCGTTGGTATGAAAGGTTCTCGTATTCATGGTATCGTTCGCGAATTGAAAAACGAAAATATTGACGTGATTAATTTCACAAATAACATTTCATTATATATTACCCGTGCTTTAAGCCCAGCAAAAATTACCTCTATTAAATTGGACGATGAAACTAAACATGCATCGGTTTACTTAAAACCAGATCAGGTTTCACTGGCAATTGGCCGTGGCGGACACAACATTAAACTAGCTGGTAAGTTAACCGGTTACGAAATTGATGTTTACCGTGAAGCTGGTGAAGAAACAGATGAAGACGTTGATTTAGAAGAATTCTCAGATGAGATTGATAGCTGGATTATCGACGAATTAAAGGCTATCGGATGCGATACTGCTAAGAGTGTTTTGGCACTTACAGTAGAAGATTTAGTAAAACGTACCGACCTTGAAGAAGAAACCATTAAAGAAGTGGTTCAAATTTTGAAGTCAGAATTTGAATAAGTGGTGTAATTGCCAAATAAACACTACTTTTGTATTAAAATAAAAAAATAACAGGAGCTAAATGTCAGACGACAAACCAATCATTTTAATTAAAGCTATTAAAGAACTTAATATAGGCATGGGTACGGCCGTAGAGTTTTTAAACAAAAAAGGGTTCTCAGCCGAGAAAAGCCCTATGTTTAAACTTTCGGGCGATATGTATGATGCCTTATTAAAAGAGTATCAGGGAGATAAGATCGTAAGAGAAGAAGCCAAACAAATAGTGATTGGTAAGATACGTCGTGACGAGCCTGAGACTGAAAAGCCAGCTGAAGCACCGAAAAAGAATGCCGATTTTGAGAAAAACGAAGAGATTTTAATAAAAAATACTCAAACGTTTACACCTCCGGTAGAAAAACCTAAAGTTGAAACCCCAAAAGCAGAAACACCTGCTGTTGTAGAACCTGCAAAGGAAACTAAAACAGAAGCTAAACCTGTTGAGGATGGAAACTTACCTGGTGTTAAGGTTGTTGGTAAGATCGATTTAAATGATCTTAATTCTAAAACAAGACCAGTTAAAAAGGAAGAAACTCCTGTAGCTGCGCCGAAAGTTGAAGAAGCACCAAAACCAGTTGTAGAACAACCGAAAGCAGAGGTTAAACCTGTTGAAGTTAAAAAGGAGGAAGCTCCTGTATCTACGCCGAAAGTTGAGGAAGCACCAAAACCAGTTGTAGAACAACCGAAAGTAGAGGTTAAGCCTGTTGAGGTTAAACCAACGGAAGTTAAGCCTGCAGAAGTTAAACCTGCACCTCCAGTTAGTAATGAGCCAGAAGTTATTAAAGCTCGTACCGTTAAATTAACAGGTCCTAATATTATTGGTAAAATTGTTTTACCAACAACTCCTGATAGAAGAAACGGTCCGGTTGCATCATCTAGCGATAGCGAAGCTGCAAAACGCAAGCGTAAACGTAAAAAAACTCCTGGAGCTCCAGGCCAACCAGGTCAACATGGTGGCCAAGGTCAGCAAGGTCAAAATCCTGCTGGTCAGGGTCAAGGTGGTGCACCAGGTCAACCTCGTCAGCCGTACCAAGGTAACAGACCAGGCGGTGGAACTCCATATCAAGGTAACAGGCCTGCCGGACAAGGCGGTACTCCTTATCAAGGAAATAGAAATAATAACAGACCAGGTTTCCAAAATAGAAATGCTACACCAAGCGGACCTAAAGAAGAGCCTACTGAGAAAGAAATTCAAGATCAAATCAAGGCAACACTTGCTCGTTTAAGTGGTGCAGGTAAATCTGGTAAATTTGCTCAACGTGCTAAGTTACGTCGTCAGAAACGTGATGATGTTGCATTTAACGCAGAAGAAGCAGCAAATGAACTTGAATCTCAATCGAAAATATTAAAAGTAACAGAATTTGTTACGGCTAATGAATTAGCGAGCATGATGGATGTACAGGTTACCAAAATTATTGGTACATGTATGAGTCTTGGTATGTTCGTATCGATTAACCAGCGTTTAGATGCTGAAACCTTAACTATTGTTGCTGATGAGTTTGGCTACGAAATTCAATTCGTTAAACCAGATGAAGATGAAGAAAACGTAATTGAGGAAGAAGATAACGAGGCAGACTTAATCGAAAGAGCCCCGGTTGTTACGATTATGGGTCACGTCGATCACGGTAAAACTTCATTGCTGGATTATATCCGTAAAGCAAATGTAGTTGCTGGTGAGGCAGGTGGTATTACACAGCACATCGGTGCTTATATGGTAACTACACCAACTGGTAAAAAAGTAACATTCTTAGATACGCCTGGTCACGAAGCATTTACAGCGATGCGTGCCCGTGGTGCTAAGGTTGCCGATATTGCAATCATTGTAATTGCGGCAGATGATGCAGTGATGCCTCAAACAAAAGAGGCTATCAACCACGCACAAGCGGCAGGTGTTCCATTGGTATTTGCTTTCACGAAAGTAGATAAACCAGGTGCAAACTCTGATAAAGTGCGTGAGCAGTTATCAGTAATGAATATCTTGGTTGAAGATTGGGGCGGTAAATTCCAGTCTCAGGAAATATCAAGTAAAACCGGACTAAATGTTGATTTACTTTTAGATAAGGTATTATTAGAAGCTGAGTTATTAGAGCTTAAAGCTAATCCAAATAAAAGAGCTACAGGTTCAGTAATCGAATCTGCATTAGATAAAGGACGTGGTATTGTAACTACTGTATTGGTTCAGGCTGGTACATTAAGAGTTGGAGATCCAATTTTAGCTGGTAGTTATAGCGGACGTGTTAAAGCGTTAACCAACGAACGTGGTATGAAGGTTGATTCTGCAGGCCCATCGCAACCCGTACAGGTTTTGGGTATGCAAGGTGCACCAACAGCAGGTGATCGATTCAATGCATTAGAGAGCGAAACTGAAGCTCGTGATATTGCAAACAAACGTATGCAGTTACAACGCGAACAAGGTTTACGTACGCAGAAACACATTACATTGGATGAGATTGGTCGTCGTTTGGCTATCGGTAACTTTAAAGAACTTAATATCATTGTTAAAGGTGATGTGGATGGTTCGATAGAAGCATTAGCCGATTCATTATTGAAACTTTCGACTGAGCAGATTCAAATTAACATCATTAGTAAAGGTGTTGGTCAGATTTCAGAATCTGATGTATTGTTAGCTTCGGCTTCAGATGCGATTATTATTGGTTTCCAGGTTCGTCCATCAACAGGTGCACGTAAACTAGCAGAAGCTGAGCAAATCGATATCCGTTTATATTCTATCATTTACGACGCAATCAACGAGATTAAATCGGCAATGGAAGGTATGTTGGATCCAGAATTTGAAGAGAAAATTGTGGCTAACGTAGAGATTCGTGAAACGTTCAAAATTACTAAAGTGGGTACCATTGCAGGTTGTATGGTATTAGATGGTAAAATTACACGTAACAGCAAAATCCGTATCGTTAGAGATGGTGTTGTAGTTTATACAGGTGAATTAGCATCGTTAAAACGCTTTAAAGATGATGTTAAAGAAGTATTAAAAGGCTATGAATGTGGTCTGAATATTCAAAACTTTAACAACATTGAGGTTGGCGATATCGTAGAAGCTTACGAACAAGTAGAAGTAGCTAGAAAATTATAATATTTAGTTATAAATAATAAAGGTCCTGATGAAATTTCGTCAGGACCTTTTTTGTTACCTATATATTTGGCTACAATAAGTTTCTATACACATCAATTGTTTTATTTGCACATTTTTCCATTGTGAAATTTAGTATTTGCTGAGATCCTTTTTTTATCAAATCATCTTTCAATGCTTTATCATCAACTAAGTGTTCAATCTTTGCTAAGATGTCTTCTGGGTCGAATGGATTGAAGTATAAGCTTGCATCTCCAGCAATTTCTCTAAAGCAGGCTATGTCGCTCATAATAATTGGCGCCTTTTGTTTAAAAGCCTCTAAAATAGGTAAACCAAAGCCTTCATAAATTGATGGAAAGATGAATGCAGAAGTATTTTGGTACAAAAGGTCTAACTCACGTTCTGTAGCTGTTATTTGAGTTACCCGATCCATAATCTTTAATTTTAAGAGATGCTCGATTTCAGCATGCTGGAAAGGTCCTCCACCTGCACAAATGAGCTTAAAGTTTTTTCTCTTTTGTAAGAATGCAGCAGCGGCGATGGCAAAGCGATAAAAATTCTTGTAAAAAGATCGATCTCCAACGAAAAGCAAATAATTTCCTTTGCTAATATCGGTTTCGGCACCTGTTTCATCGCTTTCCTGAGATGGAGTAAACCCATGGTGAATTACTGTAATTTTTTCATCAGGAATCTGGAAGATATTTTGAAGGTCTCTCTTTGTATTTTCAGAAATGGCAATAATATGGCTTGCTTTTTCGATACACTGCCTTTTTTCAAAAGATGACTTATCATCATTAGGAAAATATTCTGGCATAATTTCATGAATCATATCATGAACGGTTAATACAAAAGGCTTTTTTAGCCGCTCCAAAAAATAAGTGTGATAATAAGTAGGATGAAAAATATCAAAGTCATTTTTATCAATTACTCTTTTAGAATAGGCCCTGTTCCAGAGATATCCTCTTACTCTTTCCTTAAAAATAAGTTTTCCAACAGGATTATTGCTTAACAAGCCATTAAAATCTTTTAAATAGTAATTATTAGTGTAAAGTGCGGAAATTTTAGCTTGAATATCATCTTGTTTTTGTATAGTATGATAAACATTTGCAAAATAACGCGAAATTCCTCCATAGCGTTGTAGAGAGAACGTTTGGTGGTCAAATAAAACTTTGATCATCTTTTATAACTTAGGGACAATCTAAAATATAAAAAAAAAGTCTTTTTTGTGCTAAACTTTAATAAATCAGCTAATTAAAGATTTTTTTATAAAAATAAGCATTAAACACCTACTCGCTTTTGTTATTAATCTCACTGGTTATCTAGATTAATAACAAAAGCATGATTGCATATTGATAATTCTAAAATCGAGCCATAGCATTCCCTGGTTATTAGCGTAAGAACTAGTATCGGATCGATTATAGACCGAAAACATTAAGGTGCTGCTGTAGTAGGAGCCCTTTTTGGTTTATAGAGCATCTTTATCTATGTAATATTTTGCACACATACATGTTAAAAGAGATTCAGTTTAAGATTGAGGCTTTTTTTTTGTAGATATTCGCTTTTTACAAATTATGGAGAAAACAGAACAAAATCTTGTCGACCCGACACTCAAGAAAAACTTCAATTTTGTTGATACTATTCGGTGTATATCAATGATGGGCATTGTATTTGAGCATTCTGCCACATTATGGGGAGCGAAATATGACTCTGTTGGCGAAACAATTTTACAAATTGCTTCCATGCAATTTTTTAAATTCGCAACTGTTGCTTTTTTTTTAATTGGCGGCTTTTTAATAAATTATAAATTTACAGAATATACACCAGGTAACTACATAAAAAGAAGGTTTACTAATACCATCAAACCCTGGTTAGTATGGATTTTGGTTTTAGTTGTTGCTAATTTTATTCAGAACTGGATTGTGTTTAAAAGAGGCAACAATACTGGCTTATTTTTAAATGACCCAATAACTTACTTTTCGAATGAGTTAAAATATATTCTATTTGAGAGTAGTTTTTGGTTTATTCTCAATTTTCTCATTTGTATTACAATTCTACTCGCATTTAAAAAATATCTTTATAAATTTTGGTTTGGGCTTGTCCTACTGCTTTGCTCTTTAACTTATAGTTTCAACCTTTATACAGAATGGTTTGTTACGCATCATTCAACAGCACTTTTTGGTTTTGTATTTTATCTATGGTTGGGTGTATTTCTAAATCGGAATTTTGAAAAAATAACACAATTTATTAAGAGTATTTCTTGGGAACAAATGATTGGATTAAACTCTGTGCTTTTCGTTTTAGCCTGCGCAGAAACCTACTTACTAATGACAAGAGGTTCTCACGATGAATATAATACCTTACGCATAACTAATATCCTATATTCGTTGTCTATGTTTGGTCTTTTGCTTAAAGTTGGTGATATTAAAACAGTTGATCGAATACTTACGCCTAGACAATCAACTTTCGGTATATACCTAATTCATCAAATATTAATTATTAGACTTTTACCTGAACTATTTAAAGGTGAAATTCTTGCCGTTATTTCAAGTTCAGTATATCTAAATATTGGTTTTAGTGTTTTAAGATTTCTTATCGTTTATGGAATTAGTTTTTCAATAACTAAATTCCTGCAAAAAACTCGTTTTAAATGGATAATAGGAAACTAAGAAATAATAAACAAAACGGGCAACTCCGCCACTTTTAAGTTCTTACTGTAAACATAAAGATTAAGTAAACGTTCTGAAAAGAAGCCAAATATTCTACGTTGATATGGGTAATCGCTAAGTTTGACTGTTTTTTCCAATTCTGTTATGATCGGGAATAGCCAAGCGCAGTAATCTGAAAAAATGGATTTCGATGATACCATCATATTATAGCAAAACATACTATCAGAATCTTCAAAAAAAGTGTCAAATCCCTCTTTAAATTCAGGATATAGTTTTAAAACTGCTTCTCTCATTAAAAACCAATCTTCTTTAATGTGATGATAGATATAATGATCCTTGATGGATAAAGAAATGCCAGGCTTCAATTCATGCACAAGCTTCTTTGGTAAAAGAATATCCACATCTTGTAATAGTTGGACAATCTGGTTTCCTAATTTTGGCGAAGAAATTCTGTCGTAAGTCGATGAGCATAATGACTCAACATAAACACTAGACGGATCTGTCTTTGTTTTCTTGTACAAAAATTTATTTTTTATCCTAACATTATAATCAACGAAATATCTCCTATAGTGGCAAAGCCCGATATAATCCACTTCAAAATTATCTAAATGTTTCCATAGCCAATAAAGAGCAGTTAATTCGCCATAAGTTTGATTTTTATGAGCAATATTATCACCTACATCATCGCTTAAAAAGCCAAGATTAGTTTCTGAAATTTTTTTTCCAACTTGTATTGGAACTATAAAATCGCAGTTTGGAACTTCATAATCTTTATGATAAACGGAAAATATAGTTAAGCTTTTACTGTTCATTTTTTATTTCCTGTTTAGTTCTTGCTAAAGCAGAAGCGATAACTTGATGCATATCGTAATATCTGTATTCTGCTAACCTCCCACCAAAAATAACGTTTTCTTCTTTTTCGGCTAAGTTTTTATAGCACTTAAGAATAGCCATATTGTTATCATCATTTACTGGATAATAAGGTTCAGCGTTTTTAGGGTTTTTATTTGGATATTCTTTTGTTATAACTGTTTTTGGTTGTGTGCCAAATTCAAAATGTTTATGTTCATAGATTCTCGTATATGGGGTTTCAGCGTCTGTAAAATTCATTACTGCATTTCCCTGATAATTTTCCCGATTATGTATTTCGACTTTAAAATCTAAACTTCTATATTCTAAATGCCCATATTTAAAATTGTAATAAGCATCGATTTTACCTGTATAAACTGTTTTTTTTGCTTTACTTTTAAAATAAGCTATGTCATTTAAAAAATCTGTTTCTAGTAAAACATCCGATCCTTTAAGCAACTGCTCAACTATTTTTGTATAACCGCCAAGTGGTATTCCCTGATATTTATCCCCAAAATAATTATTATCGTAGGTAAACCTAACAGGTAATCGTTTAATAATAAATGCTGGAAGTTCGATTGCCTTTTTCCCCCATTGCTTTTCGGTATAATGTTTTATTAACTTTTCGTATATATCTTTCCCAACTAACTTGAGTGCTTGTTCTTCTAAATTTTTAGGGTTGTCTATTTCTAAGTGTGCAATTTGCCTAGCAATTTCTGCCTTTGCTTCATCAGGAGTTTTTGTGCCCCACATTTTATAAAATGTGTTCATGTTAAAAGGCAAATTATATAGCTCGCCTTTATAATTAGCTATGGGCGAATTTGTATACCTGTTAAATTCTGCAAACTGATTAACGTAATCCCAAATGGTTTTATCATTCGTATGAAATATATGAGCGCCATACCAATGAACATTAATCCCTTCTACATTCTTTGTAAAAACATTGCCACCCAAATGATCTCGTTTATCAATGACCAAACATTGTTTCCCGATTTTTGTCATTTCATGAGCAAAAACGGACCCATACAGACCCGCTCCAACAATAAGATAATCGTACCTTTTCTGCATATTACGGCAAATATAATTATTGCAAAATGTTATTTTATAAAGATTAGTTATTATTGCAAATGATCTCAATTATAATTGCATCGGTGAAGCCTGAGTTATTAGCAAAAGTAGAAGCTAGCATTAGTAAAACCATAGGAGTTAATTATGAAGTAATTGCAATAGAGAATGGTGATGGTAGAATGGGATTATGCGAGCTGTACAATAAGGGTGTTAGTCAATCTCATTTTGATGTTTTATGTTTTATGCATGAAGACATTGTTTTTAAAACAGAAAACTGGGGTGCGTTAGTATTACAGATATTCGAAAACAACAAACAGTTAGGGTTACTAGGTGTTGCAGGAAGTCAGTACAAGTCAGTTGCACCATCTACTTGGCATAGTTTTAAAAATGAAGAACCAGAGCTCCTTAATTATAATTTTATACAACACTTTAAATTTTCAGAGCACAAAGCTATTTTGGAGTATTCAAATCCAGAAAATGCATTGCTTACAAATGTTGCTACTATTGATGGACTTTGGTTCTGTTGTACTAGAGACGCTGTTCAAAAATATTCTTTTGATGAAAAAATATTAAAAGGATTTCACGGATATGATCTTGATTTTTCGATTGGTATAGGTCAATATTTTGATGTTGCTGTAACATTTGAAATATTAATTGAACATTTTTCAGAAGGAAATTTAAATAAAGACTGGCTCATTGATATATTAAAAGTTCATGCTAAATGGAGTTCTTTACTACCTATTAATATTCGGAACTTGTCTAAGAAAAAAATTTTCTTTTTAGAAAAAAATGGTTTTAGAGCATTAATACAAAGAATGAAGGCAGAAGGATTTACTTTATCTGAGATAAATAATGTGATTTTTCAAGGCAAAAAGTCGAGAGTTATGAGCTTTAAATTACTATTAAAGATTTATTTTTTTCTCTTCAAAAAATAGCCTGACGTTTTTTAATTAGACTCAGCTATCCTTTTCCATGCATTTTCTATATCGATATGTTCATTGTCTTTGTTATAAATGCTTAATATATATTCAGAAGCAAGCTTGCCTTTATTAAGCAATTCTGTTGGATTGTTATTGTACTGAATAATGGTGTTTTCTAATTTTGATAAAAAATCTAAAATATTTCTATCAGCTACTTTAATACTGAATTCTGGTTTGAAATATTCTTCGCCAGCATTGCCAGTATACCCAATAACAAAACAACCACATGCCATAGCTTCAACTGGGGGTAACCCAAATCCTTCTCTATGATTAAAGGAAAGAAAAATAGCACTTTCTTTTAATAGCGATGCAACTTGTTCTTCATTTAATCCATCAATGGCTACAAATTCCCATTCTTTAAAGTAATCTTTTCCATTAAGGAATTGATAAATCTGGTTTGCATCTTCAGCCAGTTTCCTTGGCATAAACGCAATTTGCTTTTTCTTTTTTGAGCTATAGCTAAATGTTTCAGACAACCCAATCCTAATTCTATTTGTTTTTACTTGGGGATAAAATTGAGAAAGATAATTTTCTGAATCCTTTGAAACCACTAGGCATCCTAATAAATTCGAATTATTATAAGGCGAATTGGATGCCTTAAATGCTGGGAATTGCTCAAATGTGTAATAACAGTTTTGATTAAATATAACTATTGAGTATTCGGTAAAGTAATTAATATGTGGGCCGTATATTTCTGGAAAAACTAAAATACTACCCTCTTCAGGCATTTTTTTTCCAAATAGCAATCCCTCTATAAATTGCATGAAAAAATTTTTCTTATACCAATTTAGCTTTTTGAAAACTCCAGCGAAATTGATCACGGCAGTGTTATTCGTGTACCAGGTAACTCTGAAGTTTTTCTTTTTATGCAGCACGTATGCTTCGTGCCCTAAGGAATTTAAAACATCTACTAATCTGTAAAGCTGCTTAACTCCCCCTAATGGTTTATCCCTATCTGGACATATTACATATATTTTCTTTTTATCCATTAGAAAGAATCTTTTTTACCCAGTTTTCTGCGGCATATTTATCTACAATTTCTTTTGCAATTTCTTTGTACTGAGTTGTCCAGAAATCATTAGGAATATTAATTTCATTCACATCATCTAATACGAATATGTTATGAGGATCATAGAAATCATACTCGCGAATATTTGTATTAGTTGTAATTAGTTTTTTTCTTAAAAACATAGCTTCAAAAACCCTAAAGGATAGGCCAGTTTGATTTTTATGTGCAAGATCTACAATTAAAGAACCTTGATTGGCAAATGAAATTGACTCCTTAAAAGGTATTATTTTATTCAAGATTTCAATTCCATTAACCTGCTGTATCTTTTTACCTCGCGGAACATGTAAAAAAGCTTTGTAGGTTTTATTGTCTATTTTGAGATACTCCATAATCTTGATTAAATCGGACTCTCTTTGATCTAATGTTCCTAAATAAATAGCATCATATTTAGGCGTAATATGTGCCTGAAAATCCCAAAAGTGGAAATTCTCTATCTTTTTGAAATTATAATTTTTGCAATCATTGCTATCAAAACTATAAATTACATTAAAATGGGCCAACCTATCCATCGGTGCACCAACTTTAGATAAACTATCCCAAAGTAATAAAATCTTGTGTTCGGCTTTTTTTATTACAGTATCGAAAATTATATCATCAATTAAATCAACTCGATTAACAACTAAATAATCTACTTTAGTTAAGCTATTTATTTGTCGCAAAATGCGTTTTCTATGCATTTCTGGTTTAAGATTTTTTCTTAATAATAATTTTGAAAAAAAATTTATAACCCGATCAAAATTATTTCTGTAGGCAAGTTTCGGACTCGTATCAATGGCTGTTACAATACAATCACTATGTTTTACTAAAACTGACGTTATAACTTCATCAAAGTCATAGTAGCTTGGCATCATCAATAGAACTTGTTTCATTAGATTAAGTTTTAAGCCTTTAATCGTTAAAAGCTTGCATATCTATTAAACGTTTATACAAGCCGTTTTGCGACATTAATTCCTGATGACTACCAGTTTCTAACACTTCGCCCTTGTCAATAACAACAATTTTGTCGGCATGTTGAATGGTACTTAACCGGTGTGCAATAACAATTGATGTTCTGTTTTTCATCAGGTTGTTTAAAGCATCCTGAACCAGTTTTTCAGATTCGGTATCTAAAGCAGAAGTTGCTTCATCTAAAAGCATGATTGGCGGGTTCGCTAAAACAGCTCTTGCGATACAAACTCTTTGTCTTTGTCCGCCAGAAAGTCTGTTTCCTCGGTCGCCAACAAAGGTTTGATAACCATCTTCCGTATTTTGAATAAACTCGTGAGCGTTGGCAATTTTAGCTGCCGCGATAACTTCTGCTTCCGATGCATCGGGTTTTGCAAAAGCAATATTGTTAAATATGGTATCGTTAAAAAGAAATGACTCCTGATTTACAGTACCCATTTGGCTGCGAATACTTTCGACTGTTAAATCTTTATAATCGTATCCATCAATTTTAATTGTTCCTGATTTTGGATCATGAAAGCGGGGAATCAAATCCATTAGGGTACTTTTACCACCACCAGATGGGCCCACCAAAGCAACGGTTTGCCCTTTTTGAATAGTCAGGTTAATGTTTTTAAGCACTTGCTTTTCGCCATAGCTGAAAGCGACGTTTTCGAAAACAAGCGCATTACTGAACTTACTTAAGTTTTCCGCATTTTCTTTATTTGTAAGTTCTGGTTTAGTATCGATTAGTTCCAGTACGCGTTCACCAGCTGAAATACCTGAATGTATTCCACTAAATGAATCTGTTAAAGCTTTTATTGGCTGCATAACCTGACTGAAAGTCGCAAGATAAACTACAAAAGCACCTCCTTTAAGGTCTCCTTGTCCAGTTAAAATCATAGTGCCACCATATAAAAGGATAAAAACAACGACCAAAACACCCAAAGTTTGAGAAACAGGTGACGCAAGCTGTTGTCTTCTTGCCATCTTTCTGTTTAAAAAGGAGTAGAATTTGTTTTCTTCGCCGAACTTATTTTTAACACGTTCTGCAGCATTAAATGCTTTAATGATTTTAATACCACTTAAAGATTCATCTAAAAAGCCAATCATTTTTGCAAAGGATTCATGCGATTGGGTAGCTTGCTGTTTTAATCTTTTAACAATTTTACTGATTATAAAACCAGAAACAGGGATAACCAGTAATGAAAATAAAGTTAATTTAACAGAAATAGATAATAGGACGGCTACAAAAAATATTAATTGTAATGGTTCTTTGAAAACCACTTGCAAGGTATTGGTTACTGTAAATTGTACCACTTGAACGTCAGAGGCTACTTTTGAAATAATATCACCTTTGCGCTCGTTGTTGAAGTAGCCAACGTGTAGGTTCATTACATTATCAAATACCTTTTTGCGCATATTAAGTAAGGTGTGAACCCTTAGATCCTCCATATAACGCTGAGAAAAATAACGGAAGAAATTAGCGAGAAACACGGTAATAACAATTACTACGCAAATTATTTGAAGTGCGTAAACATCGCCATGTTGCGTACTTATTTTATCAATATAAGCTTGAAAAAGTTCTCTTGGGTCTAAAAGCGACTTCTCTCCTGAAGAGGGCAAAGGTTTAGAAAGGCTATCTTTTAAAAACAAAGCCTGCATTAATGGTCCTAGTAAAGTAAAAAGGAAGGTATTAAAAATAATAGCGAAAAGCGTTGCAATAACATAAGGTATGGCGAACTTTTCTATTGGCTTGGCAAAGGATAATAAACGAAAATAGGTCTTCATTTTATATAAAATGGAATATGTACAATGGATGACGGGTTAAAAACATCTCCAAAAAATTTAATTAAAACTTGGCAAATGTACGGTTTTCAAACAGACCTTTATGTTTTGAGGCTTTGAGCCTTATAAAATTACAATCGTTTTATGGTTTTTTGAGCAACGGATTGATTTATGATTTCCATTACATCAGATATACCTATGGATGAATTATACTTTTGCTTTAAGGTTTCAAGTTTTTGGCGGCTACTGCTAATTGCCGCAAATGAAGCTATATATTGTTTATATGCATCCAAAATCCAAAATTTACCAGTTAAAAGTTTAGGAATAATTTCAGCAAACAATAAATGTAAAGGAAGCAAGTTTAAACGTGCGCCATTAAGCTGGATGCGTTGCAAAAAGAACCGGTTTCTATAGTATATCTTCTTTATAAAGTCTGATTTGATTTGCGTTTTTGTACTCCCGCTGATGTGATGGAAACAGAAAGCCCGATGTTCGTAATAACATTTCCAGCCCAATTGCCAGGCTCTTAAGCTTAAATCAAAATCTTCTGAGGAGAACGGAGAGAATATTTCATCAAAACCACCAAGCTCTTTTAGCTTTTTTGCGTCAACCAATGCATTTGCGCCAGAAAGATAAGCCGTGTAAACATCTTCATCCTGTGGGTTTTCGCTATAGTAAAACTTGTTGGCTTTAATTCTGCACCCACTATAATAAAGTAAACGAGCAGCATCTTCTATCTTCGTTTCGTCAAAACTCATAATTCTGGCCATTACGCCAAAAGTATCAGCCTTGCTAAAATATTTCCATTGATGTTCAAAATAATCGGGTGTAAGTTTTACATCAGAATTTAAAAGTAGAATCAATTCGTATTTAGCTTCGCGGATGCCATGATTACAGGTGTAAGAAAAACCTCTGTTTTTATCGTTAATCAGAAGTTTAACGTCCTGATACTGTTCCTTTAAAAAGTTAATGCTATCATCTTTAGAGCCATCATCGATTACAATAACTTCAAATTCCGTATTTGCCTTTTGTGCCGCCACAAAAACTGATGGCAGGTATTGCTCCAGTAAATGTTTGCCGTTATAATTTGGTATTACGATAGAAACGCTTTTTTGCATTTACTTTACAATTTTGTAATTACGATATTCGAAAAGACGTAAGCCTGTTAAATCTTCAATTTTTTGTAGTAACGTTCTACGGAAATTCATTTTAGGGGTTTGTTTTGTTAAATCCTGTTCAAATTTCCAGTTTGCCGACTCAATTCTCGGTTTTAAAACCTTCGGATGAGTGCCTTTAAAATGAACTAAGCGATCTGCATTATGCATATCAAACGTATTTTGCACTGGATAATTTTGCTCGATCCATTCTTCCGTTTGATAATATTGATTAAAGTTTCGCACTTTGCCTTGTAAACCTTTTGGTGGTTTTACCCAGCCGTAATGGTAAATGTACGCATCGATCAGTTTAACTTTAAGCTTTCGTTCGTTAATTCTGAAACCCTGCGCATCCTTATAAGAGTGTACGCCAGGTAAGTTTTTTAAAATTCTAACCTCTCTTCTATACCAGCGTCTTGATTCGGCAAGGTAATCGTAAGAAGCATAAAAGTGCTTGTATTTTAACAGCAACGCTTCAATATTATTGTCATCAAGCGCAGCTTCCATTTCTTTTTTGATCAGGGGCAGATAATCTTCGTGAATTGCTTCATCACCCTGAATGTACACCATCCAGTCGGTGTCTTTTGGAATTGCAGCTAAGGCTTTATTGGTTTCATCTGCAAAAACATGACCGCCTTCTTTCAAATCTTCATTCCAAATCGTATCAATTACTTTTATTTTATTAGGATCGATGCTTTTTATAAGCTGGGTGGTTTCATCCGTCGAATTTCCTAAAGCAACAACAAAATCATCGCAAAGCGGCAAAACAGAAAGAATGGCTTCGCGTACCGGGTAATCGTTTGCAATTGCATTTCTGATAAAGGTAAAGCCAGTAACTTTCATTTAAATTTTGTTGTTGATTTAGACCGATATCCGGGTTATAATTTTGTTAATTTGTACAAATATAGTTTTATTGATGAATACCCATCTATCTCTTTTAGGCGAAATTAAACAAGGTAATTATAAGGTTTTAGCCCGGGTTTTAACTTTGGTTGAGAACGATATAAAACCTGCTGAATTGATTTTGAGAGATTTAGATAGCAAAGCAGAAGTTCCTGTTGTAGGCATAACTGGCCCACCGGGTGCAGGGAAAAGCACATTGGTAAATGCAATAACGAATTATTTTACTGCTAAAGATAAGCGGCTTGCTATTTTGGCCATTGATCCAACTTCGCCATTTAACTACGGTTCTTTATTGGGCGATCGGATTAGAATGGCTGCTCAATTTAATAAGCCAAATGTATTTATCCGTTCGCTTGCTACTCGTGGTGCATTAGGTGGAATTTCAGCCAAAACAATTGAAATGGTTGATGTTTTGAAAGCCTCGAATTTTGATTTAATACTTGTAGAAACAGTTGGTGTTGGGCAATCGGAAGTAGAGATTGCTGGCTTGGCTGACAGGACGGTAGTTGTTTTAGTTCCTGAGTCGGGCGATGAAATTCAAAATATTAAATCGGGATTAATGGAGATAGCAGATTGTTTTGTTATTAACAAAGCAGATCGGGATGGAGCAGCAACATTTGCCAATAATCTGAAAAAAATTGTTCATCAAGGCTCAAAGACAATTCCAATACTGAAAACTATCGCGGATAAAAATGAGGGTATAGAAGAATTATGTAAATGGATGATTAAGCCTTTAGATAAAGGATCACATCAAACAAAAGAATTTTTATATGCAGAAAAGGCCTGGAAAATTATTCAGCATTATAAAATGAAAGATATAGATAGAAAAAAGCTTCACGAAGATATTCGCGAAGCTTTAAAAGAAAGTGATTTTAATATTTATCGCTTTGCAGAACAGTTTATACAATCAGTATAATCATTACCCTTTCTGTATACTTGGTTAACCCTTGATATACTATTTGTTAACCCTTTGTTAACCCTTTCCCTACCCTCTGTTAACCCATCCTTTACCCTTTGTTAACCCATTAGGTAAAGAAATAGTAAAGAAAGGGTTAACAAAAGGCAAATGGCATAGCCTGAAGGTCTAATCGAGGTGCATATATCAAATGCTAATGGAGTGCATCAGTTATACTATCCATTCATAATATCTTCAATCTCTGCAGCTTCCACTGGGATATCGGCCATTAAATCAATATTTCCAGTCGCTGTAATTAGGATGTTGTTCTCTAAACGAATACCTAAGCCTTCTTCTGGAATATAAATACCTGGTTCTACCGTTAATATGTTTCCTGCAGCGAATGAAGTATATCGCCCTGCAAAATCATGAACATCAATTCCTAAATGGTGAGAAGTACCGTGCATGAAATATTTTTTATAAGCAGGCCACGCTGGGTTTTGATTTTTAACATCAGCAGTAGACAATAAACCAAGATTAACCAGTTGTTCCGTCATAATTTCGCCAACCTGCTCGTGGTATGTATTCCATACGGTTCCTGTTACAAGTAGCTTTGTAGCCTCTTTCATTACATGCAAAACAGCATTGTAAACATCTTTTTGTCTTTGGGTAAATTTTCCGTTTACTGGCACCGAACGACTCATATCTGCGTTATAGTTGGCATATTCTGCACCAAAATCAAACAGAATTACATCGCCAGCTTTACATTCCTGGTTATTATCGATGTAGTGCAAAATGTTTGCATTATGGCCCGATGCAATAATAGGCGTATAGGCGTGTCCAGTTCCACCCTGACGAATAAATTCATGAATAATTTCTGCTTCAATTTCGTATTCCTTAACACCAGGCTTAATAAATTTTAAAACCCTTTCAAAGGCATCACGCGTAATGCCACAAGCCTTTTTTGTTAGTTCGACTTCAACATCTGATTTAACAGCTCTTAAGCCCCTCATGATCGGTGCAGAACGTTCGTAATGATGTAAAGGGTATTTCGAGCGCATTTGCTCGATAAAGCGAATATCACGATAAGGTACGGTATGCGCATACCTATCATTCTCATTTGTATTTAGGTAAATGTTATCGGCATAATTCACAATGCTATGCAGGATATTATCAAAATCTTCCAGCCAAAAAATGCTTTCAATACCAGAGGTAGCCTTTGCTTGTTCTTTGGTGTACTTATATCCTTCCCAAACTTTAATATAATCATTTGTCTGTCTTAAAAACAGGACTTGTCTGTACAAAGGGTTAGGACAATCGGGATAAAGCAGCAATATTGTCTGCTCCTGATCGATTCCTGTTAAATAAAATAAATCTGGATTTTGCTTGAAAACGAAATTCTGATCGCCACTTCTAGGGAATTCATCTTGCGATTGAAATATAGCTAAAGAGTTGTCTTTTAGTTCTTTAATGAAGTTTTTTCTATTTAAAATAAATAGATCCTGATTGATTTGTGGGTATTTCATAACTATTATAAGGTAAAATAGGTGATGGCCAAATGTAAGAAAATGATTAATTATAGTGAAGTTTGGAACGGAGTTTGTATAAAAGTTTGAAAATTTAATATTTTGTTTAATTTTGCAGTTACTAAAAAATTAATCAATTAAATTGTTTAACCCTTAAAAAAGAAAAAAGATTATGAATTATTCTACTTTAAAGAAAAGTGTTGCACTTTCTTTAGTGGCATTAACAGGAGTAGCTACTCTTGCTGTCGCTCAAGATGCTCCTGCAACAACTTCTTCTACCAAAGTATTTGGTGGAAGAGGACAGTACAGAACTTGGTCAATCGGTGTGAACGGTGGTGTTTTAGCTCCAGTTGTTGCTATTGGCGGTTCTAACGATTTTAACCAATGGGATGTTAACTTAGGTTACGGTTTAAATATCCGTAAACAATTAGGTCATTCTTTTGCATTAGAATTGAATGGTGTTCGTGGTAAAGTTTCAGGTTCAAATGTTTCTACAAATGGTCCTATTGCTCCAGGTAGTGCAACTGCTAAAGAATACGAAACTCAATTACAATATGCTGTAGATTTACGCGGTGTTGTTAACGTTGGTTCTATCGATTTCTTACGTCGTGAGAATTCAGTAGGTTTCTTCGTTACTGCAGGTGCTGGTTATATGGCTTATGCTCCAAAAGTAACTTATACTAACGGTGCTGTTGTTGATTGGAAAGGTAAAGCTACAGGTCCTGTAGGCGATCCACATGAAGCTAAAGATTACGTAAAAGGCATGTACATTCCAGTAGGTGTTGGTGTTAAATTTAAAGTTTCTGAGCGTGTTAACTTCAACTTAGGTTACACAATGAACTTTATTGATGCTGATAACTTTGATGGAGTTTATGCTCAAGGTACTACTAAAGATAAATTCTCTTACGGTTATGCTGGTTTAGAATTCTCTTTAGGTTCTTCTGCTAAACCTAGCTTAGAGTGGACTAACCCATTAGCTACTATGTACGATGAGTTAAAAGATCCAACTTTACGTCAAGAAGTTGAAGCTTTGAAAAACCGTGTATCTGCTGTTGAAAAATCTGTTGAAGATTTGAAAAAAGATACTGATGGTGATGGTGTTGCTGATCAATTCGACAAATGCCCAGGAACTCCTGCAGGTACTGCTGTTGATGGTTCAGGATGTCCACTTCCTAAATTCGAAGCTGCTAAAGATTCTTCAACTGTAACAGGTTTTGAGAAAATTGGTTTCGATTTCAACTCTTCAGTATTAAAAACTGAGTCTTACCCTACTTTAGATAAATTATCTTCAGTGTTACGTGAAAACGGTGGTAAAGTAACTGTAAACGGTTACGCTTCAAGCGAAGGTACTGCTGCATATAACTTGAAATTATCTAAAGACAGAGCTAACTCTGTTAAAACTTACTTAGTAAACTCTGGCGTTAACGCTACTCAAGTTGCTACTAAAGGTAATGGCGAAGCTAATCCAATTGCTTCTAACGATACTGAAGAAGGTCGTATCCAAAACCGTCGTGTTGAAACTGCTAGAAACTAGTATTTCAATATAAAATTTTAAAAAAGGGTCGCGACTTTATGTCGCGACCCTTTTTTTATTTCATACATTTGCCTTATGTACTTCTTTAGAAAAAAGGATCCGAATAGACCTAATAACATTAATATAAGGATTATGCATTTTATTAATGCATTGGCTATTTTAGTTTTTCTTGCGGGCATCATTTATAAGCTTATTCAATGGCTTACTAAATCTTAAAAATCACTACAATATTCGAAATGAAAAAAATTATTAAAACCACCAATGCACCAGCGCCAATTGGGCCATACAATCAGGCTGTATTAGCAGGAAACTTTCTTTTTGTATCTGGTCAGGTTGCTATTAACCCCGAAAATGGTGAATTAAACATCAGCAATATAGAAGAGGAAACTCATCAAGTTATGCGTAATTTAAAAGCGGTTTTGTTAGAGGCTGGCCTTGATTTCGAAAACGTTGTAAAAACCACTATCTTTTTAACTGATATGGGAACCTTTACTCAGGTAAATGAGATTTATGGAAAATACTTCACTTCAGATTTTCCTGCACGAGAAACGGTACAAGTATCAGTACTGCCTAAAAATGTTAATGTAGAAATTTCGGTAATTGCCATTGTATCATAACTTTGATATCGAGTAAAAGCAAATACTTTTTAGCAGGCATTATTCCCTACATTATCTGGGGAACAATGTCTGTTCCGCTTAGAAATATAAAACATTTCCCACCCCAGGAAATTTTATACTATCGAATATTTATTTCCATCATTATGGTTTGGGGAACCATTCTTTTATTCAGAAGAACAGCACTCAAAAAAGATATAATCCATGTTCGATCATTAAAAAAAGGTGAGAAAACAAAGCTGGCGTTACTCACTATTTTATCTGCTGTTCTAATTACGGGCAATTGGTTTACGTATATTTTTGCGGTAAATAGCGTTAGTTTAAAGGCGGCTGCTTTTGCGTACATGGTTTGCCCGCTTATAACGGCGTTATGTGGATTTATTATTCTTAAAGAAAGGCTTACCAGAACTAAGGTTATTGCAATTGCTGTAGCGTTTATAAGTATAATTTTACTCGCAACGGGTTCTTTGTATGAGGTAGCCTGGGCGGTAATTATAGCTTCATTTTATGCGCTTTATGTAATTGTTTTAAAAGTTATTAAGCAAGTAGATAAGTTTAATTTCCTAGGTGTACAGCTAATTCTTTCTGGATTAATCATGTTGCCGATGTACTTTGTAAATTCAAATGCTTTTCCTACTGATACTTATTTTTGGACACACATTTTCTTAATTGCAATTGTTTTTACTATAATTCCGCTTTTTCTAAATTCGTATGCGCTATTGGGGATGCCATCTTCAGCCTTAGGAATTTTGATATATTTAAACCCGATAGTTGCTTTTGCAGTTGCATTTTTCTATTTTAAAGAGAAAATAGATATACATCAGTTATTTGCTTACTTGCTTTTACTGCTGTCGATAATTATTTTTAATGCACAATTGCTAAAAAGTGTTGCTTACAAGAAAGACTAATTATTTTGTTCAATTCGGTTTTAGATACTCCTGTAGAATTTATTAAAGGTGTTGGCCCAAGCAGGGCCGATGTTTTAAAAAAAGATCTTGGTCTTTTTACCTTTCAGGATATGCTTGCACATTATCCATTCCGATATATTGATAGAACAAAGTATTTCAAAATTAATCAGATTAATCTCGATTCTCAATACATCCAAATTATTGGGCGGGTAATTAGCAAAAAAGTTATTGGGGAGAAAAGAGCCAAACGGATTATTGCCGTTTTTAAAGACGAAACTGGAATAATGGAACTGGTTTGGTTTCAGAGTTTAAAGTGGGTAGAAGATAATATTGTGGTTGGTACGGCTTATGTAGCCTTTGGAAAACCAACGTTGTTTAACGGTACTTTTAGTATTTCTCATCCAGAAATGGAGCTTTATCAAAATAAACCCGCAGGACGAGGTAATTTAACTTTACAACCTGTTTATAATTCAACTGAAAAGCTTAAAAAATTTAATCTCGATTCGAAAGGATTACAGCGCTTAATAGCCGGTTTATTGGATCAGGTTATTCCGCAGGTTCCAGAGAATTTGCCACCTTATATTTTAAATAAATATCAGCTTCCAGATAAAAGAATGGCTTTGCTGAATATCCATTTTCCTAAGAACCAGAAAGATTTAAATGCTGCCGAACGAAGGCTGAAATTTGAGGAACTATTCTTTATTCAATTGCAGCTCTTGCATAATAAGCAACTGCGCCAGTTAAAATTTAAGGGTGTAACTTTTGAGAAAGTTGGCGAAAAGGTTAACCGTTTTTATAAAGAGTTTTTACCTTTCGAATTAACAAATGCCCAAAAACGTGTTGTTAAGGAAATACGGATTGATACCCAACGCGGTGTTCAGATGAATAGGCTTGTGCAGGGCGATGTAGGAAGCGGGAAAACAGCTGTTGCTTTAATGAGTATGCTTTTGGCAAACGATAATGGCTATCAGGCTTGTATGATGGCGCCAACTGAAATTTTGGCTCGACAACATTATGCCTCCATAACTGAACTGGTAACCGATGATTTGGTTAGAGTTGCCATTTTAACTGGAAATACGAAGAAAAAGGACAGAATCATTTTACACGAACAGTTGGAAAATGGGGAAATTGATATTCTGATTGGCACACATGCTTTAATTGAAGATAAGGTTCAGTTTAAAAATTTAGGATTGGTGGTTATCGATGAGCAGCATCGTTTTGGTGTGGAACAGCGGGCGAAACTTTGGCGTAAAAATGTTATTCCACCACATATCCTGGTAATGACTGCAACGCCAATTCCACGAACTTTGGCCATGACTCTATACGGCGACCTGGATGTTTCGGTAATTGATGAGTTACCCGCAGGAAGAAAACCAATTGAAACCAAGCATCTTTTTGAAGGTCAAAGATTGCGGATGTTTGGTTTTATGAAGCAGGAAATTGCAAAAGGCAGGCAGGTTTACATTGTTTATCCTTTAATAAAAGAAAGCGAAAAATTAGATTTGTTGCACCTGGAGGCAGGAGTAGAGCAGCTGAGCTATCAATTTCCCCGTCCAGATTATCAGATCAGCATTGTGCATGGCCAAATGCCAAACGCAGATAAACAGTTTGAGATGCAACAGTTTATTGATGGTAAATGCCAGATTATGGTTGCAACTACGGTAATTGAGGTTGGTGTAAATGTTCCAAATGCATCGGTAATGGTTATCGAAAATGCCGAACGTTTTGGTCTTTCGCAACTGCATCAATTAAGAGGAAGGGTTGGGCGTGGTTCAGACCATTCTTTTTGTATTCTCATGAGTGGAAACAAACTCAGCAAAGAAGGTAAAGTTCGGTTAGATACCATGGTTAGAACGAATAATGGGTTCGAAATTTCGGAAATAGATTTACAACTTCGAGGGCCTGGAGATATTACCGGAACACAACAAAGTGGTGTACTTGATCTAAAACTTGCTGATTTAGCTAAAGATCAGATTATCTTATCAGAAGCTAGAAATACCGTAATCGAACTTTTTGAAACAGACCCACAGTTAGAAAAGCCTGAAAATGCTTTGCTTAAAGCACATCTCACAAAACTTGAAAGAGGAATATCATTCGATAAAATCTCTTAATATCATATCTTGGTAAGGTTTCTAATGTAGTTTTAATTCTGTTGCGATTTTAATTTTTCAACACTTAGTTTTGCAAATAAAAATATTCAGTGGCAGATTCAGACCCCAACTCCGTTTTAACCAAGCCAGACCCATTTGCGGCTTTACGTTATAAAGAATTTCGCTCTTTTTTAGGTATGCGCTTCTTCTTTACACTTGCTTATCAAATGCAGGCCGTTGTAATTGGTTACCATATCTACGATTTAACACACGACCCATTAAAACTTGGTTTAGTTGGCTTATGTGAGGCCATTCCAGCTATAGGAATTGCTTTGTATGGTGGTTACATTGCTGATAAGAGCGAAAAACGTGGTTTGCTAATCAAAATTTTCTCAGGCGTATGGTTCGCATCCGTTTTAATGTTGATCATAACGAGTAAATATCTTCATCTTAAAGAAGATTTAATTGTATTGATTATGTACGGTTTGGTCTTCTGCATAGGTTTGGCCCGTGGTTTCTTTGGTCCCGCCACATTCTCTCTGATGGCTAAAATTGTTCCAAAAGAATTATATCCTAATTCGAGCACATGGAATAGCAGCAGCTGGCAACTGGCAACGATTATTGGTCCGTTGGTTGGTGGCTTGGTAAATTGGCTTTGGGGCATAACGGCCGCGTATAGCGTAATTGTTGTATTGGTTTCTATATCATTGATCTGTATTTTCACTTTCAAAAAGCATCCATCCACTTACGTTCCGAAAGAAAGCATATTTCACAGCTTAAAAGAAGGGATTAACTTCGTTTTTAAAACCAAAATGATGGTTTGGGCCATGAGTTTAGATTTGTTTTCTGTATTTTTTGGCGGAGCTGTTGCCTTGTTGCCCATGTTTGCTAAAGATGTTTTTCATCTGGGTTCGTTCGGTTTGGGTATGATGCGTGGTGCTGCATCTTCTGGAGCGGTAATTACGATGTTAGCTATGACCCGTTTTTCTCCAATGGGCAAACCGTGGCGTAATTTACTTATCGCGGTAACGGGTTTTGGCCTAAGTATCATCTGTTATGGGTTGTCGAAAAACTTTTATTTAACGCTATTCTTCCTGTTTCTGGAAGGCTCGTTCGATAGTGTAAGTGTAATTATCCGTCAAACCATTATGCAGTTGCTTACGCCCGACGATATGCGAGGAAGAGTATCTGCGGTAAATAGCATGTTTATTGGTTCATCAAACGAAATAGGAGAGTTTGAATCTGGTTTATCGGCTAAATTGCTAACGTTGGTTCCAGCAGTTGTATTTGGTGGAAGCATGACAATTGGCATTGCATTTTTAACCTGGTTGAAAACAAGATCACTTACGAAGTTAAGCCTTCAAGATATAAATGAGCAAACTTCTAAAGCCGCTTAATTCTTAACCTCATCTCAACAGAAAGACAAATTAACTCAAATTGTATTTCCTATCTTCGTTGTATGCAAATTCAGGTAATAAATAGCCAAATTTCTGATATCGAAACTATTTTTCAGTTTTACGATATGGCAATTGCTCATCAAAAAAAAGTATTTAATAAACACTGGCAGGGTTTCAGCAGAAGCCTTGTAGAAACAGAAATTGCTGAAAACAGACAATATAAAATCTTGGTTAATGGCGAGGTCGCCTGCATTTTCGCGGTAACTTTTGAAGATAAATTAATTTGGGGCGATCAGGATGTCGATTCTATTTACATTCATCGTATTGTTACGCATCCAGGGTTTAGAGGCTATTCTTTTGTTAAAGAAATTATTAAATGGGCTAAAGCATTCGCTCCGTTAAATGGCATAAAATATATCAGAATGGATACTTGGGCCGATAACGAAAAACTTTTAGCCTATTACACTGGTTGCGGTTTTGATTATGTGGGCGTAGTAACGATGCAGGAAACCGAAGGTTTACCTAAACACTATGAAGGAATAAGCTTAAGCTTATTTGAGATTAAAGTATAGATTGGCTGAAATCTAATTTCCAGGCATACATCCCTTCGCCTTCTGCAATTTTAATAAAGTTATTTTTCTTTAATATAGAGTAGGAAGCAACATTTTCGATCTCGGTCGATGCTGAAATACTTTTTACATTTTGCTGTTCCTTTGCCCATTCTATAATCCTGGCAATAGCCTCCGTCATAAAACCACGGTTCCTAAATTCCTCATAAGTACCATAACCAATTTCGATTTCGCCATTGGCATCTGGTTCGCCAACAAAGCAAATATCACCTACCATCCTGTGGTCGGGTTTAGAAATAATAGTCCACAAAGTGTGATAGAGGTAGTTTTTATCTTTATCGAATACATTAGGCAATATGGTTTGCCACAACGCTTCCTGTAATTCGGCTGATATGTTTTTTTTTGTTGGAAAGAGATTAAACTCTTTTTCAAGGGAATGATCATCTTTAATGTATTTTAATAACTGATCGTGGTTAAGCGGTATTAAAATGAGGCGTTCCGTTTCTATCATTTCTGGTAATTTAAACGGTTGAATATAATAAGAAAAGTAATTTAACTCCTTGAAAATTAAATCAAATTTTTGTTAATTAAATTTTAATATACCTTAATTATTTGTCCAGTTATAATACCCAAAACACTTTTCTCGAATGCTTTAACAACCTTATCCATACTTACAGGAATTTCGCCAGGAAAAGCATCGAAGTAAGAAGGAGAATCTTCTACAACATTTGGGCTTACGGCATTTATACGAACGCCATTTTTAAGTTCTGCTGATGCAGCATAAACAAAAGAATTTAAGCCGCCGTTTGCAGTGCTTAATGCCGCACCTGATAGAACTGGGTGCTCAGCAAGTATGCCAGAGGTTAGTGTAAAAGAACCATTGTTGTTAATGTAGTTTTGCCCGATCAGAACAAGGTTAATTTGTCCTAAAAGTTTATCCAATAAAGCCTCTTTAAAATTAGTACCCGTCATTTGGCTTAATGGTGCGAAAGGGCCTTTGCCACTTGTACAAATCAATGCATCAAAGTTTCCGATCTTATCAAACATTGCCTTAATGGATTTTTCATCTGTAATATCTGCCTGAATATCTCCATTCGTTTTACCTACACGAATAATTTCGTGATTTTGGGAAAATGCAAACGAAACTTTTTTGCCCAGTGTTCCTGTAGCTCCAACTATAATTATTTTCATAATATTGAGTTTTTATTGAAGACTATTTAACGCCTGTTTAACTGCATTATCGTTTTGGTTTGCCGCTCTATAGTAACCAACATCACCTAAGTAATAACGGCAAAGCAAAGCCTTCAAATCGTTTAGAATAACGGTTTTAGAATTGTATAATTGAAAACGATCGATGGTTACATTTTTGCGCTGTAAATAACCGATGAAATCCTTAAAATCAAGGTCGTTTAAGGTAAAAACATTTACATTTTGTTCAATATACGCCTGACTATATTTATTGGTGAGGGTGTTAAAAACGTAATCAGACAGTACCTTTTTGCTAACCAGGTTGCTGTAAAATTTATTATAACCAATGGTATCGAGTTTCACAAAAATATCAGGCTGAATTCCACCTGTAGTTTTCGGCTTTCTCGGCTGCGATAAATTTATGCCACCATTTTTTTCGAGGGAATCTTTAAACGAGGTTAAATCGCCTGTTAATTCGCCATCATTCATGCGTTCATCTAATTCATGCTTGTAAGCATCGTAACCTTTTTTATAAGATTTTTGAATGCTTCGCCCCGATGGTGTATAATATCTTGCAATAGTTAAATTCAATGCCGAACCATCATCAAAAGCAAATTGTTCCTGTACCAATCCTTTACCAAAAGAACGGCGACCAACAATAATTCCACGACCTAAATCCTGGATGGCTCCTGCCACAATTTCACTTGCCGACGCTGTGTTTTCGTTAATCAGAATGGCTAATTTTCCTTGTTGAAATGCCCCATTGCCCGTCGAAAAGTAATCCGTACGTGGCTCGTGTTTGCCTTGCGTATAAACAATTAACTTATTTTCGGGTAAAAACTGGTCGGCTAGGCCAGTTGCAGCACTAAAGTATCCTCCTCCGTTATCACGCAAATCGAGAATCAGCTTTTTCATTCCTTTTGCTTTCAGGCTTGCTGCTGCTGCACTAAAATCACTATCTGTATTTGCACCAAATTTGCTAATGCGTACGTAACCAGTTTCTGGATTTAACATATAAGCCGCATCAATGCTACTGATACTTACCTTACCTCTTGTAACCATTACACGATTTGGTAGCTGGTTTCCGCTGTGCATTAAAAGTACGTTTACACCGCTTCCAGCTTTGCCTCTAAAACGGCCTGATAGCTGATCCTTGCCTAAATTTCTTCCGCTTACAGTCGCGGTATCTATACTTAAAATTTTATCACCAAGTTTTATGCCTGCCTGGTATGCAGGGCCATCTTTAATTACGCCTGTAACCATCATGGTATCGTTAAGCATATAATATTCTATGCCGACCCCTTCAAAATTTCCTTCTAAATTATCCTGCATATCCTGTGCATTTGCAGGAGGAAGGTAAACACTATGAGGATCTAGTTGATGTAAGACGCTATCGATAGGTAAATTTTGCAAAGAATCCGTGTTGATGTCATCTACATAATTTCCATTAATGATATGTAGGATTTCATCTAGTTTTGCAGAATTATTTGCAGTTAACGAAGGACTTTTTTTAACGCCAAAACCCTGGTCTTTGATGAATTTTATGCCCAAAAACATCCCAACTATTAAAATTACAGAATAGCTTGTCGCGATTAGGATATTATTACGGGTATTCTTTTTCATTGGCGTTATGCAAATTTATGAAAATTAGCGGGTTGATTATTTTTTTAACCACATTTTATCGTCTTTTGTTTCTAATTTTTAACATAAATTAACGCCAAAAAACCGTTCAGCTAATTTTATAACATATATTTTTCGTTTTTTAGGGTAGTTTTTAGAAAGAATTTACCGAATTTTATCAAAATTAAATTTATGAACAGAGTTACCGAGCAAGAATCAAACTACAACGACATCGATAAAATGTCGGTAATGGAAGTTTTGCAGGGCATCAACAACGAAGATAAAACTGTAGCCTTTGCAGTAGAAAAATCTTTGCCTCAGATCGAAAAACTAACTTCGGCAGTTGCCGAAAGAATGAAAAAAGGCGGTCGTCTTTTTTATATCGGAGCGGGTACGAGTGGTCGTTTAGGCGTAGTCGATGCTTCAGAATGTCCGCCTACTTATGGTGTGCCGTTTGATTGGGTTGTAGGTATTATTGCAGGTGGCGATACGGCAATTAGAAGAGCTGTTGAGTTTGCCGAAGATGATGCAGAGCAGGCCTGGAAGGATTTACAGGAATTCGATATTAATGAACATGATTGTTTAGTAGGCTTGGCGGCATCGGGCACTACCCCTTATGTGGTTGGCGGCTTAAATACTGCCCGAAAACTTGGCGTTTTAACAGGATGCATTGTTTGTAATACGGGAGGCCCAATTGCGGCGGAATCTGATTTTCCAGTAGAAGTAGTGGTCGGACCTGAATATATTACAGGTTCTACTCGTATGAAATCTGGAACGGCGCAAAAACTGGTTTTAAACATGCTGAGTACCACAGTTATGGTTCAGTTAGGGCGTGTTGTTGGAAACAAAATGGTTGATATGCAGTTAACTAATAATAAATTGGTTGATAGAGGGATACAAATGGTTGCCGACGAATTAAATATTGGTTATGATGAAGCTGCCGATCTTTTATCGGTTCATGGAAGCGTACGAAAAGCGGTAGAAGCAAAGCAACAAGGCGTTAAAAGTTAAAAGCTACTTGTTTAAGGACGAATTTTCAGAAAGAACCCATATAGTTTAATTTTTAGCAAAGCCATTAGCTAGCTTTTAACCTTCAACTTTTAACTTAAAATGCACGAAATCGAACCTTATTACCAGTGGAGAGATGAATACATTTCGGCAGAAGATGAGCGTTCGCCATTTTACAATACCGAATATTCGGAACTTTACTTCGATAAACAGATTTACAATTTTTTACTCCATCCGCAGTGGGATGAATTTGGATCGAACACGCTTTACATGAAAGTGCTCTATGCAGATTACGATCGGAGTTACGCTATAATTGAATTAATCGGTGAATGGAATGATGCGATAAATAACGACATCATGCTGCTCAAACGGGATATTTTAGAGTTGATGATGGATGAAGGCATAAACAAATTCATCCTTATTGGTGAGAATGTTTTAAACTTCCATGCTTCTGATGATAGTTATTATGAAGAATGGTTTCAGGAAGTAGAAGATGGCTGGATTGTGGGCGTAAATTTCCAGGAGCACGTTATTCAGGAGTTTAAAGATAATAGCATCGATTATTATATTAATTTTGGTGGTGCTTTTGATAATCTTCCCTGGCGTACACTAAAACCGTTACAGTTCTTTAAGAAAGTTGAAGAATTACTGACAAAAAGATTGAACTAAATTGTTATTTTTAAAATCATTAAATACACAAAATAAAAAATGGAACAACAAAATTATCAATATCAGGAAAACAGCGTTTTTGTACAAGAAGGTTCTGTTTCTAAGAAATTCTTCGCAAATGTTTTCTTATGGATGTTTGTGGCATTAAGCTTATCAACAGTTGCTGCATATCTTTTCGGTACAAACGAACAATTTATGCAATACTTAATTAATATCAATCCAGAAACAGGAAAAGCTGGTATGTCAATTTTTGGCTATATTGCTATGTTTGCACCACTTGGTTTGGTTCTGCTAATGGGTTTTGGTTTAAGTAAACTTTCATACCCAGCATTAGTTGGAGTTTTTGTTTTGTATTCGGTACTAACAGGTATCAGTTTAAGCTTTATCCTTCTTGCATACACTTCAGGTTCGGTAGTAAGCTGTTTTGCAGGTGCTGCTGGTATATTTGGTATTATGGCTGTAATGGGTTACACCACAAACATCGATTTAAGTAAATTCGGACCAATTTTAATGGTTGGCGTGATCGGTTTAGTTATTGCGAGTGTTGTTAATATGTTTATTCAAAGTGAGCAATTCAGTTTATTTATGGCTTTCATCGGTATCGCTATTTTTACAGCTTTAACCGCTTACGACGTTCAAAAAATTAAACGTATTGGCGAAGGAATAGAAGCAAGTGGCGAGCAGGTTTTACAAGTAGAATCTAAGAAAATGGCCATTGTTGCAGCATTATCTTTATACTTGGATTTCTTAAACATCTTCCTTTTCTTACTTCGTATTTTCGGAAGCAGAAAGTAATCTGTAAACAGAACAATATTCTTAAGGCCATGCAGTTTTGCGTGGCCTTTGTAATTTTATTTGGTAGCAAAGCGATAATTTTTGGAATTGATGTTGCTTTGTTGCATTTTTGTATGCTTATTAAGAAAGACGGAGGGATTAGACCCAACGAAGTCTTAGCAACCTGTGCCAACAAGGTGCTACATTCTAATCTCAGCAGTGGCGAGAGCAGATAAGTTTTAGTGGTAGTTTACACGCCAACTTTTAAGATAAGCTTTTTAAGTATCAGGTATAAAGTATCAAATATAAAGACATGTTCGTCTAATATTTTTTGCTCGTTATCTGCAGTTAGATCGATGTCAAGAAATCTTGCTACTCGACACTAACAACTTGCTACTAGAAACAACAAATGAGCATTAGAGAAGAATTAGAAAAACGTATTTTGGTAATCGATGGTGCGATGGGTACCATGATTCAGCGTTATACTTTAACGGAAGAAGATTTTAGAGGGGAGAGATTTAAAAATCATCCTTGTGATGTTAAAGGCAATAACGATTTGCTAAACATTACACGCCCTGATATTATCAAAGCCATACACCTCGAATATCTAACATCGGGCGCTGATATTATAGAAACCAATACCTTCAGTACACAACGTATTTCCATGGCCGATTACCAGATGGAAGATTTGTCTTACGAGATGAGTTTCGAAGGTTCGAGAGTTGCCAAGGAAGCGGTTGATGAGTTTATGGCAAAGAATCCTGATCGGAAATGTTTCGTTGCTGGCGCTATTGGCCCAACTAATCGTACCCTTTCTATGTCGCCTAACGTAAACGACCCTGGTTACAGAGCCGTTTATTTTGATGAATTAGAGGAAGCTTATTACGAGCAGGTACGTGGCTTGGTAGATGGTGGTGCAGATGTACTCTTAATTGAAACCATTTTTGATACTTTAAATGCTAAAGTGGCTATTGTAGCCATCAAAAAATACGAAGAAGTAATTGGGCGGAAACTGGAAATTATGATTTCTGGTACCATTACCGACGCTTCGGGCAGAACTTTATCTGGACAAACTGCAGAAGCTTTCTTAAATTCTGTGATGCATGCAAAACCCTTAAGTATCGGTTTTAACTGTGCTTTAGGGGCAAAAGAAATGCGGCCTCACATTGAAGAATTGGCAAATAAAGCAGGTTGTTATGTTTCTGCTTATCCCAATGCAGGCTTGCCAAATGAGTTTGGTGCTTATGATGAGCAACCGCATGAAACCGCACACTTGGTTGATGATTTTATTGCATCAGGTTTTGTAAATATTGTGGGTGGTTGTTGTGGCACAACGCCAGAACATATTGGTTGTATTGCGAATAATGCAAGAAAGGCAGCTCCACGAAAATTACCAGTAATTGAGCCTTTTATGCGTTTAAGCGGCTTGGAACCAGTAACTATTAAACCAGACAGTATTTTTGTAAACGTTGGGGAGAGAACGAACATCACAGGTTCTCCAAAGTTTTCTAAATTGATTTTAGGCGGAGATTACGAAGCTGCTCTTGCCGTTGCCTTGCAACAGGTAGAAGGTGGCGCACAGGTAATTGATGTGAATATGGATGAAGGTATGCTCGATTCAGAAGCAGCCATGACCAAATTCTTAAACCTCATTGCTTCAGAACCTGATATTGCCAAATTGCCAATCATGGTCGATTCTTCTAAATGGTCGGTTATTGAAAATGGTTTGAAGTGCTTGCAGGGAAAAGGAATTGTAAACTCGATTTCACTTAAAGAAGGCGAAGATAAATTTAGAGAGAGCGCTCGTAAAATTATGCAATACGGTGCTGCGGTAGTGGTAATGGCTTTCGATGAACAAGGACAAGCCGATAATTACGAACGTAGAAAAGAGATTTGTAAAAGAAGTTATGATATTTTGGTCAGTGAAATTGGTTTTCCTCCTGAGGATATCATTTTCGACCCGAATATTTTAACCGTTGCAACGGGATTGGAGGAGCATAATAACTACGCTGTTGACTTTATAAATGCCACAAGGTGGATCAAAGAAAATCTGCCACATGCAAAAGTGAGTGGTGGAGTTTCGAATATTTCATTCTCTTTCAGAGGAAATAATACCGTTCGCGAAGCGATGCATTCTGCCTTTTTGTATCATGCCATTCAGGCGGGTTTAGATATGGGCATTGTAAACGCTGGTATGTTAGAGGTTTATCAGGAAATTCCACCTGAGCTTTTAGAGCGTGTGGAAGACGTTTTGCTTAACCGCAGAGATGATGCTACCGAACGATTGGTTGAATATGCCGATACCATAAAAAGTAAAGGTAAAGAAGTCGTTCGAGATGAAGAATGGAGAAAAGGAACGGTGGAAGAAAGGTTATCGCATTCGCTTGTAAAAGGAATTGTAGAATACCTGGATGATGATGTTGAAGAGGCTCGTCAGAAATATCCCCGTCCGATTCAGGTTATTGAAGGTCCGTTAATGGATGGGATGAATATTGTGGGAGATTTATTTGGCGCAGGCAAAATGTTTCTTCCGCAGGTGGTAAAATCGGCAAGGGTAATGAAAAAAGCCGTGGCCTATTTATTACCATTTATTGAGCAGGAAAAGTTAGATAACCCAGACCAGAATCAAAGTTCATCAGCGGGTAGGGTTTTAATGGCTACGGTTAAAGGTGATGTGCATGATATTGGAAAGAATATTGTAGGCGTAGTATTGGCTTGTAATAACTTTGAAATTGTAGATATGGGTGTCATGGTTCCTGCACAGGAAATCATTAAAAAAGCCAAAGAAATCAATGCCGATATAATTGGCTTAAGTGGTTTGATTACACCATCGTTAGATGAAATGGTTCACTTCGCCAAAGAAATGGAGCGTGAGAATTTTACTATTCCTTTAATTATTGGTGGAGCAACAACTTCTCGTATTCATGCTGCAGTTAAGGTAGCACCAAATTATTCGGGGCCTGCCATTCACGTTTTAGATGCTTCGAGGAGCGTTACCGTTTGTAGCACCTTAATGAATCCTGAAACAAAAGATGAATATGTTGCAGGCATCAGGGCTGAATATGATAAAGCACGTGAAGCACATTTAAACAAACGTTCTGATAAACGTTTTAAAACGCTTGAACAGGCTCGAGAAAATAAATTCAAAATCGATTTCGAACAAAACCTTCCAGTTCCTGAATTTACAGGCACCAGGGTTTTCGATAATTATCCTTTGGAAGAATTGGTTCCATATATCGATTGGACACCATTTTTCCATACCTGGGAACTTCGCGGAAGTTATCCGAAAATATTTGATGATAAAAATATTGGCGATGAAGCCAAAAAGCTATTTGATGATGCGCAAACTTTGTTAAAACGAATTTTGGATGGTAAGTTGCTAACAGCCAGGGCTGTAATTGGTTTTTGGCCTGCCAATACGGTTGGTGATGATATTCAGTTGTCTGTTGACGGTGATGTGTTACCAGCTAACGCTCAACATGCAACAGGTGATAAGCAAATGGTTACCATTCACACGCTTCGTCAACAGGCAGAGAAAGTAGATGGACAACCATATTATGCCTTATCCGATTTTATCGCACCAAAAGAAAGTGGAATACAAGATTATTTTGGTGGTTTTGCTTTAACTGCGGGTATTGGGATTGATGCTTTGGTTGAGGAATTTGAATCGAATCACGATGATTACAACAGCATTATGGCCAAGGCTTTGGCCGATCGTTTAGCTGAAGCTTTTGCCGAGCGTATGCACGAACGTGTGCGTAAAGAGTTCTGGGGTTATGCAAAAGAAGAAAACCTGAGCAATTCTGAATTAATTAAGGAAGAGTATGCAGGAATTCGTCCAGCGCCAGGATATCCTGCCTGTCCTGAACATACCGAGAAAGGAACGCTGTTCGCATTACTTGATGCAGAAAATAAAATCGATTTACATTTAACTGAAAGTTACGCCATGTATCCAACAGCTGCGGTAAGCGGTTTCTACTTTGCTCATCCACAATCAAGATATTTTGGTTTAGGAAAAATTACAAAAGATCAGATTGATGATTATGCCATTCGTAAAGATATGTCGGTTGAAGAGGTAGAAAGGTGGCTTTCGCCGAATTTAGCCTATTAACTGATGCCAGTTGCGAGTTTTCAGTTACCTGTCTTGGAGATAATACATAAAGAAGATTTCCGTCGAATAAACATGATAGAAAAAGAAAAAAAAGCTTACACCGATTTAGATGTTTGGAAAGAGGCGAGGATTTTGGCGAATGAAATTTATACTGCATCCAAGTTATTTCCTAAAGAGGAATTGTTTGGTTTAACTAGCCAAATGAGAAGATGTGCTGTTTCAATCGCTTCAAATATCGCAGAAGGGTGTGGAAGGAATTATCCAAAAGACAGCATTCAATTTTTCTTCATTGCAAGAGGATCAATATATGAATTGGAAACTCAAACTTATATTGCTTTTGATCAAAGCTATTTAACTGCTGAATTGTTTAAATCTTTATTAAATAGAATTGAGATAACCAGAAAGCTTCTAAGTGGATTTATCAAATATTACCAACAACTTGTGAAATAGGCATCTAACCAGGCAACACGTAACGAATCTTTATTAAATAGGATTGAGATAAACAGAAAGCTTCGAATTGGATTTGTTAAATATTAAGAACAACGTGTGAAATAGGCATCTAAACAGGCAAGACGTAACGAACTTTTATTAAATAGAATTGAGATAACCAGAAAGCTTCTAAGTGGATTTATCAAATATTACCAACAATTTGTGAAATAGGCATCCAAGCAGGCAACACGTAACGAACAACACGCAACAGAATGAAGATTACAGACCATATAAAAAACGCAAAGGGTAAAACCTTATTCTCTTTTGAACTATTACCGCCGATAAAAGGACAAAGTATTCAGTGGATTTATGACGCCATTGATCCGCTTTTGGAGTTTAACCCGCCTTTTATCGATGTGACTTCACTCCGCGAAGATTATATTTACAAAGAGCAGGAAAATGGCTTGTTGCAGAAGGTTTCTTACCGTAAGCGTCCAGGAACTATTGCCATTTGTGCGGCAATCATTCATAAATATAAAATTGATGCCGTTCCGCATTTAATTTGTGGTGGTTTTACCAAAGAAGAAACAGAGAATGCACTTATCGATTTGCAGTTTTTAGGAATCGATAACGTTTTAGCTTTACGTGGTGATGCCCGTGCAGCCGATCATTCTTTCGTGCCAACGAAAGGTGGCCATTGTTATGCCACAGATTTAATCGAACACATCAAAAATCACAATGATGGTAAATTTCTCCATGAGGATATAGAGACATTTAAAAGTGATTTTTGTATCGGTGTTGCCGGTTATCCTGAAAAGCATTTTGAAGCACCAAACTTAAATGCCGATTTCAAATACTTGAAAAAGAAAGTGGACATGGGTGCTGAATTTATTGTAACACAAATGTTTTTTGATAATCAGAAGTACTTCGATTTTGTTAAAAAATGTAGAGAGAATGATATTAATGTGCCGATTATCCCGGGTTTGAAACCAATCAGTACGCTCACACAGTTAAATGTTTTGCCAAAAATCTTCCACATCGATTTACCTGATGAATTAACGGATGCATTATCTCACGCAAAAAATAATGCTGAAGCGAAAGAAATTGGTACAGAAGCCATGATTAAGCAATGTAAAGAGCTTATGGAATTTGGCGCACCTGTATTGCATTTTTATACAATGGGAAGGCCAGAACAAACTAAGCAAATCGCAAGAGCAATATTTTAATCAAGCAGTCGTAGTGTTTTTGGCGTTTTAACACGCTGTAAGCTATATCTTTTTAGCTGTCCTTCGACTTCGCTCAGGATGACAGCTAAAAAGGATGCCGTTTCCATCGTTAAAGCAAACCTAAAAACAAGCATAATCAGTCTATAAAACCATCTAAACGACGATTTATAAACCTTGAAGCAATACCTATATAAAATTTCAGCTATCTAAATTTTCTTCCCGAAAACTCCCGCAGTTAAAAAGCTTTACCAGCATGGTTTACTTTAGGAGTTATGGTAATATGGATATCGGCAAATTGTAGAAAGCAATGTAAACATGGCGCAATTATTTGCAAGCTTTATAAACGACAACTTTGTTTTATTAGCGCCTGTTCGTTTAAATACGGTTGTTTTTCTTTAACAAATGAAAACTTAGTATCTGATTTCCTTAATAAAATGAATGTCACGGCTAAGGCATTTATGACTTCAACCTTCTACAATAGAAAGAAAGGAATAAGAGCGGCTTTTGTAAATTATAGAACAACAGTTGCAGATATTGATTTCGCTAAAACCTAAATGCTTCAAATTTTGACAGAACTTTAACTTAAAAATTCTGTTTTAAGCGCAGAGGTTTTATCTTTGTAACCATGAACGCAGGTATTTTCAAATACATTTTAATCTGCTGTTTTGCTTTAACATTATTTTTTAAGGCAAGCGGTGCATTATCTGTTTTCAAAAAATCAGTTAGCCAAATCGAGTATTCTGAATCAGATAAAGAATCAACAGAAAAGGAAGAAAAACAAGTTGAAGCTGAATACTTGTACGATCATTTGGTTTCTTATCACGATTTGAAATCGCCTGTTTTGATTCCAACAAAGGTTTTACTGCCTTTAAATTTCTTTATACCTGCATATTTTCCTGAGGTTTTAACACCTCCTCCTTCATCATTGGTTTAATTTCTTAATTAAACTGTTACGGGTTAAATACCGTAGTCTATTCTTTTAAATTTAATAATTCTATCATAATATGAAACGAGCAATTTCATTATCATTTGCGGTATTTTTAATATCTGCATCTTTAAAAATTAGTGCACAAGAAGTTGCACAAACAAATATTAAGCCCATTAATAATTCAGTTTCTGTGGTTACACAGTTACAACCAGTAAGTTTTAATTACGATAAGCAATGGGCGGATAAGCTGAAAATCTCAGACAAATCGCAATTTGGTTTCGTAACAGCTGATGTGCAGAAAGTATTGCCAGCTTTGGTTACCAAAACCGCTAAGGATTATTCGTCTGGTAAAAATTCTTTCCGTTCGGCTACTGTATCAAAAGTTGATTATGAAAGCCTTATTCCACTTTTAGTGGGGAGTATTAAAGAGCAGCAAGAACAAATTGAACAATTAAAGAAAGAGATTAATGTGTTAAAATCTCGAAATACAAGATAGTTTTTTAGTTTAATAGGTTGGTTTGGCCAGGATATTAATATTCTGGCCTTTTTTGTTTTTAATGAATCCTGTTTACCTTGCAAAAAATACCATACACGGATTTAAGTAAAACAAATGGCTTAAGTTTATCCAACATTTATTTATGAGAAATATATTAATTGCCTTTTTTATAGTAATCGGTTTTACAAAGAAAACAATTGCTCAAGAAATTATTACACCTGCAATTCCAAAACCTGAAAGAGAATTTCGGGCGGCATGGGTAGCATCGGTTGCTAATATCAACTGGCCTAGTAAACCAGGTTTATCTACGCAGCAACAGCAAGATGAGGCCATCGCTTTGCTGGATATGTTGAAGAAAAATAACTTCAATGCGGTAATATTTCAGGTTAGGCCGCAAGCCGATGCTTTATACAAGAGTAATATTGAGCCTTGGTCTTACTTTTTAACTGGAAAGCAGGGGCAGGCTCCTAAACCTTATTACGATCCGCTAGAATTTTGGATAGAAGCTGCTCATGACAGGGGATTAGAACTACATGTTTGGCTAAATCCATATCGTGCTCATCATATTTCTGGAGGTCAGCCATCTAAGTTTTCGGTTGTTAAAAAACACCCAGAACTGGTGTATAAATTAAAACAGGGCTATTGGTGGCTTGATCCTTCAAAAAAAGGAACACAAGATTTATCGGCTGCCGTAGTTAAAGATATAGTGAAACGTTATGATATTGATGGTGTTCATTTTGATGATTACTTTTATCCTTATGCTGAATATAATGGTGGAGAAGATTTCCCCGATTCGGCAAGTTATGCTGAGTATCAAAAAACTGGAGGCCGATTAGAACGTGGAGATTGGCGAAGAGAACAGGTTAATGTATTTATTCAAAGAATTTATAAAACGATAAAAGAAGAAAAAAAACAAGTAAAATTTGGCATAAGTCCTTTTGGAATTTGGCGTCCAGGCTTCCCTGAATCTATTAAAGGATTCGACCAATACGATAAACTTTATGCGGATGCGAAACTTTGGCTAAATGAGGGTTGGATCGATTATTTTATGCCTCAGTTATATTGGCAAGTAAACAACATTCCTCAAAGTTTTCCTGTGCTGCTAGGTTGGTGGCAATCAGAGAACACTAAACAAAGGCATCTTTGGCCTGGAATGAACAGCGGAATTGGTGGCGGAGATAAAAATAGCGATGAAATTATTAATCAAATTATGATTACCAGAGGTATCCTGCCAAAATCGCCAGGTGCAGCGCATTGGAGCATTGCTGCTTTATTAACCCACGAAAGTTTACGAAATGATTTACTTAAAGGCCCATATAAAAATGAAGCTTTGGTGCCTGAATCGCCTTGGCTGGATAATGAAAAACCGATTGCACCTAAAGTTTCCATAGAAGATCGAACGACGGATATTTATATTAAGTGGAACCCTGCTTATGAAAAGGATGATTTTAAATATATTGTTTATACCAACTACGGTGGTAAATGGAGTTACGTTATTCTGAATTATAAAAGCAGATTTTTACAGGTTCCAAAATCCATATTTGCCGATGCAGCAAAATTGGTTTCTCAGAAGTTACAGGGAATAGCCGTTACTGCAATCGACAGAACTGGGAATGAAAGTGTTGTTCGAATTGAGCAAGTGTTTTAAGGATTGAAAATCCTTAGTTTTTAAGTCGGGATTGCAAATCCCGACTAGCATAAAGTTTGTCGAGATTTGCAATCTCGTCTATTATATTTTGGATTTCTAATCCACCCATGATTTTACAAATAAACAACTTCAATTATCTCTAATCCACCACTATAGTTTATCGCCGAGCTATAGTTATAATGTTCTGGTTCCGAAACAATAACTGATTCCACAGGATTAAAAATCCTTAGTTTTTAAGTCGGGATTTCAAATCCCCAACTAACATGTTGCGACTAGCCTATAAAGTTGGTCGAGATTTGCAATCTCGACCGTTATTTCTGTGGATTTATAATCCACCCAAGATTAAGCTTTATCTAATAAATAACTTTTAAATATTTCAAAATCAGCATTTAATTTATCTGCATGTTGCAGTTTGCTCTCTAAAGCAGTAACCTGTTCTGGTATTTCAATTTTTGCTGCAATATCTTGAGGGAAGATATCTGGGAATTTGCAAGCATGAGCGGTAGATAAGAATACAGCAGCACTTTCATCAGCAGGATTTTCTTTTCTGAATTTTTCAATGGCTAAATAAGCAATTGCGGTGTGCGGACAAGCAACATAATTAAATTTAGCATCGATTTCTTTAATGCCTTCAAGGGTTTCTTCATCATTGAAACGATAAGAAGTAACAACCTTTTTCAAAGCATCAACATTATTGTTAAACAAATCCATAATGCGAATCCAATTACTTGGTGCACCAACATCCATCGCGTTAGAATAGGTTTGAGTTGATGGTTTGGTTTCATAAACGCCAGTTTCTAAAAAGCGTGGAACCGTATCGTTTACGTTTGTTGCAGCGATAAATTGTTTTACTGGTAAGCCTAATTTATAAGCCAATAAACCAGCGCCGATGTTGCCAAAATTTCCACTTGGAACAGAAAAGATTACATCATTTAAGCCTTGTTTTTTCAGCTGTGCATAAGTGTTGAAGTAATAAAAAGTTTGCGGAATTAATCTCGAAATATTAATCGAATTTGCAGAAGTCAAACGAAATTTTGCATTCAGTTCATCATCAGCGAATGCTTGTTTAACCAGGGCCTGGCAATCATCAAAAGTTCCTTTTACCTCAATGGCTCTAATATTCTGTCCGTTTGTGGTTAATTGCAGCTCTTGTATCGGACTCACTTTTCCCTCTGGATAAAGAATAGTTACACGAGTATTTGGTACACCTAAAAAACCCAGAGCTACAGCGCCACCTGTATCGCCAGAGGTGGCAACCAAAACATCCAATAATTGTTCTCCATCCTTTAAAAAATAAGCCATTACACGACTCATGAACCGTGCTCCGAAATCCTTAAAAGCCAGTGATGGGCCATGGAAAAGTTCCAGTACAAAAGTTTTATCATCAAGTTTTACGGCTGGTGCTTCGAAGTTAATCGCATCATCAATCAAAGCCTTTAAATCGTCAGCAGGAATTTCATCTTTCAACAAAGTTGATGCGATTTTGCAAGCGATTTCTGGTAAAGAATATTGTTCAATATTTTGGATAAAATCTGCATCCAATTGCGGAATTTCTACAGGCATATATAAGCCTTTATCCTGCGGCATGCTATTAAAAACGGCTTCTTTAAAAGAAACACGTAAATCTTTATTGTTGGTTGAGTATAGTTTCATGTTTTAAGTTGTAGGTTCTAAGTTTTACGTGAAGCTTTGCACAAGCTGACTTATCACGTAAAACTTATTACTTAAATTACCCTCGGTCCCTCGGCGTTAACCGAAGAAACGTAAGCTTTGCTGTTAATATTAAGTTTATGTAAGTGTTGCTGTTGGGCTTTGGTTATTTTTTTTGCGGTTTCCTCGTCTTTGGTTAAGGCGAAAACTGATGGGCCCGAACCTGAAATTCCGAAACCAATTGCACCATTTTCCATAGCTAGATTTCTCATTTCTTCGAAGCCTGGAATCAGGATCGAACGTGTTGGTTCTACCAAAACATCTTTCATGCTGCGGCCGATTAAATCAAAATCATTCATGAATAACCCGCTAACTAAGCCTGCAACATTTCCCCATTGGGTTACTGCATCCTTTAAAAATACCTTGCTACGAATCATCTGGCGGGCATCTTTTGTAGGTACATCAACTTGTGGATAAACAATTGCGGCATACATTCCAGCAGGTGTTGGTAATGAAATTACATCCAATGGTTCGTAACTTCTAACTAAAACAAAACCACCCATTATTGCAGGTGCAACGTTATCTGCATGACCATAACCGCAAGCAAGTTCTTCGCCTTTCATCGCAAAAGGAACCAGCTCCTTAGGGGTTAATAAATCACCCATCAGTTTGTTAATGGCAAATAAACCAGCAACCGTACTTGCGGAGCTCGAGCCTAAACCACTTCCAATAGGCATCTTCTTATGTAATTCGATTTCAACACCAACATCCAATCGGTTAATGTGTTGCAAGTAATGTTGAACGCTGGCGCTTACTGTATTTTTTGCAGCATCTAAAGGTAATTTTCCATCATCGCCAGTAATCCTTTTTATGATCACACCAGGCGTATCGGTTAAGCGCATTTCAACTTCATCGCCAGGCTCATTAACAGCGAAACCCAGTACATCGAAACCGCAAACTACGTTGGCAACAGTTGCAGGAGCGAAAACTCTAACACTCTGTCCCCCTAAAATTGGAGTTGTATTTCCATTGTTCATGTCTAATGTTTCAGCAGGGCTTATATTGTTATTTGACATTTTCTATTTATTTTTTTACTGCCTAAGGATTAAATCCAAGGCTATTGGCTTTTTAGTTTCTTTCTCTTTCCATCACGCCTTTAGTTCCCCCTTTAGGGGGCTAGGGGGTTTATGGGTTCTGCCCAACATTTATAATATCTGCAAAAACACCTGCGGCCGTAACTTCTGCACCAGCACCAGGGCCTTTTACCACTAGCGGACGAGATTTGTACCTGTCTGTGGTAAACGAGATAATATTATCACTTCCCGAAAGCATATAGAAAGGATGGCTATCATCAACCATTTGCAAGCTGATTTCTACGTTGCCATCTTCCAGTTTCCCGATGTAACGTAAGACTTTACCATCGTTTGCAGCTTTGTTTTTCAGATCTTCGAAGAAAGCCGAGTTCGCCTGTAATTCGTTATAAAAATCTTCAACAGATGTTGCGTTTAAGCAAGCCTCAGGTAAAATATTGTCAATTTTCACATCAGCAGCTTCTAAAGGATAGCCTGCATCGCGAGCCAGAATTAACATTTTACGCATGAAATCTTTTCCATTTAAATCGTCGCGTGGGTCTGGTTCGGTATAGCCCAATTCCTGTGCTTCTTTTACGGTTTCGTAAAAACCAGCTTCTCCTTTAAAGTTATTGAAGATGTAAGAAATCGTTCCAGATAAAATCGCTTCGATGCGGGCAACTTTATCCCCACTCACCATCAACTCTTTTAAAGTGCGGATAATCGGTAAACCTGCACCAACATTAGTTTCATAATAAAAATCTACGCCGAATTTACGGGCGGTATCTTTAAAAGATTTGTATTGAGCAAAATCGGCAGAATTACCTTTTTTATTACAAGTAACCACCGAAATGCTACTTTCAAAAACACCCTGATAAAATTCAATTGGCGTTTCTGCTGCGGTATTATCCACAAAAACACAGTTTGGCAAATTCATGGCTTTCATTTTAGCTACAAAAGTGGCCAAATCTGCCTGCGTTCCATTGCTGCTTAATTCAGTTTCCCAATTTTCCAGCGACAAACCTTCTGCATTGAAAATCATTTTTCTGGTGTTACAAATTCCCGCAACCTTAACCTGTAAATCATTATTGGCCGCCAAGAACGGCATTTGCTCTTTCAATTGATTGAACAAAGTTTTGCCAATATTTCCTGTTCCTAAGCAAAAAATATTCAGTGTACGTTTTAAGTCGGTAAAGAATGCATCATGCACCGCATTTACTGCTTTTGATAAATCATCTTTACTGATAATTACCGAAATGTTATATTCTGAAGAACCTTGTGCAATCGCCCTAACGTTAATACCATTACGACCCAAAGCATTAAACAAACGACCACTCATACCTGGTGTGCGTTTCATATTTTCGCCAACAATAGCTAAAACAGCCAGGTTGTTTTCAACCTCTGGAAGTTCCAGTTTTTTAGCATCTAATTCCAGTTCAAATTCTTTTTTGATTAAGCTGATTGCCTGGCTGGCATCTGTCGGTTTAACTGCGAAAGTTATACTGTGTTCTGAAGATGACTGCGTAATCAAAACTACATTAATTTGCTCACGAGAAAGCAAAGAAAACAATCGGCCGCTAAAACCAGCCTTACCAACCATACCGCTTCCAGTTAGGTTGATGATACTAATGTGGTCGATCGATGAGATGCCTTTAATGGGTAAACTCGAAGACTTTACATCGCTTTTAATATAAGTTCCTCCGAAATCAGGCTCGAAAGTATTTTTAATTACAATTGGAATTTTTTTCATGAACGCAGGAATCATCGTTGGCGGATAAATCACTTTCGCTCCAAAATAACTCAATTCCATTGCTTCTGTATAGCTCAATTCTGGTAAAGAAAATGCTTTTTTAACAATGCGGGGGTCGGCAGTCATCATGCCGTTTACGTCTGTCCAGATTTCGATTTCCTCGACATTTAAGGCAGCGCCCCAAACCGCCGCGGTATAATCAGAACCTCCGCGACCTAGCGTAGTAACTCTACCCGCTGCGTTGCTGGCAATAAAACCAGTAACGAAAAGCACTTTATCTTCGTTGGCCTGGTAAAAGTCGTTAATTAAGATCTCTGTTAATTCGGTATCAACCTTTGCCTGGCCGAAGTTGCTGTCGGTTTTAATTAATTCAGCACCGTTCACATACATTGCATTGCCAAAACTTTGAGCTGCAATATGTGCAATCATAAAACTCGAGCAGCGTTCACCGTAGCTTAAAATCTGGTCTTTCGTTTGCAAACTCAACTCACGTAAATTGGTTACTGCCTGCAATAAATCTTCTAACTCATTAAAAAAGATTTTTAAGCGGGTAAATACTGGGTTTTGAGCTGCCGCTGGTAAAAGCGAGCGGATAACAGCAAAATGTTTAGCCTCAATTTCTTTTAAATGTACGTCGTAATCCTCGCCACGCTCGGCCATTTCAGCCATATCGGTAAGCAAATTAGTTACGCCACTCATTGCCGATAATACAACTATCGGATTGTTCTTCTGTTTTTCTTCACCAACCAGGCGTAAGAGGGTTTTAATGTTCTCGGCCGAACCTACGGATGTGCCGCCGAATTTTAATACTTTCATTTTTTTTAGTTTAAATGAACCTTGCGGGTTTGTTAATTAATTTTGGTTTATGCAGTTTTCAATGGTTTTGGGTAAAAAAAAAGCGCCCCGATTTGTGTCGGGACGCTTTCTGTTTTTATATTTTTTCAATTTACAACAAATTAGCCTCCCTGATTTTCTCCGGTGGTAATAATAATCGTTGTAATAATTGATGTGTTAAAATTCATATCGTCTTTGTGTACTTTGTACACCGTAAAGTAGGAGATTATTTTTTTAAAATGCAAATGTTTTTTAAATTTTCTTTAAAATTTTTTAATAAAACGTTTAAGTGGATTGAATAATGATATTTTTTGAACTGAAAACTAAAACAGATAAACTGTCATTGTGGACGGGGCAACGTGGAAATCTTGCTTCAAAATTTAATTATTAGAAAAGGTGCTTCAGTAATTCTTCAGTTACAGCAGTCCTGCCATTTGCTACAATCTTTTTGTGGATGCAATTGCGTTCCTATTATCGTAATTGCGAGGAGTCAAGAAGTTGCTCTTTATTTAAGTCAGCAAAACAAAAAGTGTTTTTGCTACTGTCAGGTTTGGTTAAATTAGGTTTGAATTACTATTTGAGTTTATTGCCGCCCTAGTGGGTTTAGGGATTTTGACGTCGGTCGTCATTGCGAGGTTATGAAGCAATCTTAATGCGTTCAGTGTTCAAACCCAAAAGTGTAAAATTGCTTTTATTTGTCTTTTTTCATATTCAATCCAGTTGGTTTCAACCAACAGATAATAGATACATAATATAAATTACCTTATCCCAATATAAATCTCTACTTCCGATTCGTTTCCATTTTGAGATTTTTCACCATACACCTCAAAATCGGCGTTGTATGTACGATATAAAGCAATATTATTTGCCCAAATCTCTTTCCAGGTTTCTACAACCGCATTCGGCATTTCTCCCTTTGCAACATATCTTAAAAGCCTTTCATTATTAATTTCTCTCCCAACCAATCCATCAGGAATATTGTCTAATGAATTTACCCTTTGCCCAATAATCGTGGTGTATTTTCCAGTATAATCACTTTCGTAATCGGTATAAACGGCGTAAACTTCTTCGCTTTCCTTATTTGGTATTTTATTGAAAATTTGTTCATTATAAAACCTTCCCCAAAGTTGCCCTAAATCAGTTGCCGCCTGGCTATTTTGGTTTTTGGTTTCAACCGAAATGCCAATAATTTTGAAGTTTTCCATTAGTTTAGATTTTAAACGAAGATATTGCTTGTAACAGAGATTATGAGTTAATGTTTTCCACAAAATGACTTCTAAACAAGGTGTTTAGTAAGCTTATTGGGTTGTTTGTAGATCGAATACGAATTTTAAATTACTTTAACTTTCTATATGTTCAAATCCTTAAAACAGAATTTTTAAAAGCTAAAGTTTCACCTATCCTTATATAATTTTGAAATTATTTAAAAATTGACTTATCCTACTAAAAACGTAGATTTTATCTGATGTATAGCTACGAAAATATGACGATTTGAGGTGCTTTTCCTGTTTAAAAATACTTGGCTTTTTGCTACCTTTGCAGCAAATTTATTATTCATACCCGCATGAGCTTAAATATCCATTACAAGGAAGATTTTCAAAATCGTCATATTGCACCAAATGAGGCAGATACTGCTGAAATGTTGCAGACTGTTGGCGTAAATTCTATTGATGAGCTAATTGAACAAACTGTTCCGACGGCGATTAGGTTAAAACAACCTCTAAATTTGCCTGCAGCGAAATCAGAAACTGAATATCTTGGTGCTTTAAAACAAACTTCGTTGTTAAATAAAGTTTTCAAAAGCTTTATCGGTCAGGGTTATTACGATACGATTACGCCAGGTGTAATTTTGCGTAACGTTTTCGAAAATCCAGGATGGTACACGCAATACACGCCATACCAGGCGGAGATTGCTCAAGGTCGTTTACAGGCATTGTTGAATTTCCAAACGATGGTTATTGATTTAACTGGAATGGAAATTGCCAATGCATCTCTTTTAGATGAAGGTACGGCTGCAGCTGAGGCGATGTTTATGCAATACAGCACGCGTAAAAATCAAGCTGCGAAAAAGTACTTTGTTTCGGAATTAGTTTTTCCTCAAACGATAGATATTTTAAAAACCCGTGCTAATCCTTACGGTATCGAATTGGTTATTGGAAGTCATTTAGATTTCGTTGCTACGGAAGATTTCTTCGGTGCGATTGTTCAATATCCTGCAGGTAATGGTGAGGTTTTCGATTATAAAAACTTTGCTTCTGAATTACATAATCAAAATATTAAATTAACAGTTGCGGCTGATATTTTAAGCTTAACCTTATTAACGCCTCCAGGCGAATGGGGAGCGGATATTGTTGTAGGAACAACTCAACGCTTCGGTATTCCGATGGGTTTTGGTGGTCCACATGCTGCGTTCTTTGCAACTAAAGACGAATATAAGCGTTCAATCCCAGGTCGTATTATTGGTGTAACCATCGATAGCCATGGCGATTACGCTTTACGTATGGCTTTGCAAACCCGCGAGCAGCATATCCGTAGAGATAAAGCAACTTCAAACATTTGTACTGCACAAGCATTGTTGGCTATTATGGCTGGTTTCTACGCGGCTTATCACGGTCCGAAAGGTTTAAAAGCTATTGCAGAACGCACACATGGTTTGGCGGTAAGTTTAGTCTCAACACTTAAAGGTTTAGGTTACGAGCAATTAAATTCAGCTTATTTTGATACGATTCGTTTCGATTTAGGCGATTTAAAAGGTGGCATTCATTCAGGTTGTTTAGATAACGAAATCAACTTAAACTATGTTGGTAATGTTGCTACTATTTCAATCGATGAAACTACCACTTTTGAAGACATTGCTTTAATCGCTAAAATCTTCGCTAAAGTAAAAGCAGTAGCCGCTGATCAGGTAGAAGTTGTTGAAAATGTTGAAACCGTAATTCCATCAGCTTTACAGCGTACTTCTGAATATTTAACACACCCAATTTTTAACTCGCACCATTCGGAGCATGAAATGTTGCGTTACATTAAATCTTTAGAGGCGAAAGATTTATCGCTTTGCCACTCGATGATTGCTTTGGGAAGTTGTACAATGAAATTGAACGCAACTGCAGAAATGATTCCAGTAACCTGGTCTCACTTTGGTCGCGTACACCCGTTTGCGCCAGCTGATCAAGTATTAGGTTATTATTCGGTTTTCAACGAACTGGATAAATGGTTAAGTGAAATTACTGGTTTCGCTGCCATGAGTTTACAGCCAAACGCTGGTGCTCAAGGCGAGTACGCTGGTTTGATGGTTATTCGTGCTTACCACCAAGATAGAGGTGATTTCCACCGTAACGTAGCTTTAATTCCTGCATCTGCTCACGGTACAAATCCTGCTTCTGCAGCAATGGCTGATATGAAAATCGTTGTTGTAAAATCGTTGGAAAACGGTAACATCGATGTGGAAGATTTAAAAGCAAAAGCAGAATTACATAAAGACAATCTATCTTGTTTGATGGTAACTTATCCATCAACTCACGGTGTATTCGAAGAAAGCATAATCGAAATTTGTGAAACGATTCACGCTAACGGTGGACAAGTTTATATGGATGGTGCAAATATGAATGCCCAGGTTGGTTTAACAAGTCCAGCTAATATTGGTGCAGATGTTTGCCACTTAAACTTGCACAAAACTTTCTGTATTCCTCACGGTGGTGGTGGTCCAGGTATGGGTCCAATCGGTGTTGCAAAACACTTGGTTCCTTATCTTCCCGGTCACGCTGTGGTAGATATCGATAAAGGAAAATCAATTTCTGCAGTTTCATCTGCACCATGGGGTTCAGCTTCAATCTTGATTATTTCACATGCTTACATCGCTATGATGGGTGCAGAGGGATTAACCAACGCTACAAAATATGCGATTTTAAACGCAAATTATATGAAAACTCGTTTAGAGCAACACTATCCAGTGCTTTATTCAGGTGCTCAGGGTCGTTGTGCACACGAGATGATTTTAGATTGCCGCTCTTTCAAAGCTTTCGGAATTGAAGTTACTGATATTGCAAAACGTTTAATGGATTATGGTTTCCATGCACCAACGGTTTCTTTCCCTGTTGCAGGTACTTTAATGGTTGAGCCAACAGAATCTGAGCCTAAACATGAGTTAGATCGTTTCTGTGATGCACTAATCGCTATTAAAAAGGAAATAGATCAGGTTGAAAATTTAACTTTTGATAAGGTTGATAATCCATTGAAAAATGCACCTCATACCGTTTCAGTAATTACAGCTAACGAATGGGAACATGCTTACAGCCGTCAAACTGCTGCTTTCCCGCTTCCTTATGTGTTGGAACGCAAGTTTTGGCCATCGGTTGGTCGTGTAAACGATAGCCACGGCGATAGATCGTTAATTTGTGCTTGTCCACCAGTGGAGAGTTATTTAGAAGAAATAGTTCCTTAAGGATTAGAGTTTAGGGTTTAAGGTTTTTCCTTTCCAAAGCGAACTCCGTCATTGTTTGCCTGCTGTAAGCAGGCGAGACGGATCATAGCCTTGGTTTGTGTCCTCACAAGCCAGTCATCTGCAAGTTTTATGAATCATTTTCATACGACTTGCAGATTTTTTTTGAAATCGAATGTCCAATAAAATGATTCTATTCCGATTGGTATCCGTTTTGCAATAATTATAGCATAAACCCCCGCCTTGGTTTGTGTCCTCACAAACCAATCATCTGCGAGTTTTTTTGGTCGTCATTTCGAGCAAAGCCAAGAAATCTTTATAATGAAAAACTTAGGTTCAAAGATTTCTCCATTTCATTGCGTTTCAGTCGAAAAGACGATTTTGATTTTTTGGCTGCGGCCTTGGTTTGTGTCCACACGAACCAATCATCTGCGAGTTTTTTTTTGTTGCCATTTCGAGCGAAGCCGAGAAATCTTTATAATGAAAAACTTAGGTTCAAAGATTTCTCCATTTCGTTGCGTTTCAGTCTAAAAGACGATTTTGATTTTACGACTACGGCCTTGGTTTGGTGTCCACACGAACCAATCATCTGCAAATTTATGAATCATTTTCATAAAACTTTGCAGATTTTTTTTGCAAGTATTTCTGTTGTGGGGGCAGGTTTAAAGAGAAAGTAACGATCTCAAGTAATAACAAATGCGCTTCTTACGCAAACGTTTTCGTATCATTCTCATTACTAGGACTAATTGAATCTGCTTTTATTAATTTTATCAAAGGCTAAGTCAGCCATTTAAAACCAGCTTTTACACTGTTGTGAAAGCTTTTTTAAACATAAAAATACTAGCCAAACTTAAAATAATGATGAATTTATTTCTAATACTTCAACGAAACCAAAAAATGCTGCTTTCCTTTTTTTTGGTTTTATCAGCAACATATAGTTATGCTCAAGATGAGCAAAAAGAGAAGGAGCCAATTAAAATAGTTAGTGCTAAAAAAATCAATTCAACTACTGTTGAGGTACTGTATGCGAATAACGAAAAACTGCTCTTCGATTTTTATAACGAGAATATTTTTCGCTTGTTTCAAGATAATACAGGAGGAGTTCTCCGTGATCCAGCAGCAAAACCTGATGCTAAAATTTTAGTCGATAATCCAAGAAAATCACTTTCTAGTCTTTCGTTTAAGGATGATAAAAGCCAAATTTCCATTACAACAAATTTGGTTGATGTAGAGATAGATAAAAATACTTCGCTACTTAAGGTTATAAATCTAAAAACCAAAGCCACGGTATTAGAATTATTAAAACCAATTGCGTTCGAAAAGAAAGGTGTGGTGTTAATTTTAAAAGAAAATCCGCAAGAATACTTTTATGGTGGAGGTGTTCAAAATGGTCGTTTTTCTCATAAAGGGGAAGCTATTGCTATCGAAAATCAAAACAGCTGGACAGATGGGGGCGTAGCCTCTCCAAATCCATTTTACTGGTCTAGCAATGGCTATGGCATTATGTTTTATACTTTCAAAAAAGGTAAGTATGATTTCGGGTCGAAAGAAAAAGGAATTGTAAAATTAACTCACGAAACCAATTACCTCGATTTATTTGTAATGGTTAATGCTGGTGCAGTTCCTTTGTTAAATGATTTTTATCAATTAACGGGCAACCCAGTTCTTTTGCCAAAATTTGGATTTTACGAAGGACATTTAAATGCTTACAATCGCGATTTTTGGAAAGCAGATTCTACAGGTATTACGTTCGAAGACGGAAAAAAATATAAGGAAAGTCAGAAAGATAACGGCGGAATAAAAGAATCGCTAAACGGGGAGAAGAATAATTATCAGTTTTCTGCTCGGGCAGTTATCGATCGTTACAAAGCGCACGATATGCCACTTGGTTGGATATTGCCAAATGATGGCTATGGCGCTGGTTATGGCCAAACCCAAACTTTAGATGGAAATATTCAAAACTTGAAAAGTTTTGGCGATTACGCCAGGACAAATGGTGTTGAAATTGGCTTATGGACACAATCAGATTTGCATCCGAAACCTGAGGTAAGTCCGCTTTTGCAAAGAGATATAATTAAAGAAGTAAGAGATGCAGGCGTTCGCGTACTGAAAACCGACGTGGCTTGGGTTGGTGCTGGTTATTCTTTTGGTTTAAATGGTGTGGCCGATGTTGGAAAAATAATGCCTGATTATGGAAAAAATAGCAGACCATTTATTATTTCATTGGATGGCTGGGCAGGAACACAGCGTTATGCAACCATTTGGAGCGGCGATCAAACTGGTGGTGTTTGGGAATATATCCGTTTTCATATTCCAACTTATATCGGTTCAGGTTTATCAGGTCAACCGAATATTACCTCTGATATGGATGGTATTTTTGGTGGCAAAAGTCCAATAATTAATGCTAGAGATTTTCAGTGGAAAGCTTTTACCCCCATGCAGTTAAATATGGATGGTTGGGGCTCGAACGAAAAATATCCACATGCTTTGGGAGAATCTGCTACATCGATTAACCGAACTTATTTAAAACTGAAATCGGAGCTTTTACCTTATTCTTACAACATTGCAAAACAGGCATTAAATGGTTTGCCAATTATGCGGGCCATGTTTTTAGAATATCCGAATGCTTATACTCAGGGTAAGGCAACGCAATATCAGTTTTTATATGGACCATCATTTTTAGTTGCGCCAATTTATCAAGCAACAAAAGCAGATGAAAAAGGAAATGATATTAGAGATGGAATTTACTTGCCAGAAGGCGTTTGGATTGATTATTTCACAGGTGAAAAATATGATGGTAATCGAATCCTTAATAACTTCGATGCCCCAATTTGGAAACTGCCTGTTTTTGTAAAAAATGGAGCGATTATTCCGATGGTTAATCCTAATAATAATGTTTCAGAAATCAATAAGAAATTACGGATATATGAGTTTTATCCAGCTGGAAAAACTTCTTTTACAGAGTACGACGACGATGGTACAACTGAAGCTTATAAATATGAGAAAGGTGTATCTACTTTAATAGAAAGCAATGCGGATGACAAGTTAGATATTCATATTCACGCTGCACAAGGTAGTTTTACTGGCTTCGAAAAAGTAAAAGCTACCGTTTTACGTATCAATCTAACCGAGAAACCTAAGTCTATTTCTGCTAAAATTGGAAAACAGAAGGTTAAACTTAAAGAAGTTAATTCGTTGGGCGATTTTTCAAAACTGGAAAACGTTTATTTCTACGATGTTGCTCCAAATTTAAATCAATTTGCCACAAAAGGTAGCGATTTCGAAAAGCGTGTTTTAACTAAAACCCCTCAATTGTTGGTGAAATTAGCAGCTGCTGATATTACTTTGAATGAAATTTTAGTAGAAGTTCAAGGTTTTGTATTCCAGCCTGTAAATAAACAAAAGATAAAAACAGGATCGCTATCCGCACCAAAGCATATAGCAATACCCGATAAAAATAGTGAAGCTTTTAGCTTAAAACCAAGTTGGAGCAAAGTGGATAACGCTGATTATTACGAAATCGAATTCGACAATATGAATTACAGTACCATTAAGGATACGACATTGGTTTTCGATGGCTTAAACCCTAAAACCGACTATTCATTTAAGATTCGTGCTGTAAATAAAGATGGGAATTCGAATTGGGAAACATTTAGTGGGAAAACAAAACCCAACCCTTTGCAATTTGCCATTCAAGGCATTGTTGGCGAAACTACCGCCAAAAATCAGGAGAGCTCAGGCATTGAAAATCTTTTCGATTTCGATGAAAGTACTATTTGGCATACTGCATGGGGCACTAAATCAGTTCCTTTCGATTTGGTGATGGATTTGAAATCAGTTAATCAATTAGAGAAATTTAACTACGTTCCTCGCTGGGGCAGAGGGAACGGTATTTTATTAAAAGGTACAATTTACTATAGCAATAATAAAGAAACGTGGACAACCGCAGGAACTTTTGAATGGAAAAATAATGGCGATGTAAAAACCTTTGCCTTTAGCGGCCAGCCAAGCGCGAGGTATATTAAAATTGCCATTACCGATGCTGTAGGTGGCTTCGGATCGGGTAGAGAGTTATATGTTTTTAAAGTGCCTGGAACAGAAAGTTATTTGCCTGGCGATATTAACAATGACCGTTTAATTGATAGAAATGATTTAACCTCGTACATTAATTATACTGGACTGAAAAAAGGTGATGCCGATTTTGAAGGTTATATAAGCAATGGCGATATAAACAAAAATAATGTAATCGATGCTTATGATATTTCTGTTGTGGCTACCCAGTTAGAGAGCGGAGTAGGAAGTAATAACATAGATAAAGTTTCTGGTAAAATTGAAATTTCAACTTCAAAACAAGCTTATAATAAAGGTGAAACGATTGAAATTAAAGTGAAAGGGACTGATTTACATTCGGTAAATGCACTGGGTTTTGCTTTGCCTTACAATTCGCAAGATTATGAATTTGAAAGCATAAAAATAGTTGGAACAAAAGCTATGGAAAACCTAACAAACGATAGGCTACATACGGATGGTAAGAAAGTGCTTTATCCTACTTTTGTTAATGTCGGCGAAAAAGAAACACTCAATGGTACGCAAGAATTGTTTATTATAAAACTGAAAGCTAAGCGAAATATTAAATTTGATTTAAAAGCTGTTGATGGATTGCTTGTTGATAAGAAGCTGAATTCGGTTAAATTTTAAGATTACAATAATCGTTATTGTGAGGTACGAAGCAATTTATTTTGTTGCAAGGATTACTTCGTACCTTACAATGACGACATTTTTGTTTAATTTTTCTTTGTCATTCTGAGGAACGAAAAATCTCCAGGCAATGAAAAACTACCTTATTAAATTACCAAACTAATTTACTTCGTTAAATTTTAGACAGTGCTAATCGATTGTAGATTCTTCATTTGCATTCAGAATGACACATTTTGTAAACTGACAGAGCGTAATAAGTTCAACTAAACTGTCCAAAATGCCATAAATTCCCTGCAGGATCATGTAAAAAACATTCACTTCCCCAATCTTCATTTCGAATTGGTGTTACTTTAACATTATATTTTGCGGTTAAATCTAAAGCTAAAAGTTCCTGATAAAAACGAGATACATCATCAACCTCCATAAAAATCATGGTATTATCTACCCAATCTTTAACGTAGGCATTTTGCAAGTAAAAAGCCATTGCTCCACTTTTAAAAACAGACATTTGATTGCCTAAAGTAATTTCTTCGAAACCTAAATCGCGGTAAAAACTTCTCGATGCTTCGAAATCTTTAGCACCAATAAACGGACGGATTGATTTTGCGTTGTGATTCATTTCTTTGTTTTGAGAAAACTAATATAGCGAAATAACAATTAGGCGTTTTACAACTTTACCTAGTAGCAATAGTTTTTGTTATTTAAACGGGATTGAAGCGATATACTTTTAAGCTGTCATTCTGAGCGCAGTCGAAGAAAAAGCTAAAAGATACAGCGTAAAGCCCGACTAACGTTAATTTATTTGCGGAATTTGCTTTTCAAATCATTTTTAAACGAACTCCGATTAAACCTCATCAATATTTTTTAGTCAATAGAATGATTTTAAATAAATCGACTATTTTTGAAAAACTTAACATAGGTCAATAACAGATTACCGAACGTTAATATATCTTTGTATCAAATTATAAAAAACCAGAAAATGAAATTAAAAATCTCTTCAATCTTTTTATTAGTTGCAGTTGTGTCTTTATCAGCTTTTACAACTATTAAACCAGTTACTTACACTGTAGATGCAGCAAAATCGACCATTACTTGGGTTGGTAAAAAAGTAACAGGTTCTCACAACGGAACAATCGCTTTACAATCAGGTACTTTAAATGTTGATGGTAAAAAAGTTACAGGTGGTACTTTCACTATCGATATGAACTCAATTAAAGATGCTGATGGTAGTGCTAAATTAGAAGGTCACTTAAAAGCTGATGATTTCTTCGGTACAGCTAAATTCCCAACGGCTACTTTCGTTATTACTAAAGTTGCTGGTACAACTGTAGCAGGTAACTTAACTATTAAAGGTATTACTAAACCATTAAGTTTCCCTGCAACTGTAACTGTTAATGCTGATGGTACTGTATCTGCTTTAGCTGGTAAAATTGTTGTTGATAGAACTAAATACGACATTAAATATGGTTCAAAATCATTCTTTGATAGCATTGGTGACAAAGCAATTAACGATGAGTTTGAATTAGCTGTTAAATTGGTAGCTAAAAAATAATTATTCCTGTCTCGGAATTACGAAAGGTCTCGATGTAATCGAGACCTTTTTTTGCTAATTGATTTTTACCATCTAAGTTATATCTAAGATTTTAATAACAATTTTTAAAGAATATATAAACAAGCTAAGCTGTCCTAAGATTTCTCAGATGGTGATTTAATCTGTTTCATCGGATGCAGATGCTTCATTCAAGGGTGCTACAAGTAAAAAGTATTTTCGCTGCTTTCGGGTTTATGTACTTACTGAGCTACAAGAAATAAAGACTTTCAAACTGCAGGATTTGGCTAAAGCCCTGGTTACTTCATTTATTATCCGTCAGTTGAAACTGACGGCAATGAAATCATATTCAATTGCACTTTTGCTTTAGCTCTTTTGAACTTTTATTTAAGCTTTAATCTTTCCGCTTTAGTCTTTCACCTTTAATCTTTAATCTTTCCGCTTTTATCTTTCACCTTTAATCTTTTATCTTTCAGCTTTAGTCTTTCCGCTTTTATCTTTCAACTCAATTCCCCTTATCTAATCTTAAACCCGCCTTCAATTTCATCTACAAAACCAGTCGCTTGTTCTTTGCTGTGGTAAAATAAACATTCCCAGTTTTCGGCAGCTGCTCTTTTACCAAACTCTTTGCGTAATTCCATCGCTTTGCGGCCATCGAAATCGTACTTAGCAATAAAGTTTTTAATCAATTCGCCAGGTTCAGGTAAAACATCTCCACCAAAAAATACCTTTTGATTGCCCTCTGATAGAAGAAAAACCTGATGGTTTGGACAATGTGCTCCTGTAAATTCAAAAGCAATGGTTTCATCTAAATTTCCATCGCCTTCTACAAATTTAAGTTGAGCGTTGCGTTGTATAAACTCGAAAATATCTGTGTGGTAAGATGAAGAAGTGCTGCTGAAAGCAGTTTCCCATTCACCACGATTAATTACATATTCAGCATCGGGGAAACTTAGTTCTGTTTTATCGCCAAGTTTATGAATCATTCCGCCAGAGTGGTCGTAATGTAAATGCGACATTAAAACTTTAGTAACATCAGTAGGGTCGAAACCTGCATTACGAATATTTTTATGCAGAATTAATTCGCCATGATCATCACTAAAACCTAATCCAGTATCAAAAAGAACTAAGTCATTTTTTAACTCAACTAAAAAAGGTTGAACGTTTATAAATAAAGATGCTGGTCTATCTTTAAAGCTATGAATAGCAGAATCGAAAGGAACAAATTTCTTTGATGCATCGACTGAATATGTGCCTTCGAATAGGGTGTGAACTTGCAAAATATGAAGATTTAATTTGTACAGCAAAGTTAACAATCTATTTGCTTATTCGTTTTCGTATGTGAGTCTAAATTATGTAACCGTATTTAATTAAAATGTATATTTACTGTTCGGAGATATAATAAATGGAAAAAAGATGGGTGCAATCGTCAAATTGTAATGATGATACCATAACAACAATAGCAGAACAACTCAATATAGATAAATCGCTTGCACAAATATTAGTACAAAGAAATATTTGTGATTTCGATTCGGCAAAAGACTTTTTTAGACCTGATTTAGACCATCTTCACAATCCTTTTTTAATGAAGGATATGGATTTAGCAATCGAAAGAATTGAATCAGCTTTAGCTACTCATGAAAAAATTCTGATTTATGGCGATTATGATGTCGATGGAACAACTTCTGTTGCATTAGCTTATAGTTTCTTTTCTCAACTCACTAAAAATATCGAATACTATATTCCAGATAGATATTTGGAAGGATATGGCATTTCTAATGCTGGAATAGATTATGCAAATGAAAATGGTTTTTCGCTAATTATTGCGTTAGATTGTGGCATAAAATCCATTGATAAAATTGATTATGCAAATACTTTTGGAATCGATTTCATTATTTGCGATCACCATTTACCTGGAGATGAGCTTCCTAAAGCTGTAGCTGTTCTCGATCCAAAACGTTTGGATTGCGAATACCCGTTTAAAGAACTGGCTGGCTGCGGAATTGGTTTTAAACTGGCTCAGGCTTATGCACAAAAGCATAATTTACCCAAAGAAACCTATTTGCAATATCTTGATTTAGTGATGGTAAGCATTGCTGCAGATATTGTGCCTGTAGTTGGCGAAAACAGAATTTTAGCTTATTATGGCATCAAAAAACTCAATACAAATCCATGCGAAGGTTTAAGAGCTTTAATGGAAGTTTCGGGTAAAACCGAAAACTACACAATTACCGATGTGGTTTTTACTTTAGGTCCACGGATTAATGCTGCAGGTAGAATAGATCATGCAAAACACGCCGTAGCTATGTTGCTTTGCCAGGTTGATGGCAATTCATCAGAACAAAGCGAGCTGATCAACTTAAAAAATACCGAACGTAAAACTTACGATCAGGATATAACCCGAGAGGCTTTGGCTTTGATAGGCGACAGCGAAGTTTTAATTAATAAAAAAACAACCGTTGTTTTTAATGAAAACTGGCATAAGGGTGTAATTGGAATCGTAGCGTCGCGCTTAACAGAAAAATATTATCGACCAACGATCGTTTTAACCAAGTCGAACGGACACGTGGCAGGCTCTTGTCGCTCGGTTGTTGGTTTCGATTTATACGAAGCTTTAAGCGGTTGTGCACATTTGCTCGATCAATATGGTGGACATAAATTTGCCGCAGGCTTAACCATGCAGGAAAGTAATGTTAATGCCTTCGCTGATAAATTTGAAGAAATTGTTTCCGCAAGTATTACTGATGAGTTATTAATCCCAATGATCCGGATTGATGCGGAAATAGATTTGGCTCAAATTGATGGTAAATTTTATCGTGTTTTGGCACAAATGGGCCCTTTCGGACCAGAAAACATGGCACCTATTTTTGTAACACATAATGTTTATTTAGCTCAGCACGCAATGGTAGTTGGCGCAAATCATTTAAAAGTTAATATAAAACAACAAAATTCGAGTATTTTTGAAGGCATTGCTTTCGGACTAGCAGAATTTGAAAAACTTTTACAACCAAAAGTACCTTTCTCTGTTTGTTATACTATTGAAGAAAATGTGTGGCGTGATAAAAAACGTTTGCAATTAAATATTAAAGGAATAAAAGTTAATTAGTAAATCTACAAAAGATGTCATCCTGAGTTTATCGAAGAACTCAACAACGACATCAACTGTTAAGTTATATATGATATTAAGAGCCGAAAATCTGGTTAAAAAATATAAGCAGCGTACTGTTGTAAACGATGTTTCTTTTAATGTAAGCCAAGGTGAAATTGTTGGTTTATTAGGACCGAACGGTGCTGGTAAAACAACCTCATTTTATATGATTGTTGGTTTAATTAAGCCAAATGAAGGTCGCATATTTTTAGAAGAAGAAGACATTACCGAAGATGCAATGTATCGCCGTGCACAGAAAGGAATAGGTTATTTAGCTCAGGAAGCATCGGTTTTCAGAAAACTTACAGTAGAAGATAACATTCTTGCCATTTTGGAAATGAGCAACATGAGCAAGGAAGAACAGAGGGATAAACTGGAAGAATTAATTAACGAATTCAGTTTACATAAAGTTCGTAAAAACCGCGGCGATTTATTATCTGGAGGCGAGCGAAGACGTACAGAAATTGCCCGTGCTTTGGCTGCAAATCCTAATTTTATCCTTTTAGATGAGCCTTTTGCAGGTGTAGATCCAATTGCTGTTGAAGAAATTCAAAGTATTGTAGCGAAGCTTAAACATAAAAATATTGGTATTTTAATTACCGATCATAACGTGCAGGAAACCCTTTCGATTACCGATCGAGCATATTTACTTTTCGAAGGAAAAATTTTAGAGCAGGGCGTTCCCGAAGTGTTAGCCGAAAACGAAATGGTAAGAAAAGTTTATCTGGGTTCGAATTTTGTTTTGAAGCGTAAGAATTTTGATGTTTAATATTAACCACAAATAAGGATGTGCACTGATAATATGACTTCAAAAAAAGAGATGAAATTAATTATAACACAAATAAATCAATGTTTATCTGTGTTCATCAGTAGTAGAAATCAGAAGTTTAGGGGTTAATATGGCATTTGTAAATTCAATTTTTACCTGGCTAATGAAAAAGCGGATCCATCAGATCGAGCTTTTTATGAAATATCCTCACGATGTTCAGCAGGAGTGGTTTCATACTTTAATAGATAGTGCTGAAAATACCGAGTGGGGAAAAAAATACGATTACAAAACGATTCTAACCACTTATCAATATCAGGAACGGGTTCCAATTCAAAATTATGATACGTTAAAGCCATACATCGAGCGAATGCTGAATGGCGAGCAAAATATTTTATGGCCATCCGATATAAAGTGGTTTGCAAAATCATCGGGAACTACCAGTGATAGAAGTAAATTTATACCAGTTTCGGAAGAATCTTTAGAAGAATGCCACTTTAAGGGCGGCAAAGATATGCTTTCCATTTACTGTAATAATCGGCCAGATAACCAGATGTTTACTGGAAAGGGTTTGGTTTTGGGTGGAAGTCATCAGGTTAATCAACTAAATGAAGATTGTTTTTACGGTGATTTATCAGCCGTGCTGATTAAAAACCTACCAATTTGGGCTGAGTTTTATCGCACTCCAGATATGTCTATCGCCCTGATGGATAATTACGAAATCAAGATGGATAGAATGGCTGAAGCTACCATTCAGGAAAATGTTACCAGTATTTCGGGTGTGCCAACATGGACAATTGTTTTAGCTAAAAAGGTTTTAGAACTCACAGGTAAGAAAAATCTGCTTGAAGTTTGGCCTAATTTGGAGCTTTACGTTCATGGTGCTGTAAATTTCGGGCCCTATCGCGAGCAGTTTAAGCAGTTAATTCCATCTGATGATATGTATTATCTGGAAACCTACAATGCATCAGAAGGTTTTTTTGGTATTCAGGATCAGGATAATTCAGAAGAAATGCTTTTAATGCTTGATTATGGTATTTTCTATGAATTTGTTCCGATGGAAAACATTGGGGATGAAAATCCAAAAGCATTGTTGTTGGGCGAGGTAGAGTTGCATAAAAACTATGCAATTGTGATATCTACCAATGGGGGATTATGGCGCTACATGATTGGCGATACGATTCAATTTACTTCGTTAGCACCGTACCGAATAAAGATAACTGGCCGAACCAAACATTTTATTAATGCGTTTGGCGAAGAAGTAATTATCGATAATGCCGAACAAGCTTTAACAAAAGCCTGCGGCGAAACAGGTGCAGAAATTAAAGATTATACAGCAGGACCGATTTACTTTAAGGATGAAAAAGCTGGTGGACACGAATGGATTATTGAGTTTGATAAACAACCCAACGACTTCGAGAAATTTATCGATGTGATGGATAAAACCTTACGCGAGGTTAATTCTGATTATGATGCAAAGCGATTTAAAGATATGGCTTTATGTCGTCCAAAAGTACATAATGCCCCTGCCAATACATTTTACAATTGGTTAAAAGCTAAAGATAAGTTAGGCGGGCAACACAAAGTTCCGCGTTTAGCCAACGAGCGGAAGTATGTAGACGATATTTTGGAAATGATAAAAGCGCAGTAGATTAAATATTTTATTCCCTATTTAATCGTTTTTTAATAAAGCAATTATGAAATTGGACAGGCAGAAAATATTAGATTTCTTCAAAAAATCAGAAAGCAAAGCTTCGGTTATATTAAAAGATAAAGCCAAAGCTGGCGATACCATTAAAGAGGCGCTGGGTAAAGCCGTTACGAATAAAAGTGATTTGGAAGGTGTTTGGGCAAAAATGCTGTTGCTCTTTGCCGTTGCAAAAGATTATGTAAACGGAGATTACACCGAAATCCCTAAACGCTCCATCGTAGCCATTCTGGGTGGATTAATTTATTTCCTTTCTCCAATTGATGTTGTACCAGATTTTGTGCCTGTTTTAGGTTTTATTGATGATGTTTTTATATTAAATCTCGTTTATAAACAAGTTATTAAAGATCTGGAGCGGTATAAAATTTGGAAGGATAGTCAGCTAAAAAATAGTCGGTACAATTGATGAATCTAATGCATAGCTTTTTAGATTGGTTAAGTCTACACCTGTTAAGTTGCCCATTTAAATCTCACTTCGGGATAGATTGCCCTGGCTGCGGCTTACAAAGATCAGTTTTAGCTTTGCTTAAAGGCAATTTTATCGATTCTTTTAAATTGTATCCTGCAACAATACCATTAATTTTTATCGTGGTTTTTACTTTTATTCACCTTAAAGTTGATTTTAAATTTGGCGCTCAACTTATAAAAATCACCTTTGTAGCTATTGCGGTAATTATTCTAATCAATTACATTTACAAAATATACAACCATCAACTTATAAACTAAATTAACTTTATGTCAGAAGAACAAGGAAATCCGCAAGAAAATCAACCTGTTAATCCAGTAAATAATGATGTTCCTGCATTTGGCTCAGTATCTCAACCGCCATTAACTCCGCCACCTTTTCAGCAAAATCCCCAGTTTAATCAATTTGGCGGACCGCAAAATTTACCAAACTCAACTGTCGCTTTAATTTTAGGGATTTTATCAATTCCAGCTTGTTGCTGCTACGGGTTAGGCTTAATTTTTGGAATTATCGCTTGGGTTTTAAGTGCTGCGGATATTAAAAAGTATAATCTTAATCCTGCTAATTACTCAATATCCTCATATAAAAATACTAAAGCAGGTAAAGTTTGTGGCATAATTGGTTCAATCTTAAGTCTACTTTATATCATCTGCCTTGTTGCTATGCTAATTTTATTTGGTTGGGCTGCACTAAGAGATCCAGAAGTTATGAAAGAGCTATTGAGAGAGAAAGGGTTACAATAAATAAATTTACCTTAAAAATATAAATCGAATGGCTCATGCTGTTCGATTTTCTTATTTTTGTACCGTAGAAATTGTAAATAAAAAATTAAAGATAATGTATCCAGAATATTTAGTAGAACCAATGCGTAAGGAATTAACTAACGTTGGTTTTGAAGAATTAAAAAATGCACAAGAAGTAGATCAAGCCATTAAAGGCGAAGGAACTGTTTTAGTAGTCGTAAACTCGGTTTGTGGTTGTGCAGCAGCAAATGCTCGCCCGGCAGCAAGAGCAGCGGCAGCACACGAAAAACATCCTGATAAATTGGTTACTGTATTTGCAGGCATGGAAAGAGAAGCAGTAGATCAGGTAAGAAATTATATGATGCCTTTTCCTCCATCATCACCAGCAATGGCTTTATTTAAAGATGGTAAATTGGTACACATGATCGAGCGTCATCAGATTGAAGGCCGCCCTGCACAAATGATTGCCGATAACTTAATCGGTGCTTTTGAGCAATACTGCTAGTTTTTTGGCTTTTGGCTGGTTAGTTTTTTGGCTTTACAGGATTCTAACCAACCAACACCCAAACATTAAAAAAACTAATTAAAAATCTTTATTAAGCAGTTTCTCCAGTTCTCCAAAAGAAACATTCATTCTTACACGCCCTTGTTTGGCATAAGATATTTCTCCAGTTTCTTCCGAAATAATTACCGCTACAGCATCTGTAGTTTCAGAAACACCAATTCCAGCGCGGTGTCTTAGTCCAAATTGCGAGGGTAACTGATCGTTATCGGTTAGGGGTAAAATACAACTTGCGCTTTTAATTTTATTCTCAGAAATTACAACAGCACCATCATGCAGCGGACTGTTTTTCTGAAAAATACTTTCCAGTAAACGTTTTGAAATTTTAGCATCAACAACCTCGCAGCTATTGGCAAAAAATTGTTCATCGTAAAACTTAACAAATACAATTAATGCACCTGTTCGGGTTTTCTTCATCGTTTTACAAGCATCAATAATTGGCTTAATCCGTGTTAAGTTATTTCTTTCTATCTCTTTCCTGCCGAATAAATAACCCCACCAGGCTTTATTTTTTTGTAAAAAGGCATTTTTTCCGATTAGCAACAAGAATCTTCGAATCTCTGGATGGAAAATTACAATCAACGCGATAATACCAACACTCATAAATTTATCTATGATGGTGGTTAGCAATTCCATATGTAATCCTTTTACTATCCAGTAGAAAACCGTGATAATAAACATGCCTACCAATAAATTTACGGCAAGCGTGTTACGAATTAACGTATAAACGTAATAGATTAATAATGCAACTAAAATAATGTCAACGGCATCCGTTACAGATAATTTAAGAAAATCGAAGTCGAAGCTTTTCATCAATGCCAAGATAGTTGTTTTTTGGGAAAGTGTTTTAATTGATGTTAAATTGGTTAATTGTGGGAATTGTTTAGCTTTTATGTATTAATGTCTAATTTTTCAAAATCGATTTTCGTAATGCATTTAATTTATTAGTCAATTGGTCGAGCTTTTGTCTAAAAAGTATATAATCATCAGTTGATATATAACCCAAATCATGTGCCCCAATTATATGATTAATTGTTTCCACTGCACTTGCATAAGACATTGAAACAAAATGGGCTTTATCTTTAGCTGTGATGCGGGCTGAGCCTTCGGCTAAACAATCTCCAATGCTACTTGCTGATCTTTTAATTTGACTTGTTAAGCCAAAGATTTCATCTTTTGGGAAATTCTTGACAAGTAAGTAGATTTCTTTTCTGAAAACTCTGGCTATTTGCCAAGTCTCCAGTTTTTCAAATGAATAAATATGCATAATAATTTAATTAATCATTAATGCAATCCTAACAATAGGCAGATGTTTTGTTCTGCAGTTTTACAGTAGTAATTTATCAAATAACCAATTCAAACAAATAACAGTTAAGTTTTGCAGAAAATGGTAATTAACGATTTAAGCAAATAACCAATTTAAACAATTAACCCTTTTATCCCAGCATTTCCACTAGCTTCACACATTCAACAGCTTCTTTTACATCATGCACCCTTAAAATTTTTGCGCCTTTTTGGAGTGCAATGGTATTTAAAATTGTTGTGCCATTTAATGCTTCTGCAGCTGTATTTTTTAAAACTTTATAAATCATGCCTTTTCTCGAGAATCCTGCTAAAACAGGCAATTTGAAAATTTTAAATTCCTGCATTTGATTTAACAATTCGTAGTTGTGCTCAATCGTTTTTCCAAAACCGAAACCTGGGTCAATAATTACATCATGAACTTTTAGTTTTTTTAACATATCGATTTTCTTTACGAGATAATCAATAACGTCCAATAAAACATTATCGTAAATAGGATTTTGCTGCATGTTTTGCGGTGTACCTTGCATATGCATCATAATGTAGGGTACTTGAAGACGGGCAACGGTTTCGAACATTTTAGCATCCATATCGCCTGAAGCAATATCATTAATAATGTGTGCTCCTGCTAAAATTGTTTCTTCTGCTACCTTTGCTCTAAAGGTGTCGATAGAAATTATCGCTTCTGGAATATTTTTGTTTATTGCCTCAACTACAGGAATAAGTCTGCCAAGTTCTTCATCTGTTGAGATATCTTTTGCGCCTGGCCTTGAAGAATAGCCGCCAATATCAATAAAAGTTGCGCCATCATTTAAGAAAGTTTCCGTTTTTCTAAGCGCTTCATCAATCGAATTTGTTCGGCTATTGTTATAAAAAGAATCGGGCGTAATATTTAAGATGCCCATAACTTTAGGCTTACTTAAATCGAAGATTTTACCTTTAATATTTAGGCTTTGTTTTGGTTCAAAAAAGTTTTTTTCTGCCATATTAAACCCTTTCGGGATTTGGGTTTCGCTTTAAAAATGTATCTTTAGCTTTTGTTTTTCCACTACAAAAATACACTAAAACTAAATAATTATTGGCCTTGGCACAAACAAATACCTCTTCTGAATTCGATGCTGTGATTGCAGTTTGCAGATCACTATTTCTTAAAAAAACTAAAGATTATGGCACTGCATGGCGCATTTTAAGACCAAGCTCTATCACCGATCAGATTTTTATTAAAGCGCAGCGCATTCGTACTTTAGAAGAAAAAAAAGTAAGTAAAGTAGGCGAGGGCATTATTCCAGAGTATATTGGCATTGTTAACTATTGTGTTATCGCCATGATGCAATTGGAGTTAACGGAAAATGATCCATTAGAAGTGCCATTTGCAGAAGTACAATCGATATTCGATGGCAAAGTGCAGGAAACAAAGGATTTAATGTTTGCTAAAAACCACGATTATGGCGAAGCCTGGAGAGATATGCGAATCAGCTCTTTAACGGATTTAATTTTACAGAAAGTTTTTAGAGTTAAGCAAATAGAAGATAACGAAGGGCAAACACAAGTATCAGAAGGTGTAAATGCAAATTACCAGGATATGTTAAACTATTCGGTTTTTGCATTAATTAAACTAGGCGTAAAATAATGAAGAATATACTTTTAACCTTTTCCAGAATTTTTGTCGGGGTACTATTTATCTTTTCAGGATTAATAAAAGCCAATGATCCATTAGGATTTGGTTATAAGCTTCAGGAGTATTTTGATGTCTTTCATATTAGTTTTTTAAGTCCGATTGCTACGGGAATAGCGATTTTACTTTGCACTTTAGAAATTGTTTTAGGCGCATTGCTCTTGCTGGGTTTCTGGGGTAAAAAAGTTTCCTGGGGATTGTTGATACTTATCATTTTCTTTACCCTTTTAACTTTTGTTTCTGCCTTTTTTAAAGTAGTAACCAGTTGTGGTTGTTTTGGCGATGCCATTCCACTTACGCCTTGGCAATCTTTCGGTAAGGATCTTGTATTATTGGTGCTGATCGTTTATATATTCCTTAAAAAGGATTTTATTAAGCCTGCTGTCCAAAAGGCGAAATCGCAACGGAATATTGCAATTGTAGTTTCAGTTGTTTCGTTGCTTTTTGGTTTATACACCTATAATTTTTTACCCGTTATCGATTTTCTGCCTTACAAAGTCGGAGCGCATATTCCTTCTTTAATGGTTATCCCGCCAGGAGAAAAACCCGATGAGTTTCAAATCATGTATCACCTTAAAAATAAAAAAACCAAGGCTGAAAAAGACATGAGTGATAAGGACTACCTTAAAACTGAAATCTGGAAAGATGATAACTGGGAAATTGTTGGCGAACCTTCGAAAACATTGGTTAAAAAAGGGTACGAGCCTAAAATTAAAGATTTGATTATTACCGATGCATCGGGAACTGATTATACAAAAGAGCTGATCGAAAACCCGTATTATAGTTTGGTTTTTGTGGCTTATAACTTAAACGATACGAATGAAAAAGCTATTGGTGATTTAAATGCCTTAGCACTAAATGCCACGCAGCAATTTAATATCAGAAGTGTTTTACTTACCTCCAGTTCGGCTAGTGATGCAGAAAAATTCATCAAAAAATATAACCTTTTCTCTGAAGTTTTTTATGCAGATGCAGTTCCATTAAAAAGTATGGTAAGGGCTAATCCAGGTGTTTTGCTTTTAAAAAATGGAGTAGTTATAAGTAAGTGGCATTTTCATAATGTGCCAAGCTTCGAACAATTGGGCAGTAAATATTTTAGCAAATAATGTTAGGTTACGCAATAAAAAAACTCTTATACGGATTACTGGTTATGGCTGGGGTTGTATTGGTTGTTTTTGTATTGTTTAACATTTTGCCTGGCGACCCTGCAAGAATGACGATGGGGCAAAGAGCTGACGTGCAGTCGCTGGAAGCCGTACGTAAAGAGTTTGGTTTAGATCGTTCGAAACCTATGCAATTTGTTTTGTACATCAACGATTTATCTCCAGTTAGTGTTTTAGATAATGATAGTTTGACACAAAAAAAATATCACTACGCAAAACTTATTAATTTCGATAAAAAGGCCTTGGTGATAAAATGGCCATATTTACGAAGTTCTTACCAAACGAAAAGAGATGTTACGGCTATTCTTTCCGAAACTGTTCCGAATACTTTTATTCTGGCCTTAACCGCAATGATTTTTGCAACGCTAATCGGTGTATTCTTAGGCGTGCTTTCCGCAGTTTATAAAGATTCCTGGATCGATAAATCGGCCAATGCATTTGCTATTTTAGGCATTTCGGCGCCATCATTTTTCGCAGGAATTATAATCGCTTGGCTTTTCGGCTTTGTATTAAGTAATTACACTGGATTAAAAATGAGTGGTAGCTTATACAGTTACGACCCTTTTAACGGAGAAATTTTAACATTAAGAAATCTTTGGTTACCCATGATAACTTTAGGTTTAAGGCCTTTGGCAATAATTGTTCAATTAACTAGAAGTGCTATGCTTGACGTTTTAGCTCAAGATTACATTCGCACAGCAAAAGCAAAAGGTTTGGGTAGAAATGCTATTATCTACAAACATGCCTTAAAAAACGCAATGAATCCTGTTATAACCGCTATTTCTGGTTGGTTTGCGTCGCTACTGGCTGGTTCATTTTTTGTTGAATATATATTTGGATATAACGGATTAGGACGAACTACAGTAACCGCCCTCGAAATGTCTGATTTCCCTGTCGTAATGGGTTCCATTTTATTTATTGCCTTTGTATTTGTGGTGATAAATATTTTGGTTGATATTCTTTACGCGTATGTTGATCCAAGAGTTAAATTGGTTTAAAATGATTGAAGAATTTATTGCCTATACAAAACTAGCCGACACAAAGGTGATGGATGTTTTTTCTTCCATTGATAAAAATCTACCTGACGCAGAAAGATTATTTAGCCACATTCTGAATGCACAGCATATTTGGGCCAACAGAATTGTTGGGTTAAAACCTGTATTTGAAGTTTGGCAGGAACACGATAAACATAATTTTCAAGCAATTTCTAAAGACAATTTTGCATTGATAGAATCTTGCCTGGATAATTTATCGCTCGAAACCTTAGTTTTGTATTATGATTCTCGTGGCAATGAACATAAAAATACGATAGGCATCATGTTTATGCAGATGTTAAATCATTCAACTTATCATCGCGGGCAAATTGTGTCGATGCTTAAAGCTGCTGGAATTGAACCCTCAGCAACCGATTATATCTTGTTTAAACGTAATAACCTTTTATGATAATTTTTCTGATCGGCTACATGGGCTGTGGCAAAAGTACCAAAGCTAAACAACTTGCACATAGATTAGATTGCCCAGTAATTGATTTAGATGCAGAAATTGTTTCCAGAACAGGGAAAACAATTGCCGAATATTTCGAAGCTTTTGGTGAAAGCGGTTTCCGGGATTATGAAAGTGAAACGCTTAAAACACACAGCTATCCTGAACATTGTGTTGTAGCAACGGGTGGTGGATTACCTTGTTTTTTCGATAATATGGATTGGATGAATCAAAATGGCATGACCGTTTACCTCGAAATAGAGCCTGCTCAATTGGTATCTAGGTTGCAGAATCGACATAAACGACCTTTAATAAAGGATTTAGATGATGAGCAACTATTAGACTTTATAAATGTAAAACTTGCTGAGCGTAATCCTTTTTACACCCAGGCAAAAGTAATTGTTAATGCTTTCGATTTGGATGCAGAAAAATTAGAAGAAGCAATTAAAGAGCAAACAAATAGCTAAGCATTGCCCTCGTCTTCCTGCGCAAATTGTTCTTCAATATATTTTATTTTCGTTTTGCCATGTGGTGTTGGCTCGCCGTAATCGTTAATGTTTACGAAAACAATTTTATCAATTGTTAAAATACTTTTACGGGTAATTTTGTTTCTTACCTCGCAGCACATCGTAATCGAAGTTGTACCAAAATTTGTTGCTGTGATACCCATTTCAATAATATCGCCTAGTTTGCCTGAGCTAACAAAGTTAATTTCCGACATATATTTGGTTACTACCTTTGGGTTTTCAAGTTGAACAATAGCGTAAATTGCTGCTTCTTCGTCTATCCATTTTAAAAGACTTCCGCCAAATAATCCTCCGTTAGGATTTAAGTCTTCGGGTTTTATCCATTTGCGTGTGTGAAAATTCATAAAGTGATTTTTTATTGAAAGACATTTCAGATGCCTTGCAAGCAAATATATCCTTTTAGGCTTTGGGAAACTTCAGATTATCGTCAATAATTTTAGCAGATAATAAAGCCAAAGGAATTCCGCCTCCTGGGTGCACACTTCCACCGCAGAAATATAAATTTTCTATTTTTGAACTGAAGTTAGAATGCCTTAAAAACGCTGCAAACTGGTTGTTAGAGCTGTTGCCATATAATGATCCTTGATAAGAGCCTGTTTGTTGCTCAATGCTTCTTGGGTCGAGAATTTGCTCGCAAATAATATCTTCAGCTATGTTTTTCTTTAATAACCTGCTTAGCTTTTGAATGATATTTTGTCTTGCTTTAGCGATAAGTTCGTCCCAGTTTTGATCATTATTTGCAGGAACATTTATCATTACAAACCAGTTTTCGCAATTAACTGGCGCATCGTTTTTAATATATTTCGATGTGATGTTCAGGTAAATTGTCGGATCGGTATGAATTTTTCGATCATGCCATATTGCATCGAATTCTGTCTTGTAATTTTCTGCAAAAAAAATGTTGTGTAACCCCAATTCTGGATATTCGTTTTTTATACCCCAATAAAAAATTAGGGCAGAACTGCTTCTTTGCTGAGCAAGCAATTTTTCAGGTGCTTCAAATTTTGGGAGTAGGTTTTTGTAAGTAAACCAGATATCTAAATTCGAAACAACTAAATCAGCTTCAATGGTCGAGTTTTTAATTCTTATGCCTTTTACAACATCTGCCGAATAGATGATCTCTTCGACTCTGCAATCGAATTGAAATTTTACGCCCAAATCTTTGGCAAGCTTTACTAAAGACGTGATGATACTATACATCCCTTTATCAGGAATGAACGCACCAAAATGATATTCAAAATGCGGAATTACATTTAAAGTTGCAGGCGCCTGATACGGATTGGAACCATTATAAGTAGCATAGCGATTGAAAAGCTGAACAATTCGCTCGTCTTTAAAAAAGCTTTGATTTGCCTTATTTTGATCTCTAAAAGCATCGATTTGACCAAATCGGAGTGCCGATTTTAGCGTGTCCCAATGTAAATAACTTTTAAGTTTGTGTAAAGTTCTTTCTAAAAAAACCTTATGTGTTATCTCGTATATGGCTTCACTTTTAGAGAGGTATTTATAAACTTCACTTGCCGATGAATTGGTTTTTTGCTCAATTTCTTTGGCAAATTCATTTAGATCAGCTGATGCAGTTAAGTACAAGCCATCTTCATAGAAATACTTACAAATTTCTTCCAGTTTCTCATATCGAAAGTAATCCCTAGGATTTTTACCCGCAAGCGTAAAAAGTTCATCTACGTATTGAGGCATGGTAAATAAGCTCGGTCCAGCATCAAAACGAAAACCATCGATATTAATTTCAGTAAGTTTTCCGCCAGGATAAGAATTTGATTCGAAAACCGTTACTGCATAACCTTTTACCGCCAATCTTATTGCAGTTGCAATTCCTGCAATTCCCGAACCTATAATTATTGCTTTTGGCATTTAATGCAATTGAACTACTTTAACTCTTCTAAATAAGTTTTTGTTTGTTTTTCAATTTCGCCAGTAGCAACTTTTATAGCTGAACCCACTCTTGTTGTTTCGGGTTTAACTGGCATTTTATTAATCGTAGCCAAAGCATCAATATACCATTTACTCCAAACCTCTATAATGTGTTTTTCATCAGTCGCAGATTTTCCGTCTGCAATTGCTTTTTTACTGAGGTCAAATTCAGTTTTAAGTCGAACCAAAGCGTCAGCTTTAACTTGCGAAACCGTTGCGGTTGCTGTGCTTTCATCGGCAGAAATTAAAGTATAAGCAGCGGTTAAAGCGCTTATACCAACGTTCTTCATTTCCGTTGGCGATACTTTATCTAATCGATCATTATCTGTATGATAAAAAACATCTGTAAAGTGCCACATTAACAAGCCTGGAATTTTATTTTGCAGAAAAGGCGTGTGATCGCTTCCACCTTCAAAAGGATTATAGTTAACCGTCCAGTTTGCGAATTTCCCTTGAGTTTTACAGATATCGAAAATAAAATCGTTGAAATAATGCGGGAAAAGGTCTTTCTCCGTCACATCTCCAGCACCCCATTCCGTGTGTTTGTCCGTTCCTCGTGTCCAGATTGCAGATGGGTCTGGCATTTTTTCGATTAAGAAAGAACCACCCGTTTTTTGCGTGTCTTCGCCAACCATATCTAAACTCATTCCCCATAAAATACCTTTTGCACGAGTGGTATCTTCTGTAATGTATCTTTTGGTCGATACAATTTCATCGCCCCATAAAAAGGTTAAGCTGCGCTTTGGACTAATCTTTTTTGCCTTGTAAAGTTCAGCCGTTAATCTGGCCATTTCTGCAAGCGTACCTACACCGCTGGCATTATCATTGGCGCCAGGTTCCTGAACGTGGGCACTGAATACGAAGCGTTCATCAGGTTTTTCACTGCCTTTTAAATTGGCTACAATGGTTAATTCCTCAGCCTGATAGATTTTAGTTTCAATATTAACCTTCAGTTTTGTAGAACCCTTTAAACAAGCTGCTTTTAGCTTTTCCTTAGCGCCGTAAGATAACAACAGGGTCCATACCTCACTATTAGCAGCCATTCTTCCAAACTGAATTGAAGTTTGATGAATTTCTGGTTTAGTATAGGCAGGCATAGAATAACCTAAAACGCCAACAGCACCAGCTTTCGCTGCCATAGCCAATAATCGGGCTGGATTGGTTTCTGAAAAAAGAATTTTCCCTTTTAAATCCATTTTATCGATTTCGGCTTGAACAACTTTGGCAATGTAAACCACCTCTGCCGTAACACCTTCTGCTGGTGTAGATTGGCAGTTAATCGGAATCATGTTGCGATTGGTTTTGAAAGAAATCAAAGGCTGTTGTTCTCCAACGATATCGATATTTGCGTTAACAGGTTCCCAGGTTTTGTTTTTCATCGCTCGTTTTTCGATGCGATAAGTTAACGGTGCTTCAAACTCATTTTGTTTTTGCGCTACAAAACCTGCCTTTTTTAAAATATCTTCTACATGATGAATACTTGCATCAAAACCCGTGTTGCCAGGCAAGCGAAAATACTTTTCTACAAAGGCCGTGGTTTGAAACGCATTCTGTTCTTTAAATGCAGGGCGGGTTAATTTGAAATTTGCTTCTGGCGAGTTTTGCGCATAACTCGAAAATCCCGCTAAAAGCAGGCCTAAAAATATCTTAGTTTTCATGAAAATCAGCTATAAAGGCTGAAAGATACTAAGAATAGTTTTTAATTTGGCTAAGCTTTTTGTTAATCGTAACGCTTGCCTTTTTTGTTTTTTAAACCTTCATCAACAGATAATGGTCCTGAGCCAACAACCCAAAACAGAATTAGCATAAATAACACTATAACCGATAACCAAAGCTCAGAATTTAGCATCGAAAATCCTTTGGTAAGGTTTACAAAAAATACCGCAAACAGTAGTATTGGAATTTGAATAACCACTGCAAAACGTGTTACCAAACCAAGCGTTATTAAAATGCCGCCTACTAAATGAGCAAACGCAACGATATGTATCGCTACACTGATTAATACGCCCGAGAAGCCAAAAACATTGTTCTCTGTAATTAGATTTTGAAGTGTTGTAGTGTCGCTGATAAAAGAAACGCCCCTTCCAAAAATAATCAAGCCTAATATAATTCTGAGAAAATCAAGCCATTTTGTTTGATGAACATCGCCCCAATGTTCAATTTTACGGATTACGTTCATGATGAACCTCCTTTTTAGGTGAAATGATGTATTAAGTTACGGATTTAATAAACGTAATCCAATAAAAATCAGTTTATTGAAACGTTTTGATTGTCAGTATTTTTGTCGTGTTCAAAACGAAAATATGGTCGTTTCTTGTTCGTTAAACCCCAGCAAGATAAATGTGATTTTTCTTTCAGCGAAGCCCCTCTTTTTTGAGACTGTTATCGAAATTTAGTTCCTTTTAAATTTAAAATAATATATTCGATTTTTATAAAGACTAAAGTAGTAAAATAAGGCCTCCCTACCATAATTATGCATCGTGTCACTTTACGGAATCACTATCTTTTAATAAAGCAAAACTTATTATCTATTGTATTATATCTTGTAATAATTACCATTGCATTGTTAGCACAGTTTAAAGGTTCTGAATTGTTTATAATATTCATGACACTTGGTTTCTCTCCAGTCACAATTCTTCACTACACTTACTATATGCAAGCTAAAGATATGCAGATAGAATTTACTACTGATGGCATGAAGGTTTTTCAAGGAGAAACTTTGCAGATTATAAAAGATGAAGATATTGTGCGAATTGATCTTTATATGTCGGTGTCGATGTATGAAACAGGCTACGCTTCAGGTAGGCTTCTTTCAGAGGAATACTACTATGCAATAATTGTAACAAACTCTGGAGAAATTATAATCAACAACTTACTTTATCCTGATCTTCTGAATATTGACAGGTATTTGAATCTCAGTAAATTTAAGTATCATACAAAACTATTCGCATTTTTGCCATGAAAATTAAATTAATATTGCTCTTTACATTTCTTTACTTTTTCCTCATTATGGTTATTTACGCTGGATGGGCGGATACTAAAAATAGTGATGGAGCTGTTGCCAAAATTTTCAGTGGACTTACAACATTTTTTTCCTATCCTTTGATTGTTTTAAGAGATTCTTTGGGAGTAAAATTAAATCCATACTTCTTGACAATTAATTACATTATTGTTTCCCTAATTTTAGCAGTCATCACAGAGAAAATTAGAAAAAAATATGGCAAGTAATTTATAACAACTTGAATAAATAGCTCATCCTTTTCACATCCCAAAAGATATAGATCTTATTAAACCTTAATTCTATCATTCATGTAATTTTAACTTAAATTTAATTTGAACCGTTTGGGTTTTTGGTCTGAATTTTGTATTATTGCTTAAATAGATTAAGTTTTTTATCATGAGCAAAGAAATATTAGAGTTTTCTGTACAGGTAGATGAAAAATTTGACTTAAAATTTAACTGGTTAGATGGCTTTTGGGGCGCGGCATTTAAGTTTTTTGGCAAATAATCATTCATAGCTAAAAATTACCAAATCAAACGCTACTGTTTGAGCGGGTTTTTATTGCCTTTTATTTTCAGATTACATTCGTATTTCATATTTTTCTACTGTACTTATTTGTATTCATTCTTACCTTAGCTTTCCACTTTAGTCTTTCAGGTTTTACCCTTATCTTTGCGGCATAATGAGTAGAAGAAAACCAGGTACGGTAACTATAATTCCGAACGTACAAATAATTGATATCGCCGAAGAAGGAAAAGGTGTAGGTAAAGCCGATGAATTGGTAATTTTTGTGGATAAAGCCGTTCCAGGAGATGTGGTTGATGTTCGCTTAACCAAAAAGAAAAAGAATTTTGCTGAAGCCATTATCGCACAGCTACATGAAAAATCAGCTTTGCGTACTGATCCGTTTTGTCCTCATTTTGGTACTTGTGGAGGTTGCAAATGGCAACACATGAGTTACGATTCTCAATTAAAATTTAAACAAAAAAATGTTGAGGCCGCTTTACAGCGCCTTGGAAAAATAGATACTTCGTTTGCCGAGCCGATTTTAGGTTCGGAAAACAACAGATATTACCGCAATAAATTAGAGTTTACGTTTTCGAATAAACGTTGGTTGGATAGAACCGATATAGAACGCGACGAAGATTTCGATATGAATGCACTTGGCTTTCACGTTCCATTGCGTTTCGATAAAATTTTAGATATAGAACACTGCTATTTACAAGACGAGCCTTCTAATCAAATTAGAAATTCCGTTCGTAAATATGCACTCGAAAATTCGCTTTCATTTTACGATTTAAGAAACCATGAGGGGGTTTTGCGCAACCTGATTATTCGTACTTCATCAACTGGAGAAGTAATGGTTGCGGTCGTATTTGCCTATCCAGAGCAAGAACAAGTTGATGGTTTAATGAATTTCCTGAAAACCGAATTTCCCCAAATCACATCTTTATTGTACATCATTAATCAAAAGAAAAATGATACAATCTTTGATCAGGATGTTGTTACCTTTTCAGGTCGCGATCATATTTTTGAAGAGATGGATGGTATTCGATTTAAAATTGGCGTTAAATCTTTCTATCAAACCAATTCTGAACAAGCTTTCGAATTGTATAAAATTACGAGAGAATTTGCTGGCTTTAAAGGCGATGAACTGGTTTATGATTTATACACGGGTGCAGGAACCATTGCAAACTTTATAGCTAAAGATGTTAAACAGGTTGTAGGGGTAGAATATGTGCCTACTGCAATTGAAGACGCAAAATTTAACTCAGCATTAAATGGAATTAATAATACCATTTTTTATGCTGGCGATATGAAAGACATTTTAACAGGTGAGTTTATTACAGAACATGGCAAACCTGATGTTGTAATTACCGACCCGCCAAGAGCAGGTATGCATGCCGATGTTGTGCAACGTTTATTAGAAATGGAAGCCGAAAAAATTGTTTATGTAAGTTGTAATGCAGCTACACAAGCAAGAGATTTAGAGCTATTAAAGGATAAATATGATGTTGTTCGTATTAAACCCGTTGACATGTTTCCACATACACAACATGTAGAAAATGTAGTATTGTTAAGGTTGAAGGCATAAGGTATGATTGCCTTAAATTAATTGTCAAAACCTTATCCCTTAAACCATATACTTTTACTATAAATGGATAGAGAAGAATTATTAAACGCAACGCCAGAAGATAGCGGCGCACCGAAAAAACAAGAGAGCCCTTTAGTTAGTTTAGAAAAAGATTTAGAATTTTATTCAGATACAATTAAAGAAGTAGCAATAGAAATTATGGTTGAGGGAATTTCAGCTCATCCAATTTTTATAGCGCATCAACACCAGGTAAGCATTGGCGAACTTATTCTGAATAGGGAAGAGCTGAATACCGATTGGTCTATTCAAGCATCAACATTAGAAGAGTTTGTAGAAAAAGGAATTATTAATAAAGAGAAAAAAGAGCCGTTTTTAAAGGTTTACAAAAAGCCAGAGAACTTTATGTGTGTTTTTGTAATCGTACCAGAAGGAGCGAATTTTATTTATTATCCTTATAAAAAAGCTTAGAAAAGAGAACGACATTAGGTTTCAGAAATGATTGGCAGTATAAACCTTTTAACCTGTCGTCACCTTCAAAAAAAAGCGCTGTCTTGCCCATGCAAAACAGCGCTAATAAAATGATTTAAACTAAACTTACTAATTTACTTTTGTAACATCGCCACTTTTAGATGATGATGTTTTCTTTAATGAAGCATTTCCTTTATAATGTACATCGCTTCCGCCTGAAGCACCTGCCTCTAAACCTTTTGTTACATTTATATTTGCATCAGAACCTCCAGATGCAGTTACTTTTGCATAATCGACAACGAAATCATAAGCATCAACATCGCTACCACCACTAGTTTGTAATACCATATTTTCTGCTTTTCCTGTTAATTTAACATCACTGCCGCCACTAGTTTGTAATTGTAAATCTTTACAGATTAAGTTAAGCTTAACATCGCTGCCACCAGATGAACGTAAAGCAAATTTATCTGCCTTAACCTGATTCTGACTGTAAACATCGCTTCCACCTGAAGCCGTTAATGCCGACAATGTTTTAAAGTTTAAATAAGCTTTAATTGTCTGGTTTTTAAACATACTACCCCAGTTGATGCCTTCCTTCATTTTAATCGTTAGATTTCCTCCACTTGACTCAACAACAACGTTTTTTAATAGATCGGAACTTGCTTTAATGTTTAAACTTTCGCTATTGCCTTGCGTTAGGTATAAATCAATGCCGCTACTTACGGTTACACTGTTAATGTTTTTTATCTCGACAGTTTTAGTGTCCTGTGCTTTCGTTATATAACTGCTTACAACGATAAATAATAGGGTAGCGGATGTTTTTAAGATGTTTTTCATAATATGTTTAATTAAATGCTTCGGGTTTATTTTAATTTTTATGAGCCGAAATAGTGGATTGATTTTGTTTTTTGGTTAATCATTAGACGTTGCCATTGGCAAAACGTTGCAAACGATTTAAATTATTTTTAAAAATGCTTGAATTTAATCCTTAAAATCGTTCTTTTTGTATTCAAACCTTTTTGAAATGGCCGCATCGCAATTCCTTATTCTGAATAAAAAACAAATACAACAAAAAATAGATCGTATAGCCTACCAAATTTTGGAAGATAACCTAAACGAAAAAGAAATTGTACTTGCCGGAATTTGGGATAGAGGTTATAAACTGGCCTTAAGATTGGAAAAAGTGCTGAAAAAAATCTCTGACTTTAAACTCACCTTACTTCGTATCGATCTGGAAAGAGAAGCAAGTAAACTTATCGCGTCAACAGATTTAGATGAAAGCCAGTGGAAAAACAAAGTAATTATTCTGGTTGATGATGTTTTAAACAGTGGAAAAACGTTAGCTTATGGCTTAGGTGTTTTCTTAAATACGCCACATAAAAAGATCAGAACAGTTGTACTTGTTGATAGAAGTCATAAAATTTTCCCGATTGCTACCGATTTTGTAGGACTGGAGCTGGCTACCATTTTAAAAGAACATGTAGATGTTGTAATGGATGTAGAAGGCGAGGAAGACAGAGTTTATCTGAGTTAAATCGAAGTTCATTTGCAATTAACCCCAATTTTTTGCAATTTCCCGAAATGTATCAGCCCCGAAGAAATACAGTCATTCATAAATTTTTCAGCTGGTATATTCAATTCATTATAGATAAAGATTTCGCCGCTTTTAATTTTGATCGGGCAGCACTTAAAAAAGATTCATCCGTTTTAATTCTCGCAAACCACTTTAGCTGGTGGGATGGTTTCTTTATATTTTACATCAACAAAAAGATTTTTAAAAAGCAATTTCATGTTCTGGTAAATGCGGAGAACTATAATAAAGTTGGTTTTTTAAAATACCTTGGCGCCTTTGCTGCAGAACATAGTGGGAAAGATGTTTTAGAAACTTTAAATTATGCAGGTAAATTGCTCGATAATCCCGATAACCTGGTGTTAGTTTTCCCTCAAGGTAAATTGTATTCCAATCATTTAAAAAATATTTCTTTTGAAAAAGGGGTGATGCAAATGATTAATGCAAGCCAAAAGAAAATCAATATCATTTTTGCGGCTACCTTTATCGATTACTTTGCCAAACGAAAAGCATCGGCTTATACCTATTTACAAAACTGGGAGAGCGAAGAATACATTAGTTTGCAACTCCTAAAAAGTGCCTTCAATAAACATTACGATCATTCGCTTGCTAAACAAACAAAAATAACCGAATGACAGTTTTTATCTACGCTATTCTTATTTTTTTAGTCATCAGGTTTTCGGTTACTGTTTTTAACTTCCTTTCTAATCCGAGATTGCCCAGAGCAATAAAACATTATAAGGATAAAGTTTCGATTCTAATTCCTGCAAGAGATGAGGCCGAAAATATTCTTCAGTTACTTCAATCTATAAAAGAACAAGATTATTCTAATTATGAGGTTATTGTTTTAGATGATGGGAGTAAGGATGCTACATTTAATATCGTTAACGATTTCTCTAAAGAAAATCCTCAGTTTAAAGTGGTGCGGGGAGCCGAATTACAAAAGAATTGGTTAGGTAAAAATTTCGCTTGTCATCAGCTTGCAGAAATGGCTAATGGCAAATATTTCTTGTTTATTGATGCAGACGAGGTTATTAAAAGAGGTTTAATTAACAGCCTTATTTTCAGAATGGAAACGAACGAATTAAGCTTGCTTAGTTTGTTTACCAACCAGCAAATGATAACAACGGGCGAAAAATTAACGGTTCCGCTAATGCATTTTATTTTGCTGAATCTTTTACCGCTTCGGCTGGTTCGGCTTTCTAAAAACCCAGCGTTTGCCGCTGCAAGTGGTCAATGTATGTTTTTTAATGCCACTAATTACCGCGAAAACAACTGGCATTATCGGGTTAAAAACCAGGTTGTGGAAGATGTAGAAATTATTAAACAACTTAAACAAGAAGGTTTTAAAGTAGAAGCTTTATTAGCTAATGGGTTAATTTACTGTAGAATGTATAAAAACCTGGGCGAAAGTGTAAACGGGTTTAGTAAAAATTTACTTGCAGGTTTTGGTAATAACATCATAATATTATTACTTTACCAGCTTTTGGTAATTGTTGGGCCGCTTATTTTAATTTTAAACCTTAATATAAGTTTTCTGGTTTTACCACTAACATTAATTGTTTTAACTAGATTAATGATATCTTTTTTATCGGGACAGAACGTGGTTTTAAATTTAGTTTTACACCCTTTACAGATGTTGTTTTTTTTCTTAATTTCAATGATTTCAATAAAAAATTATTTATTTAAAAAAGGCACATGGAAGGGCAGATTGATCAGGCAGATTTAAGAATAAAACGTTTGGCGGTTGCCGTTATCCTAATTTTTCATGCTGTCGGTTTAGTTGGTTTTTTAATTCCTGCTGCGCAACCGTATTTTATAAAATTAGTTCCTTTTCATCTTCTATTAATGTTTGCCGTTATTGTTTTTTCGTACAATGCAGATGTTAAAAGGCTTTTACTTTTTGTTTGTGGTGTATTTCTATGCGGGTTTTTGGTCGAAGTTTTAGGCGTAAAAACAGGTAAAATTTTTGGCAGCTATTATTACGGCACCACATTAGGTGTTAAAGTTGGTACAGTTCCACTGTTAATGGGCGTTAATTGGGTAATTCTAATCTTTAGCACAGGGCAAATGATAAAAAGCCTTAAAATTAGAAATGGCATTTTAGCTTCGCTTTTGGGTGGATTATGCCTGATCATTTTCGATTTCTTTTTAGAACCTGTAGCGATGAAATTCGATTATTGGCACTGGGATTGGCATAAAATTCCTGTTCAAAACTATATTGCCTGGTTTATTGTGTCGGTAATTTTACTGAAATTTTATTACGCTTTGGGGCTTAAGCAGCAAAAGTATATCGGAACTACCATGTACATTTCTCAACTAATATTTTTTGTTGTCTTGTACATGACAAGATGATAGGATATTTTTGCTTAATTTTGCAATACAATGAGTTACAATTTACAAGTTACCATAGATAAATCATCAGGCTTTTGCTTTGGCGTAGTTTACGCTATCGAAATGGCCGAAGATATTTTGGCAAATGAAGGAAGTTTATACTGCCTTGGTGATATTGTACACAACGATGAAGAGGTGGATCGCCTAACCAATATGGGGCTTAAAATCATCGATCATGAAGTGCTGAAAACTTTAAAAAACGAAAAAGTTTTAATTAGAGCACACGGTGAAGCACCTTCTACTTACATGCTTGCCCTAGAAAACAACCTTACCTTAATAGATGCATCATGTCCTGTTGTTTTAAAATTGCAAAACAGGATTAAGAATTCTCACGATGATGAGGAACAAATCTTAATTTTTGGTAAACACGGGCATGCAGAAGTTATTGGCTTGCAAGGGCAAACCGATGGAAAGGCAATTGTTTTTCAGGATTTGGCAGAATTGGATCATGTAGAATTGCCATCAAAATTTACACTCTACAGCCAAACCACAAAAAGTGTAGATAAGTTTTATCATATAAAAGATCAGTTGTTATCTCGTGGTTACGAAGTTAAAGCGAACGATACCATTTGCAGACAGGTATCAAACCGTTACCAGGAATTAGAGAACTTTGTAAGCAACTACAATAAAATAGTTTTTGTTTCAGGTAAGAAATCATCAAACGGAAAAGTTTTGTATGATGTGTGCAAAAAGTATAATGAAAATTCTTATTTCATTTCTAATGTAGAGGAATTAGATAAAAATTGGTTTGCAGCGCATGATAAAGTTGGGATTTGTGGTGCAACATCAACCCCCATGTGGTTAATGGAAAAGGTTAAATCTGCGCTCGAGCAATACTAACCTAATTTACATTTTGTAAATCATTTTCTCGATTTTATTGTTTATCACAATAACTCATCATAAATATTTTTTGAAAACAGCCATAAAACTTACTGGATTTTTCGTTGCCTTATCGGTGATTTTCTGCTGGTTCTGTTGTCTGTTTTTTCTTCTAAACTGGGATTTTTCATGGAGTAATCCACTTGTTTATTTAATGATTCTGGTGCAGATGCATTTATTTACAGGTTTGTTTATAACCGCCCATGATGCCATGCATGGTACAGTTTCATCAAACAAGATAATTAATAAGGTAGTTGGTTATACCGCAGTATTCTTGTACGCAGGCTTTTTTTATAATACACTTTTCAAAAAACACCACAAACACCATAACCACGTTCATACCAATGACGACCCCGATTTTGCCCCGCATGGCTTTTGGAAATGGTATTTAAGCTTTATGTTAAATTATGTAACCATTATTCAACTTATCATAATGGCGGTTGCGTATAATGTTTTAAAAATCTGGATTGATGAAAGAAACTTACTGCTTTTTTGGGTTTTGCCATCGCTGCTAAGTACGTTTCAGCTTTTTTATTTCGGTACCTACTTGCCACATAAAGGTGAACACGATAACGAATACCATTCTTCAACCTTAAATAAAAATCATTTCATCGCTTTTATAACCTGTTATTTTTTTGGTTATCACTTAGAGCATCATCAAAAACCAGCAACGCCCTGGTGGCAACTGTATAAAACGAAAAACTGATGGTAATTTGACTGAAAAATGTCGGCTATCATATTTTTGAGATAGGTTGAAAACAATAAAAAAACGATATTTGCGGCACAAAACATATTATTTATAAATGAGCAAAAAGGGAATTTTACTGGTTAATTTAGGAACACCTGATAGTCCTGCGGTACCTGATGTAAGAAAGTATTTAGATCAGTTTTTGATGGATGAAAGAGTAATTGATATTCCTGCATTTAACAGAACGTTACTGGTTAAGGGTATTATTGTTCCTTTCCGTAGTCCTAAAACCGCCAAGCTTTATAAAGAAATATGGAATGAAAATGGTTCGCCATTATTGTATTACAGTAGGTTGCAAGCTAAAATGCTGCAAGAAAAACTGGGAGATGATTACCATGTAGAACTGGCCATGCGTTATCAAAGTCCATCTGTTGCATCTGCTTTAGCAAATTTAAAAGCAGGCTTGGTAGAAAGCATTCAGGTAATTCCAATGTTTCCTCAATATGCTTCAGCAAGCACGGGTTCAGTAATGCAACTCGTTATGGAATTGGTTAGCAAATGGCCAACTATGCCACCCATTTCTTTTGTTAATTCGTTTCACGATAATGAATTGATGATTGAGGTTTTTGCTGAAAACGCCAGAAAACATAACCCCGAAACTTACGATCATATTTTATTCAGCTTTCATGGTTTGCCTGAAAGACAACTTTTAAAGTGCGACCATACAGGTAACTATTGTCTTAAAAATGCAGATTGTTGCCAAACTTTAAACGACACCAATAAATACTGCTATTCTGCTCAAGGGCACGACACGGCAAGATTAATCGCTCAGAAGCTAAATATTTCAAAAGAAAACTATACCGTTTGTTTTCAGTCACGCCTGGGTAAAGAGCCTTGGGTTCAACCTTACACAACTGATGTTTTAAAAAGATTAGCTTCTGAAGGCAAAAAACGATTATTAGTTTTTAGTCCTGCTTTTGTTGCCGATTGCTTAGAAACCCTATATGAAATTACAGTAGAGTATCACGAAGAGTTTAAGGCTTTAGGTGGCGAACATGTTCAGTTAGTGGAAAGTTTAAACGATAATCCGAAGTTTATTGATGCTTTGGCTGGAATGGTGAAGTAATATATTATGATTGATATACAACAAACAAGCGCAGATAAACTTAATAAACTAAGGGAACTTACTGCTGGTGATTACGAAGGTTTCTTATACGATTGTGATGGAACATTGGCCGATAATATGGAAGCGCATAGGTTATCGTATAAGCTTGTTGCTGCGAAGTACGGCTTCGATTTAGATACCGCAATTATTGATGAGTTAGCGGGTTGGCCAACTGTTTTGGTAGTAGAAGAAATTGCTAAGCGATATCAGGTACAACTCCCGGTAACTTTTGCTATTGAAAAATCAGAAGCTTTTTTTCAGAACTATATTGAGGCCACACTCCCTATAGAATTTGTAGCCGAGCACCTTAAAAATAATGTGGGTAAAGTTAAAATTGGTGTAGTTTCTGGCGGAAGCAGGAAAACGGTTGAGAAAACTTTAGCCGTAATTGGTTTGCTACCCTATGTTGAAGCTCTGGTTTGTGCAGGCGAAACAGAAAGAGGTAAACCTTTTGCCGATCCTTTTCTGGCAGCAGCAGAAATTTTAAATGTAAACCCGGCAAAATGTATGGTTTTCGAAGATGGAGAACCTGGCGTGCAAGCCGCAATTAGTGCTGGTATGGATTGGGTTAGGGTAGATCAGATATAAGTTAAGTCTTCCCTACTTTAATTATCTACTAATTACAAATTAATACTCGACAGGATTATTTCAGTAGCACCTTGTTTACTGTTAACATATTTTTTTGCTGCAATTGATGATTCGTCATTTCGATTGAAATGCTCAAATGCAGCAATTAATTCTTCATTTGATGAAATGCTTTTTGCAGCATCAATTGCGATTAAATCTTTAGCCTCTTGAAACTTACTGTATTTAGGGCCGAAAATTACTGGCAAACCAAATGCCGCCGCTTCAAGTGTATTGTGTATTCCCACACCAAACCCGCCACCAATGTAGGCCACCTTGCCGTATTGGTATAGGGAAGAAAGCATGCCTATATTATTAATAATTAAAATCTGAGATTCCGTACCTGGAGTTTGAGATTTTAAATCCGAAAATTTTATCGCTTGCGGAAATAAAGCCTGAATGCTTTGAATATGGCCATCATCAATTTCGTGTGGAGCAATAATCAATTTCCAATCCAGGTATTTTGCCGCTAAACTGGTCAATAATTTTTCATCTTCTGGCCAGGTACTTCCGCAGACTAAAACAGGCGCACCTGCACAAAAAGCTGCAATTTCTGGTAATTGTTTAGGCGCAACCGCGTTCTCAAATACCCGATCAAATCGAGTGTCGCCACTTATAGTTGTATTACTTAACCCAATTGATTTTAATAACAAATCACTTTCTTCATTTTGAACAAAGAAATGAGTAACACATTTTAATATATCTCTGTAAAAACCGCCATAACCCTTAAAAAAAATCTGTTCTTTTCTAAATATACCAGATATTAAATACAAAGGGATTTTGTTTTTATGCAGCGCTTTAAAATAGTAATACCAAAACTCATACTTGGTGAAAATGGCCATTTCAGGATTAACGATCTCAATAAATCGCTTCGCATTTTTGCTGCTATCTAAAGGCAAATAAAAAATTCCATCAGCCAAAGCATAGTTTTTTCTGATCTCATATCCCGAAGGAGAAAAAAAAGTAACAATTATTTTTTTTTGAGGATGTAATGATTTTATTTTCTCTAAAACTGGTCGGCCTTGTTCAAACTCCCCTAAAGAAGCAAAATGAAACCATATGTTTTGGTTATTTGGGCTTACTTTTTCTGCTATCTGACTGAAAATCTGTTTTCTGCCCAAAATAAATTGTGCCGCCTTTTGATTAAAAAAGGCGAAAATCCAAATAATTAAGTTATAAAGTTTAATTCCTATTGTATAAAGTAAAAGCATTGATTGGATTTTATTATCTTCGTGGCAAGATAAAACGAAAATATATATAATCCCCTATTAAATATATGAAAATAGCCGTAGTTGGTACTGGATACGTAGGTTTAGTTACTGGAACCTGTTTAGCTGAAACAGGTAATAACGTAATTTGTGTAGATATAAATGAAGCAAAGGTGAAAAAAATGCAAAACGGCGAGGTTCCGATTTACGAACCTGGTTTAGATTTGCTTTTTCACAGAAACATTGAGCAAGGTAGATTACATTTCACCACAAATTTGGCGGAAGCAATTGAAGAAGCTCAAATTATTTTTATGGCATTGCCTACGCCTCCAGGCGGTGATGGTGCTGCAGATCTCTCTTACATTTTAGGCGCAGCGAAAGATATTTCTAAAATTATTAAGGAATATAAAGTAATCGTTAATAAATCTACAGTTCCTGTAGGAACTGCGGATAAAGTAAGAGCAGTTTTTGCTGAAAACACCGACATCGAAGTGGATGTAGTTTCTAATCCTGAGTTTTTACGCGAAGGTGTTGCTGTAGAAGATTTTATGAAGCCTGATCGCGTTGTTTTAGGAACAAAAAGCGAAAGAGCTACAAAATTAATGACCGACCTTTACGGACCATATGTTCGCCAGGGAAATCCGATTTTGTTTATGGATGAGCGTTCATCAGAATTAACAAAATATGCGGCTAACTCGTTTTTAGCTACAAAAATCACTTTCATGAACGAGGTTGCAAATCTTTGCGAATTGGTAGGGGCCGATGTAGATGCAGTAAGAAAGGGAATAGGTTCTGACGAAAGAATTGGTAAACGTTTCTTGTTTCCAGGGATTGGATACGGCGGTTCTTGTTTCCCTAAAGATGTTCAGGCATTGGTTATGGCGGCAGATGAGAATACCTACGATTTCCAGATCCTGAAATCAGTTATGGAAGTAAACGAACGCCAGAAAACAATTTTGGTTGATAAAGTTTTGAAATACTATAAAAATGATATTCAGGGTAAGCATTTTGCACTTTGGGGTTTAGCCTTTAAACCTGAAACAGATGATGTTCGTGAAGCACCAGCTTTATATATAATTGATGCATTAGTTAAAAACGGTGCAACTGTAACTGTTTTCGATCCTGAAGGAATGGCAAATGTTAAAGGTGTAATTGGCGATAAAGTTGAATATGCCGATAACCAGTACGATGCCCTGGAAAACGCTGATGCACTTTTAATTGCAACAGAGTGGTCTGTTTTCCGTAATCCTGATTTTGATAAAATGGATGCAACATTAAAAAACAAAGTGATTTTTGACGGACGTAACCTATACAGTCTTGAAAAAATGATTGATTTAGGATATTATTATAACAGCATAGGCCGTAAACTGGTAGATTAACATGAGCAATAAAAGAATTTTAATTACTGGTGCAGCTGGATTTTTGGGTTCACACCTTTGCGATCGTTTTATAAAAGAAGGTTATCACGTTATCGGAATGGATAACTTAATAACTGGCGATTTAAGCAATATTGAACACTTGTTTCATTTAGAAAACTTCGAATTCTATAATCACGACGTTTCTAAGTTTGTTCATATCCCAGGAACATTAGATTACATATTACACTTTGCATCGCCTGCAAGCCCGATAGATTACTTAAAAATTCCAATCCAAACCTTAAAAGTTGGTTCATTGGGTACACATAACTTATTAGGATTAGCCCGAGCAAAAGGAGCAAGAATGCTTATCGCATCTACTTCAGAAGTTTATGGCGATCCAAGCGTAAATCCACAACCAGAAGAATATTGGGGTAATGTAAACCCAGTTGGTCCTCGCGGTGTTTACGATGAAGCAAAGCGTTTCCAGGAAGCCATTACTATGGCATACCATACTTTTCACGGTGTAGAAACACGAATTATTCGTATTTTCAATACTTACGGACCAAGAATGCGCTTAAATGATGGTCGTGTGTTACCTGCTTTTATTGGCCAGGCATTACGTGGCGAAGACTTAACAGTTTTCGGTGATGGAAGTCAAACCCGTTCATTCTGTTACGTTGATGATTTGATTGAAGGTATTTACCGTTTGTTAATGAGTGATTATGCGCAGCCAGTAAATATTGGTAATCCAGATGAAATTACCATTAAACAATTCTGCGAAGAAATTATCAAATTAACGGGTACTTCACAAAAAATAGTTTACAAAGAACTTCCTCAGGATGATCCTAAACAGCGCAGACCAGACATTACTAAAGCAAGGGCTTTATTAGGCTGGGAACCAAAGGTAGGTAGAGCTGAAGGATTAAAAATTACATACGAATACTTTAAATCATTGCCTGAAGAGGCTTTGGCGAAAATAGAACACAAAGATTTCCAAAAATATAATCGTTAAAAATGTCTAAAATTTTAGTTACTGGAGGCACAGGATATATTGGCTCCCATACAGTTGTAGAATTACACAATGCTGGATACGAAGTTGTAATTGTTGATGATTTATCGAACTCAAGTATTAAAATTTTAGATCAGATTGAATCGATAATTGGAATCAAACCCGAATTTCATCAATTTGATTTATGCGATATCCAAAAGGTAAACGATTTTGCAGCAAAGCACACTGATATTACAGGTATCATTCACTTTGCTGCTTTTAAAGCCGTTGGCGAATCGGTAGAAAAACCTTTAAAATACTATAGAAATAACTTTTTTAGCTTAATCAATTTATTAGAGGTTTTTAATAAGAATATTGATTTTGTGTTCTCTTCATCTTGTACCGTTTATGGGCAACCAGATAGTTTACCCGTAACAGAAGCTGAAAAAGTAAAACCCGCAGAATCGCCTTACGGAAATACAAAACAAATTGCAGAAGAAATTTTAGTAGAAACTGCTGCGGTTACACCAGCTCTAAATATTGTAGCGCTTCGTTACTTTAATCCGGTTGGCGCACATAAAAGTGCTTTGATCGGTGAATTACCAAACGGCGTTCCAGCGAATTTAGTACCTTTTATTACACAATCTGCAATTGGCAAACGTGGTCCGATTATGGTACATGGAAATGACTATAGTACTCCAGATGGAAGTGCAATACGCGATTATATTCATGTTGTAGATTTAGCGAAAGCACACGTAGCGGCAATAAAAAGATTAGAAGAAAAGAAATCAGCATCTAATTACGAGGTTTTTAACATCGGAACAGGTAAAGGTTCTTCTGTATTGGAAATTATTAATGCTTTTGAAAGTTCAACAGGTGAGAAATTAAATTACCAGATTGGCCCAAGAAGAGGCGGTGATATCGAAAAAATTTATGGCGATGTTAGCAAGGCTAAAGAATTATTAGGCTGGCAAACGGAACTGGATTTGAATGAAATGATGCGTTCTGCATGGGAATGGGAAAAATACATAAAGGCTAATCCTTTTTAAATGAAGCTTGCAGAGCACAAAGACTTAAAGATTGCTATAACAGATTTACCCGTTAAAGAAAAAGATAAGTTATTGCTGCGCTTAATTGCAAAGGATAAAGTGCTTACAGAACATCTTCATTACAAGTTGCTTGAAGATGAAAGTGATTTAGAACTTCGCAAAGAAAATATAAAAGCAGATATTGAAGCTCAGATCGCAGAGCTAAAAAAGCTGAATGTTAAGGAAGCGCTTGTTAAAGTTCGAAAAATGATAACAAGCGTTAACCACTTTTATAAAGTTACTAAAGACCCATTCGGGGAGGTTGAACTTAAGCTCTTTATCTTAAGCGTTATTCCATTAGATTATAAAAGATCGTTATTTGGCTACAAAGACTTTGGTTTTTTGTTTGCCACATATTACGTCAAAACCGTGTCTGTAACTTTAAATAAGTTTCATAAATTACACGAAGATCTGCAATTCGACTTATCAGAAACGATAAATCAGTTGCTCTCCAAAATTTATTCTTCTAAATTAGCAAGCGCTGCAGAAGAAGCGAATTTGCCTAAGGAAATTTAATTTATAAACTATTCTAATGTTCGGATTCTTTAAAAAGAAACAAATCGTTCCCGAATTTAATTTTTCGAATATCGGTATTGATATGCATTCGCACATTATTCCTGGTATAGACGATGGTGCTCAAACATTAAACGATTCTTTATTACTTGCAAAAAGGTTTAAAGCATTGGGTTTTAAAAAATTAATTGCAACGCCACATATTATGGCCGATTATTTTCGGAATACACCAGATACCATTAATCGGGGCCTGGATATTTTAAGAAAAGGACTGCATGAAATTCAAATAGATTTAGAAGTTGAGGCAGCGGCAGAATACTATTTGGATGAAACTTTGGAGAAAAAGATTAATCAAAAAGACGTTTTAACTTTTGGCGATAATTTTCTCCTTTTTGAATTGTCGTACATCAACCAGCCTCAAAATCTAGTAGAATTTATTAAGAAAATGCAAGATGCAGGTTATAAGCCTGTTCTAGCTCATCCTGAGAGATATCCTTATTATTACTCCTCCGTAGAAAACTATCATCAAATAAAAGAAACAGGCTGCCTCTTACAATTAAACTCTATTGCTTTAACTGGCTATTACGGTTCGGGTGCTAAAAAAGTAGCCGAAGAAATGGTCGAACATCACCTGGTCGATTTTATCGGCAGCGATATGCATCATTTAAAACACGCTAAAGCCTTAGAAGAAAGCTTAAATACAGCTGCGATGCAAAGCCTTTTAACAGTGCACCTGCTGAATAATGTTTTGCTTTAAATCTTCAATTTTTTTATTCGTATCTCAACGCTTCAACAGGATCTAGCTTAGAAGCTTTTTTAGCAGGGTAATAACCCGATAAAATTCCCACACCAACACATATTGCAAAACCGCCAATTATAAATAACCAGGGAATTATAAACGAGCCGCCCATTGCAAGCGATATTAAATTGCCAATTAGAATACCTAAAAATATTCCAAAGCTACCACCCATTAAACAGATTACTACGGCCTCAATTAAAAACTGGCGACGAATAACCTTCGGATTAGCCCCAATTGCCTTACGGATTCCAATTTCGCGGGTACGTTCAGTCACCGATACCAGCATGATATTCATTAACCCGATAGATGCACCAATTAATGTAATAACACCAATTGCAACACCACCATAAACCACAAAAGCTAAATTTTCAAACAAGGTTTGTGCTACGGCATCACTTTTGGTAATTTCAAAATTATTCGTTTCAGCAATTTTAACCTTACGGATGTTTCTAAAAAGTGCGGTAGATTCTCCAATTATGTTTTCCTGCATTTCATTTGTAGGCACCATAACGGTAATGGTGTAAGAAGGATTTGCATTTGAATTAATTTGTTTGGCTTTTAAAAGTGGAACATAAACCGCTCGATCACCACTAAAACCCATACTCGAACCTTTTGTAGCTAAAACGCCAATAATTTTAAAACGATTATTACCTACGCTAATCATTTTGTCCATTGGATCTTCACTTTTAAAAAGCTTATCTACAACTTCACTCCCCACTATACAAACGTTATTGCCCATCTGGATCTCCGAAACGCTGAAATTTCTTCCGAGCGATAGGTTTAAACCCTGAGAAGCCAGTCCATTTTCATCTATCCCCTGAACATTAATATTTGGATTGGTTTTTAAGCTGCCATTTTTTACAGTAGAACCACCACTGGCAAAGAAACTTACAGCAACAGTTGCTGGCGTGTTTAAACTATCTTTAAAACGAATTGCATCTTCATACCTTATTGCTTTAAAAGGTTTTGGCCTTTTACCTTGTCCACCAATTCTTATCCCGGTACCACGATTACGGATTGTAAATGAATTAGCGCCCATGCTGCTGAAAGCATCAGTCATGCTGGTTTTTACAGCGTCTAACGTAGTTAAAATACCAACCAAAGCACTTAAGCCAATCGCAATAATTAGCGCTGTAAGCATGGTACGTAAGCGATTGCTTTTGATAGATTGTAATGCCAGCCTGATATTTTCTCTGTAATTCATTTAGTTATATAGCGTAATTGCGATGGATATTTCAAAGACTATTGCCCTAAAAATAAAAAAGTCCCGATGTTTAGACAAGGGGACTGTGCAATATGTTACAATAATATTTTCTTTATGCCGAAAAACTTGTACCGCAACCGCAGGTACTTGTTGCATTTGGATTAACAAAAGTAAAACCACGAGAGTTTAAACCGTCTTGCCAGTCAATCATCATACCCATTAAATACATTTGATGTGCTTTATTCATAAAAACACGAATGCCATCAATTAAGAATTCCTGGTCACCATCTTTTCTTTGATCGAAACCTAAAATATAATTCATGCCTGCGCAACCGCCACCTTCAACGCCAACACGTAAGCCGTAATCCTCACCAATTTCTTGCTGATCTTTTAATTTATATAACTCTTTTGCTGCGCCTTCTGAAAAAGTAACTGGTGCAAATGCGGTATCAACTGTTGTGCTCATGTTATTTAAATTTTATCTGTTACAAATATAAATAATAATGCACATTTTTGCTTTTATCCGGATGTTAATATTACCGTAGTTAAACAATACCATGAACACACAACAAATAATTACAGATATTGTAACCTTATTTACAGGGATTTTTCTTTCGCTTTTAGCTATTTATTATGTGCTGAAGAATGATATTCAGCGATTTTTTAACCTGAAAACAATTGAATTGGATAAAGAAAGCAGAGCCCATATTTTACCTCTTCGGTTACAGGCGCATGAGCGTTTAATTATTTTCGTTGATAGAATTAATCCTGCAAATCTATTGGTTCGTCTTCACCAGCAAGGCATTGGTATTTCTACTTTACAAGCAGGTATTTTAAATGAGGTGCGTTCAGAATATCAGCATAACATTACACAACAGCTTTATGTTGGTAGCGTTACCTGGAATGTGGTTCGCAAATTAAAAGATGATACAATTGCAATGATAAATAATGCGGTACAAGGTTTACCTGCCGATGCGAATGGTATTGAACTTAGTAAAGCAATTTTGCAACATATGGCAAGTATTGATGAAAATCCATATGATTTAACTATTGAGTTAATTAAAAAAGATATTGAAAAACTGTTTTAATCAAGTGTTAAAATTGGTTAATTGTTTTAACTGTTTAATCATAACCACGCAAACTGAGTTAACTAATAAATTCTTGAACAGTTAACCAACCAGACACTTTATCAGTTAACCAAGCATAACCAAATATGAGCGATAAGAAATATACGACCACATCGGGCATCGAAATAAAAGAACTCTACATTTCTTCGAAGCCGATGGATGAAAAACCTGGCGAATATCCCTTTACCAGGGGGATTCAGAAGGATATGTATCGCGGACGTTTATGGACAATGAGGCAGTACGCAGGTTTTTCAACCGCCGAAGAATCGAATAAACGTTATCATTATTTATTAGGTCAGGGTACAACGGGCTTATCGGTTGCTTTTGATTTGCCCACTCAAATTGGTTACGATTCCGATCATGAAATGGCCGACGGTGAAGTAGGAAAGGTTGGTGTCGCCATCGATTCGCTAAAGGATATCGAGATTCTGTTTGATGGCATTGAGCTTAAAAATATTACCACTTCGATGACCATCAACGCTACGGCATCGATTTTACTAGCCATGTATATTGCTTTGGCTAAAAAACAAGGAGCAGATTTAAAGCAAATTTCGGGAACCATACAAAACGACATACTTAAGGAGTACGCGGCCAGAGGGACATATATTTATCCACCTAAGCAGTCGATGCGGCTAATTACTGATATTTTCGAATTCTGTAGTAAAGAGGTGCCTAAATGGAATACGATATCCATTTCGGGTTATCATATTCGGGAGGCAGGTTCAACCGCAGTGCAAGAACTGGCTTTTACTTTAGCTAATGGTAAAACTTATTTAAGGGCCGCTATCGATAAAGGTTTAGATATAAATGTTTTCGCTAAGCGATTATCCTTCTTCTTTAATTGCCACAACAACTTTTTCGAAGAAATAGCAAAATTTAGAGCCGCAAGGCGGATGTGGGCAAAAATAACCAGGGAACTTGGTGCAACAGATGAAAAAGCGCAAATGCTTCGTTTTCACACGCAAACTGGCGGTTCTACATTAACTGCGCAACAGCCTTTAAATAATGTAATACGCGTAACCAATCAGGCTATGGCGGCTGTTTTAGGTGGTACCCAATCGTTGCACACCAATGGTTACGATGAGGCATTATCGCTCCCAACCGAAGCTGCCGCAAAAATTGCCCTTCGTACCCAACAAATTATTGGTTTCGAGAGCGGAGTTACGGATACTGTAGATCCGCTTGCGGGTTCTTTTTTTGTAGAAAACCTAACCGATGAAGTTGAAGTAGCTGCCTGGGCTTATATTGATAAGATTGATGCTATGGGTGGTTCTGTAAATGCAATTGAAAGCGATTACATGCAGCAGGAAATTGCGGCTTCGGCTTATGCCTATCAAAATGAAATAGAAGATGGAACCCGCATTTCTGTTGGCGTAAATAAGTTTACTCAAAAGGAAGAAGGCCTTACCGAGGTTTTTAATATCGATGATTCTATTCGCAAATTACAAACCGATAAGCTTGAAAAACTAAAAGCCGAAAGAAACAACATTGCGGTAAAGGAAGCGTTAGATTTAATACAGGTTTCGGCCATGGGTAATTTGAATTTAATGCCACTTATCATTGATGCTGTTGAAAAGTACGCAACCCTTGGGGAAATTGCCGATGCATTGAGAAATAGCTTTGGTGAATACTAAATTTGTAATACGCTAAATTAATCATTCTTGTTAAGCCTTTTGACCAGAAAAGGGGAAATAGCACCACGGTGTTTTGTGTAATAAACGGGATGGCCGCGATAGCTTTTTATTTGTGTTGCTGCAACCCCTTTGGTTTCAGTGGGTTTTAGGTTACAGCAAATAAAAACTAAAGCAAACAGCCCGATTAACAAAGATAGTGGCTTGGAATTTGCTTTTCTGTGTCTGATTTGCAATTAAGGGGTAAAAGGATTAAGAAATCAGTTTTAATGTGGAAAACCAATGTTAATAAATAGTTATCCACATTAAAAATTCAGGTTAAGGAGGGTAGTTTCCTGCTTATGAATATGTTACGAAATATTTGAGATTTTTGTTTCAAATGTTGATAATTTTCTCAATATTCGTAGTCCCGAAACGGACCATCCCGTAAATTCGAATCGGCACTGAAAACCAATAAATTATAGAAATCGCAATGGAAAAAACTTGTACAGAAGTGTGGAAGAACTGTCTTCAAATTATTAAGGATAACATCCCGAACCAAAGTTTTAAAACCTGGTTCGAGCCAATAACAGCCCTTAAATTGGAAGGTAAGGTTTTAACCATTCAGGTACCGAGTTTGTTCTTTTACGAATGGCTTGAAGAGCACTATGTAGGCTTACTACGTAAAACAGTAAAAAAACAACTTGGAGAGGATGGCAGGTTGGAATACAATATCGTTGTAGACAAATCGTCGAATAGCGGTAATCCTTACACCACAAACATGCCTTCGAACGGAAACGGGGCAGAAGCTAAGGTGCAATCCATGCCAATTCCGGTATCGATAAATAAGGATATTAAAAATCCGTTTATCATTCCTGGACTAAAAAAATTAAACGTAGATCCACAATTAAACTCTAATTATACTTTCGAAAATTACATCGAAGGAGATTGCAATCGTTTGGCTCGCTCGGCAGGTTACGCTGTTGCTGCTAAACCAGGTGGTACATCTTTCAACCCTTTGATGATTTATGGCGGAGTAGGTTTAGGTAAAACACACCTTGCACAAGCAATTGGTAATGAGATTAAGCGCAGCATGCCTGATAAGCTTGTTATTTATGTTAGCTGTGAGAAGTTTTGCCAGCAATTTGTAGACTCGTTAAAGAACAACACAATTAACGATTTCGTTAATTTCTATCAGGCAATGGATGTAATCATCATGGATGATGTACACAACTTTGCTGGTAAAGAAAAAACTCAGGATATTTTCTTCCATATTTTTAACCACTTACACCAATCGGGCAAACAGGTTATTTTAACCTCTGATAAAGCACCGAAAGATTTAGCTGGTTTGGAAGAACGTTTATTAAGTCGTTTTAAATGGGGCTTATCTGCAGATTTGCAAATCCCTGATTTGGAAACCCGTATTGCCATTTTAAGAAAGAAAATGTATGCCGATGGTATTGAATTGCCAGGTGAAGTTGTTGAATACGTTGCGCATAATATTGATAACAACGTACGTGAATTAGAGGGTGCAATGGTTTCTTTATTGGCTCAGGCTACTTTGAATAAAAAGGAAATCGATTTGAATCTGGCAAAACAAATGCTGAAGAACTTCATCAAGAATACTTCAAAAGAGATTTCGATGGAATACATTCAGAAGTTGGTTTGCGAATATTTCGAAGTACCAGTTGATATGGTTAAATCGCAAACCCGTAAAAGAGAAATTGTTCAGGCTCGCCAAATTTCGATGTACCTGTCAAAAAGCCATACCAAATCATCACTAAAAACAATTGGTGCTTTCTTTGGTGGCCGCGATCACAGTACGGTAATTTATGCTTGCCAAACGGTAGAAGACTTAATTGATACCGATAAAAAGTTTAAAGCTTACGTTCACGATATCCAGAAAAAACTAAAAATGAGTTAATTTAAGGCGAAAGCCATTAAACTCATCACAAACAAAAGAGGCCTGATTTAATAAAAATCAGGCCTCTTTTATTTAATTAACCCTCTGAAATACTTAGCAGATAAAATCTTTATTGCAAATCTGTACTCTCTAAATACTTAGATGCCCTAAGCTTTCTTAGATGGTAAAAATCTTTTATTGCAAAGTTTGTACTACAAATACTTAGATGCCCTAAGCTTTCTTAGCTGGTAAAATCTTTTACAGTAAATTTAACCTTTATCGATTTCCGCCAAACCATAAAGTAATGCAGCAACGTGAAGAGCCTGGGCAATTTTATTATCCTTTAAAAATTGTTTAACCTCTTCAACGGTGTATTCCTCTACATTTAGAATTTCATGTTCATCCAGATGTTGCTCATGAGTTTTTACTCCGCCTGTTAAAAAATAAGTATAAGTAATATTATTAGCTGTTGCAGGATTTGGATAAAGCTCGGCAAGCAGTTTACAGGTTTTAAAACTATAGCCAGTTTCTTCAAGTAATTCCCGTTTAATCGCAAACTCAGGTGCTTCATCACCATCAATTACCCCGCCCGGAACTTCTAACGAAATTAGATCTGCTGCATGACGATATTGACGGACCATAATTATTTTTCCCTCCGCTGTTAAGGCAATTGCGTTAACCCAATTCGGATATTCCAAAACATAATAATCATCTTTAATAATTCCATCAGGTAATTTTACTTCATCCACACGAAGGGTTGCCCATTTCTCTCTCACTAAATATTTAGAAGCAACTCTTTGCCACTTTTCTATGTTGATCATAAATCGTTAATTAAATATATTGTTGTATGGTTTTCTGCCGATGCAGGTTGACCAGGTGAACAATTTTGTGTTTGTCGGCCAGCAGATTATAAATTAAATTGAGTTTTGGGGCTATGGCTTTATTTCTTGCATCACTAACACCTAGTTCGTAGTATAAAAATTCACTTAAGGAGTCAAGTTTATCGGCAGGAATATCACTTTCGTTTAGCCACTTTTCAAATGATGAAAGGTTATCCCCATCCAGAATTTCTTTTGGAATAGCAAAACTATTCTGCATGGTATCATTAAAAATAACTTCAGCCTCTGCAAATTTACCTTCCAGTTTTAAACCCATTATTTTGGCTAAAACTTCAGCCAGTTTCTGGATTTCTGCCGTAATCAGATCTTTTCTATACACTTTAACAAAGTTAATTTAAACTATAACATCGGGCTAATATTCTCAAATAACCAAACAACCAATCACCAAACAAGACTACCAGCTTCCACTAGAACCGCCGCCGCCAAAACTTCCTCCACCGAAGCCGCCAAATCCGCCACCGCCCGATGATCCGCCGCCACCCCAGCTACTTCCACCACCAAAACCACTTCCACCTCGGCCACCGCCTCCGCTTCCAAATAGCATAGCCCAGAATAAAGCGTTCGATGCACCACGACTTCCTATAATTTCGCCATTTCCACCGCCACCGCCTTTGCGCATAATAATTATTATAACAATGATGATGATAATGATTACAACTACACTTCCCGAACCTCCCTTTTTAGAAGAAACCCGTGGATTGTCGTTTTTGTACTCACCCTTGGTATATTTTATTATGGAAGTGGTACCCGCATCCAGGCCAGAATAGTAATCGCCAGCCTTAAAAAAGGGTTTAATATCATTTTCAATAATCCTTTTGGCATAAATATCAGGTAAAGCACCCTCTACGCCATAACCAGTTTGAATGGATATTTTTCGATCGCCAACAGCAACAACAATCATAATACCGTTGTTTTTGCCACTTTGACCAACACCCCATTTTCTGCCCAGGCCTACCGCATATTCATTAATATCATAATCGCCAACCGATTTTAAGATCGCTATGGCAATTTGAGTAGAAGAAGAATCATCAAAAGCAACAAGTTTTTGTTCTAGCGCCTGTTTCTGACTTGCAGATAAAACCCCCGAGTAATCATTAACTAGAGTTGAGGGCTTTTCAGGGAAATCTTGCGCAAAGGCAAAAGAAAATAATAAGCTGAAGAGCGATAAAAGGAATAATTTTTTCATCGGTTATTAATTTTCTTTATGATCCATATATACAATGTCATTTGGCAATTCATTTATATCTCCTGGTTGATAAGGAAAAAATAAAGCTAACTTTTCGCCAGCTAAAGAAACACCTGCAATAATACCATCTGCCAGATTACCTTTGGCAAAATGCGCTGTCATGGCCACTTTAGTTGTTTCCCAAAAATCAGCAGGAACAACTTTATTAATCCCGCTATCTCCGATAATGGCAAATTTATGGTCGGCGTGAGCCAAATAAATTAACACCCCATTTCGTTGAGCCGTCTTATCCATATCTAACTTGGAAAAGTATTCAATAGCTTTTTCGTATGGGTCTGATTCGCAACGTTTATCTATAGCAATTCTGATTTCTCCTGAAGTTGCTTGCTCTGCATCTGCAATTGCCTTGGCAATTTTTTCTTGTTCAATATCCGAAAATAACGACATGTCTTTATCTAAATGATGTAAAAAGGGTAACAAATGTTCAACTGAATAAACATCTATTACCCTCAAATGTTATAGTCAGAATATTAAAATTCTACTTTAGGCACATCTTTGGCTGTAGCATCGGCTTCGAAATAACCTTTAGCCTTAAAGCCGAACATGCCAGCCGTTAAGTTATTCGGAAACGATCTGATTTTGCCATTATATTCCTGTACCGCATCGTTAAAATCCTTACGGGCAACCGTAATGCGGTTTTCAGTACTTTCCAATTGTGCCGATAAATCGCTGAATTGTTGAGTTGCTCTCAATTCTGGATAAGCTTCGGTAATGGATAACAATTTACCCAAAGCCTGACTTAACTGACCTTGTGCAGCCTGATATTTTTGAATGTTCTCTGGTGTTAAATCATCCGCTTTAACCGTCATTTGAGTTGCTTTAGCACGAGCCTCCACAACTGCAGTTAAAGTACCCTGCTCAAATTTAGCCGCACCTTTTACTGTGCTCACTAAGTTTGGAATTAAATCTGCCCTTCTTTGATATTGGGTTTGCACGGTTCCCCATTTAGATTTTACATTCTCATCAAGTTTAACCATGCTATTGTACCCGCATGAACTTAAAGTGCTAACTGCAATTACAGCAGCTAAAATTCCAAATACTAATCTTTTCATTTTTATGGTTTTTGTTTTATGTAATCAAATTGAATTAAGGTCAATTTACTAATAAGATTGCAAAATCTGTACCTTTGTTACAATTCGGGATAAAAACCTGACAGATTATGCAAAAAGATATCGAAATTACACTGCTCCCACACGAGGTTGAGCAAACTGAAATTATCAATCAAAAGTTAGCTGACGGTTTAAAACTGCCACACAACCGCATTAAAGGCTACGAAATTTTAAAACGTTCTATTGATGCCCGTTCCAGAAAGGTAATATACCGTGTGCTGATAAAAGTTTTTATTGATGAAGAACCACTGGTCGAAGTTCACACCATAAACTATCAAAATGTCAGTAACGGCAAACCTGTAATTATTATTGGTGCTGGGCCAGCAGGATTATTTGCCGCTTTGCAATGCATCGAAAATGGTTTAAAGCCAATTATTATCGAACGCGGTAAAGATGTAAAACAACGTCGCCGCGATTTGGCCGCTATAAATAAGCAAGGACTTGTGAATACCGAATCCAACTATTGTTACGGTGAAGGTGGAGCAGGAACCTATTCCGATGGGAAATTATATACACGATCTAATAAACGTGGTGATATTAATAAAGTACTCCAGGTTTTTGTAAACCATGGGGCCGAACCCGATATTGCGATTGATGCCCGTCCGCATATTGGTACCAATAAACTTCCGCACATCATTACCTCAATAAAAGATACCATATTAAATGCTGGCGGTGAAGTGATGTTCGATAGCCAGATGACCGATATTTTAATCGAGTTTGGCAAAGTAAAAGGCATCGAAATTAATTTCGAAGATAAATTATACGCAGATGATATTATACTGGCAACAGGTCATTCCGCAAGAGATGTATACGAATTACTCCATCACAAAAATATTTTAATCGAAGCGAAACCCTTCGCCTTAGGCGTTCGGATAGAACATCCGCAAGAAATTATCGATACCGCACAATACCATTGCGATACCCGCTCCGAATTTTTACCCCCAGCTTATTACAGTTTGGTTGAGCAGGTAGGTGCAAGAGGTGTGTTCTCATTTTGCATGTGCCCAGGCGGTATTATCGCACCATGCGCCACGGGCGAAAACGAAATTGTAGTTAATGGCTGGTCGCCTTCCAAAAGAAATAATCCCTTTGCCAATTCAGGTACAGTGGTTCAGGTTACTTTAGATGATGTTCAGGGTTATGATCCGCTACGGATGCTGAACTTTCAGTCTCAAATAGAAAAACTAGCTTTCGAAGCTGGCGGCGGTAATTTAGTTGCACCCGCACAACGAATGATGGATTTTGTAAATAACAAACTTTCGATCGATTTGCCAAAGAATTCTTACTTGCCAGGAACAAAAAGTGTAATGCTCGATAATATTTTACCAGAATTTGTATCCCAAAGTTTAAAATCAGCGCTGCCCTTATTTGGCAAAAAGATAAAAGGTTATTATACAAACGAGGCCATATTAGTGGGTGTAGAAAGCAGAACCTCGTCGCCCGTACGCATTCCGAGAGATAAAGAAACTTACCAGCACCCTCAAGTGCGTGGATTGTATCCATGTGCGGAAGGAGCAGGGTATGCAGGCGGAATTGTTTCGGCCGCTATCGATGGAATTAACTGTGCAAATGCAATCCTTAACGCAAAATAACAAACATTATATGCGCTGAGTTTGTTGTTTGAATATGTTTAGTATTACGAACGAAATCAAAAAAGCTTTTAACGGTGATGCGTGGCATGGCAATCATGTAATGCAAACCCTTAATAACGTTAAGCCCGAAAATGCTTTCAAACATTTTATCCCAAATGCCCATAGCATTGCCGAAATTGCGCTGCATTTAACGTCCTGGACGGAGGAAATATCTTCCAGACTAACTGGTAATGCTGCTGCGGAACCAGAATTGGGCGATTGGCCTAAACCAGGGGAGCAGACGGCCAGGGCCTGGGAGAAAATTATATTCGATTTTAAAATCGCAAACGAAGAGCTAATTCGGATTTGCGAATCAATAAGAGGCGATGAGTGGGAAAATACAATTAAAGATGAAAGAAACCTTGCTTTAGGTACAGGTATAACCAATATCGAACTGGTAAATGGTTTGGTACAACACCATGCCTATCATTCCGGACAAATCGCATTACTTTCCAAATTTTAAACACCATGAAAAAGACATTAATTATAGGCGCTTCGCCAGATCCCTCAAGGTATTCGTACAAAGCCGCACACATGTTAACCCGTTTCAAGCACGAAATTGTTAATGTGGGCATCAAACGCGGCGAAGTTGCAGGCGTAGAAATCGAGAAGCCAGGAACAATTCACGACGACATTGATACAGTTACACTCTATATCGGACCAGCACTACAAGCACAGTATCACGATTACATTCTGGATACCAAGCCGAAACGCGTTATTTTCAACCCAGGTACAGAAAATTATGAACTCGAAAAATTATTAGATCAGCATAATATTGAGCCTATGCGAGCTTGTACTTTAGTCCTTTTAAGTACAGGTCAGTATTAAATTTTAGTAAATCACGTTCCATCGCTCATATTAAAGTTCGTCCCGCCCTCCACTCCAAATCCTCGGTTAGGGTGTGTGCCGATCTCATCGTTACTTCATCCTGCGGGTTTTTCATTAGGGTCGGGTTTAATTCATTCTGGCTAGTATTTCAAAGGCCAGGTTGCACGGTTGTAGATCCTGCAATTCTTATTATATCAAAAAAAGTATTCTGATAACATATGTTCTAATAAGTAGCCGAAAAAATCTCTTGGCTTCAATCCCGCTACCACCTTTTATAGCCATTTAAAACCTTCGCGGATAATTCCCCATTTGTCATCAGGATTTAGCCAGGGTAAACACAGGCTTTATACAGGGTTACTGACCCTGTTGTAACCGAGTCCTGACCGAGTTTACACCCTGTTATCACCCTGTTAACCCTAGCCAAAAAAATCTCTGGTCAACTAAGAAACTTTGCCCGAATACAGCTGTCCCCCTCATCAACTTTAGAATCCTCAACTAATTAACTTCGAAATCCCCTTTAATCGATGTTATTTAATTTTCTAACATTCTCGCGAAACCCTTCTAATATCTGTAAAAACAATAATTTCAACATCTGACATCCACATCTACTATATATACTACTAGTAACACTTCTATATGTCCTATCTATCTATATGGCTAAAACCCGCAATGTGCAAACTAATCCGCCATCAACTTAGATGTCCTAAGACTTCTTAGATGGTTAAAATTAAGACAACAGGGCACAAATTTTCCTGAGTCCTGGTTTTCCAACCGCCCAATCCGCCATCCAGGCCTGCCAAACAACCCAGGTTTAAAAAAGTTTTCATTTTTTCTCCCTGTAAACCATGTACTTGTAAAAAACCATTGGATAAAAGGGTAAAACAATTTGAAATCGTGTTGTTTTTTTCTACTTTTGCATCCCGCTTCGGAAGGAAGGGAAAAGATGTTTGAGGTATTGTAGGGCATGAAAAGGAGCTTAAATTATTTTAAAATAAGCTTTGCAGGAATGCTAAATATTATTACCTTTGCATCCCGCTTCGGAAGGAAGAGGGGAGAAAATGAAAGACTGGGAATAAGGGTTGTTAGCGAGCGATGAGTGATGATGATTAACCTTTAAAGCAAACGAAAAAATAAAAATTATTTTATTTGGAAGTTTAAAAAAGATTCCTACCTTTGCACTCCCAAC
>NZ_BAABAK010000021.1:0-20042 GCF_039537385.1 Pedobacter ginsengiterrae
AATTCTTTCTGTTCAGATTATCTAAAATTTATGCATAGAATTGCTCCCCAACTTTTTTGCTTGATCCCCAATTCCTCATTCAAAAGCAGCTCTCTGAGCTTAGTTGTACGTTTATTCAGAACAGCAATTTGAGATAAAATTTGTTTTCGAAGGTCATTTTTGCCAGACATCCGTTCTTTATAGTAGTATTTGATAAAATCTTTATAAACCTCTCCATTCCTATTATAGGCTTATATTTATTTATATCCTTCAAAAATTCCTTATTCAACATGGTGGTGCTTTTCCTGTAACCGCAGGCTGAGGTGCAGTGATAATAGAAATAATATTGCGTTTTACCCTTTGAAGAACTTCCTGTTAGAGTTTTACCACACCTTGGGCACGCTAAGAAGCCACGTAGCGGAAGTTCGTCCAAAGAGGCAATGGTTGTAGCATGTAAAGGCTTTTTGCGCGTTATAACATCCTGAACCTTCTTGAACAAACTCTCTGAAATTAAAGGATCATGCTGGCCCTGCACGAAATACCCTTCTTCATCTTTATTTTTCGGAACATAGATTTTTCCGCAGTAAACAGGGTTTTTAAGTGCAGACCAAAAGTTATTACGACTGGTGTTTAGCCCCTTTTGTATTGCCATTCTTAGCATTTCGGCTTGACTTAAACCCCCTTCGGCAAGCTTTTCAAATGCCCAGCGCATGATTTTTGCTTCGGGTTCATAAAGTGCAATGTATTTACGTCCATCTTCGGTGATCTTATTTACATAACCTTTGGGAGCAATTCCCATAAACCGCCCCTCTTTTTTTGCCCTCCGCATTCCGTTGATTACGTTTAGTGCCCTACGGTCATTATCTACTTCTGGCGTAGCCAAGTATATAGCCAGCATGATCTTACTTTCGGGAATTGCCATGTCTAAAGGCTGTTCTATGGCCTGTGGCTCTATCCCTAGTTTTTTAAGGGTTGAAATCATCTGGTAAGCGTCACTCGTATTCCGACTAAACCTGTCCCATTTCGTAAAAAGAATAATATCAGTTTGGTTACCCTTTTGCTTTTTAATCCTAATTAACAGCTTTTTCCATTCTGGCCGATTAAATGTTTTAGCCGAATGATCTTCATAGATAACCCGCCCAATTTTTAAGTTATGGTAGTCGCAATATTTCCTTAACCGTTCATCCTGATCTCTTTGTGATTAGCCTTTATCTGACTGCTCGTCTGTACTTACCCGTATATATAAATCTGCTATTTTCATGTTCATTTCACGTATTCTTCTACTACTAATTTAGCGATTTTGTCCATGAATTCCAAGATTTCCCGCACCTGTTCCCTGTTAAAAATCAGTCCGTTACGCTTAAAAATTTCCACTGTGTCGTCAATTGAAATGATGTTTTTAAAGTCTTTTACTTTACTCATAGGCGATACTTAAAATGCAAGTATCAAGGAATCAAAAATGGGCAACACTCTAGTAGAGAATTACATATCTTAATGACTTAGATAAAAAATTGGCAGAATACTCTAGTATTGAAGAAGGCTGCTCGACTGATACGACAATGTGATTTTTTGCCTAACTTTAATTTTATAACAAATAATCAAAATAATAAATGGCAACGGGAAATGTAAAAATACGTATATGGGATGTTAAGCATGGAAATGCCATTTTTATTAGAACCCCAAATAACAAACATCTGGTTTACGATTTGGGTCGTGGAGATTATTCTGAAAATAGCGAAGACAGAAGTCCATTAGAAACGCTATATGACCACTATAACATACGGGTAATCGACTATCTTATGATAACGCACCCCCATAAAGACCATATCGACGATATTTTAAATCTCGGAAAATTTACAGTCCGTTCTCTCCACAGACCAAAGAATCTTAATCGCACCCTACTTTTAAATGGAGCTAACGAAGGAGATCAAAAGAAAATTAGAAAGTTTATTGAATTGGATGACCATTACTCAATACCCGCCTCACAAGCCACAACTATATCCAATCCTGAGAACTTTGGCGGAATGATATTTAAGGTATTTCAAACAACTGAATTACCTGAAAGTAACCTCAATAACCGAAGCCTCTTATCTTCAATAGAATTCGAAGGTTTAAAAATTGTTATCCCTGGAGATAACGAGTATGCTTCTTTAGATTTGTTGATGAAGCGAGATGATTTTAGAACAGCCGTAAAAGATGCAGATATCTTGTTAGCACCTCATCATGGAAGAGAATCCGCCTACCACGCAGATTTTGTTAGCCTTGTGAACCCTAGAATAACTGTAATTTCAGACGGATCTATTGTAAATACTAGCGCAAACCCCAAATACTCTAGCAAAAGCCGCGGATGGGTGGTGAAGAATAAAAGTGAATTTAAAAAAAGATTTTTATTGACTACAAACTGTGATGGTGAGATTTACATCGACTTCGGCAGAAGAGCGACAGATCAAAAACTCTATCTAACCGTCGAAACGAAATACAATTAAGTATTGAATTAAAATTTCTTTAATACCATCCCTTGGGGTTCAGCTTGAAATTTTTCCCAAAGCGCCATTAGTTGATTTTCACATGCAATTAGCTTATTGTGTGTGGGATTTGTGTTGTTGTTATCCCGTTTTAATAGGTGTATATATTCCAAAAGATTCCAGCAGGCATTGTACTGTCCACAAGATATTATCACATCTAGCATCTTATCCCGCTCAAGTTCTTCCTTAGTAAACCATAATGTCGTTCCCATACTTGCTGCCAGATCAGAATTTTGTTTTATCAAGCCTGATGGCATTAGCTCAGCTGGAAGCATTCCTTTATTTACTTTACTCTCTATTGTTTTTTCATTTGATCTAAGCTCGTAAATTGCACTCATAATTCTACGATTTATCCAAGTTTTATCGTTATAAAGCGCTCTGTAATTTAGCCGTCTTACATGTTTCAAAAAGACATTCATAGTTAACATCAACACAGAATTAAAGCGGTTCATTAGTAGATTTTGATAGATAAAAAATTTCAAGCGCAATAGTTTTCCTAATGGCTTTAAGAATTCATCAGGAATTCCAGACCCTCGCATCGCCTTACCGATTACCCAATAAATTAACCAAACGAAATTATTAAAGGTGAAGATCATGGTAGATACCATGAGAGTAATCTTAAAATCGTAAAGGAACCCAAACACGATTCCGGTAAGCGATATCAACCATAAAAATATATTTATTATGCCAGTACTTTTGGGTGTTAGTTTCTTCCACCAACCGGACTTGTTTTGTTGGGATGCTTTAAATCCGTCCATATAAGGGCTTGCTACCTCACATACCATGATAAGATCAATAACATTTTCCGAACTCGAAATAGACCGGTTTTTTTTCATCCTATTTTCCGCTAATAACACAGGTTCAATACCCTGATTATCTACTATACCGCCATCCATTAATCCGACAGGATACTTTTCAGGATCTGGAAAGTTAAGTCGTTGACCATCGCTAAATACAAAATCATTTGGGAAATTTATCGGTTCAAAACCACCGGGGAAACAAGATGAGGCTGCCATGATGTCTGCCAAGCGAATCTCTTTAGCAACTTCAAATGGTACCCTCAGAAACATATTGCCAATAATGCCACGCTCCGGCTCACCTTCTGATGGGTGCAATATTTTCTCTGACCATTGAAAACGAAACTGAAGTCCGTTGTCAAAATCTGTAGAGTTAAAAGAAATGTGCTTTAATCCGTAGTCAGGATTGTCCTGCATCAGTTCACCAAACTTAGCTCCTTTAAACAGTTCCTGATCATAAATATCAGAAAACGATGTTATCAAATTTCTTACCCTTCCGTTTCTCCATCCATCGTCCTTAGCCAAATGTTCTAACGCCTCGGTAATCAACCTAGAATTTGACATAAAATCGTATAGACTACTGAATATTTTTTCAAACGGTTCATTTCTCTTTTTGCCTAATGCGAACCTGGCACCAGTAATTGTTCCGCCAGAAACAGTTGATAAAACACTAACCTGATCCAATAAGGTACCATCCTCAAAAGTTATACGATCAAGAAGGCTAAGTGTTCCTAAGGCAAAAGCAGAGGCTCTAAAACCGCCACCCGAAAATGTAAGAGCTATCTGCATAAAACTTATTTAGAGAATTGAAATAAACTGTATGCTTTGTGCTTTGCAGAATACACGGGTGCGCTCCAATTGCGCCTTGCTTTAAAGTCTCTAGCAAAATCATAATGCTTTACATAAACATTCAAAGCCGCTTCTTCTATGTCGAGAATTATATACCCAGCCTGATTGTTGGTTATCCTAATTGGCTGATAACAATCGTAAGCTAAGTGCTCGCTACTGGCATTACCAAACAATGTTAATCTCGGTTTTAATATTTTCAAAAATTCATAGGATCTCTTTGAATCTCTACCATGATGCGGTGCAAAAAGAACATCAATATTCGATACTTCTTCTTTATAATGATCAAGAATGTATTCCCATGTGCTATCATGGCTATCACCGCCAAAGATTATTTTCCATGTGCCCCCATCTTTCTTTGGAGCAGTTAAAAGTAAAACATAAGACATATCATGATAATCGCCATAGTCATTTGCTTGCTTAACCAAACCAGTGTTTGGGGCTAAAATCTTGATGTTATCCTGTACATACCATTGATATTGATCACTATCAAGATATGCGCGCGAGTTATCTGGTTTATATTTTCTATCTCTTAAATCTTTATAAAATTTCCAATCCTCTTTATTATATCCTCCAAAAGGCGTATTAAGATCGAGGTATTTATTGTTAGGTATCACCCACGAACAAGAAACACCGAATTCTTCATAAAGGTCTTTAATTCCGTCTAAATGATCCATATCGGGATGAGAAACGATAAACCTAAATATGCTTTCAGCACCTATGTTATTCTTCAAATAGTCAATAGGATTATCAGGATGATTTTTTTGACGGTAGTCTTTTTTATTTGATGGAACCTGAGTTCTGTTTAGCCTGTCCTTTCTTTCCTGAGATGCTTTCGCAGCTATCTCCTCCGGTGTATCGAAATCATTATAGGCATTACTTACGTCCATTACGGATAGTCTACCTGAGTCGTGGTGGATAATATTACAATCTCCCTCAAGAACATTTAAAAAGTGAATTACTGGCATGGTTTATTTGGTCGGTTTAAGTATGCGTTAAGAATTAGCAAGTTACAAAGTATCAGTGATATTTATCTATTTCTCCCTACTAGAGTACCGGTCCCTTTCAGGCTTCCCACTTTTGACCCAACAAAAAGTTAAGCCATGAAAGAACAACAGTTCGATGCATTACAGGAACGCTCCACCAACATCCGGAAAATTGGAACGCCCAACGTTAAGGGAGGTAAATACAAGGGCAATCCCTACATGAAATTCAAAAAGGCCAAGACCGAGCCACGCCAGAAAATCCGGCAACTGTTACGGGCTTCCTTGCCACTGGAAGAATTAAAATCAGTAAGGAGTATTCCCATTCCCAACAACCGATAACAAAAAATTTCATTACCATTTAACCGACGTTCAACAGCAGCTCCGAGGGCAGTTTTTTGCCCCGCCCGTGCGTGCAGCAAGATGGATTTTTGTAGACAAAAATATCTTGCCATCCTTACGGCTGGGGCAATCACTCGAAACTCGTGATGCCTTAAAACTTTACAATAAGCGCCAATGTCAAGACCTAAAAAAGCGGAACAAGAACAGTTCAGGCACCTGATCAGGGTGTGTGTGAACGATGCCGTCTATGAGCGGCTGACAAAGATGCAAAAACAGAGCGATTGCCGGAGCATCTGTGAAATTGCAAGAAAGATTTTATCGGGCCAGCGGATCAACCTGTTCCATAAAGATATTTCCATAAATGCCCCTATGGAAGAATTGGCTTTGATCAGAAAAGAACTGAAATCTATTGGCATCAACATCAACCAGCAGACCCTTCATTTCCACATCAGCGAAAATCCGACAGAACGGGCTTTTTATGTCAAGATCGGTTTAACTCAACAATGATGTCTTTTTATCTTGTAAGTCAAACTACAAAATATTGAACTCATAAACCAGTGAAATCAATATCCAAATCATTTTTATTTTCAATCTCACTTACTAGCTCTTTGATAAGTTCTCTTACCGTTCCAATTGTATTTCCGATTGTCTCTGTACTTAAAACATGTGTTACTTCTTCTTTAGTTTTCCCATTTCGATGTACCAAATCGTGACGGACCATTATACATTTAACAGCCTCTTTGATAGATGGAAATTTGATTTCAAAGGTGCTCATATACATTAACCGCACAGTCGGCAAATTATGGTAAATGGTATCGAGCATTATACTTTTTGCGGTCTGTTGAATATTTTTATGAGCTTCAAAAACATCTTTTAAATCAAAACGGCGATTTGCAAATTCTGGGTGGGTCTTTACAAATTTCTGAAGTGTATCCGGATTGTTTAGTGTTAATTTTATAAAGGTCTCAGACAAAAAGGTTTCCATACTACCTATCACACCGATATAGATTTGGCGTTTCAAAATAGTATTCAATTCCTCATCACCTAAGTCTACTTCATTTAATTTTTCAAGATTATCTATTTCGTGATCAAAATTGTCGGATAGTTTAATATTACTGGAAATCGCTTCAAATTCGTAATCATAATTTTCAGCATAATCACCCATCAGAATCTCTTTATCAATATCGACCGAGTTGCCAGACAGTCCCTGAATTTTGCCCAACACATCCTTCGGAATATCTGATGTAAAAACGATCCTATAGTTATAGATATATCCATCTTCACTGGTATTTTCTTCAATCTGGTAGGTTGTTCTTCGCAGGTCGTAATATGAGATTCCTAATGCCTCTGCAATTGCATTTCCTTCTTCATCTTCATAACTATCAATTGAAAGCTGTTTCCAGTATCCCATAAATTTTATAATTATCAGTTGTTTACAAATGGTCAATGGAACACTAAATAGAGGTATTGTTTCCCCACCTATTCAGTATTATTAATGTTCTTGATTAACATTGAAATTTAGCAATACTCTTTCGGGTATTAAGTTCAAGCAAATTAATTCCCCCCCCCACATATTTTAAAAGTAAAAATATTTCATTGAATATCAGATAATGTTCTCTAAAGAAAAATTCACCTACTCCCCTTACAGCTCCCTATTATAAGACAGTTGAACAATTCACTTTTGGTTCAAATTAAAATCACGGAACCATGAAAAAAACATCAGAATTAAAAGGCCGAGAATTTAACGACAAGCATTACCCAAAGATCAAAAAAATCATTACCATACCCGCAAAATCATACCTACAAAACTTCGCGGATCTCTTCCTCTCAATCTAGATGCATTTATTGAAACGCTACCCATCTGTGAGCCAATAACAAGGAGCAGGTCAGGGCTGAACTCTAGAATTTAATTAAATAAGTGTATCACCATTTTTTAACCGGCACTGTCTTAATGCAAAGGGGATACCCCGTCTGTTTCTTTGGCGGAGTGAAATGTACCTTTGTGATACAAAAGGATTTCACTCCCTTGCCCCGAAACTCAGGATGGTGATAAGAAAAACACTTGGAACTCGGTTTTTCTGCTACCTGTAAAATTTCTATTAGTTAAGCAATTAGCGCCTATAAGTGACGACAACACAAAAATAACGGTTCAAAAAGAACACTTATTCGGCTCAAAAGATTGACAGAATTGTATTTTTTAGGTACAATAGAATAGATATATTATTGGTTCGTTCTTTTCAGAAAAATGTAGAATTTTAGATTTTGAAGATCGAACCGCAATTACAAATCCAGCGGCATGCTTAACATACCTGATAGACAAAAATTTACTGCATAAGAAAACCAGAAAGAATGTTCCTAAAAGCTATCTTTCTGGCTTTGTACCCAGCGCCGGAGTCGACAAACTCCAATTTGAGCAAGATTTAAAGAAAATTTGCAGAATATCGATCGATTCATTGAAACTCTCTGAAAATGACGAAGTACACTAATTACGGCTTCTTTGCAGAATAGAGAGGGACTTTGAAAAGTCATTTTTTTAAAAATAATGTATTTGTTTTAAATTTTGTCGAACCAATTAAAGCATGATTTAGTACTTAGATTTCCGAAACAATAAGAGATACATGGAGGAGATATTTTAAAATAGAGAATAGAAAAACTTAAGTCCTTTCAGCAATAGCGAATGCAATAGTGAAATCTTCAGAATGTGATATTGTTATATGCCATTTGTTTATGCCGATATTAGCACATATGATTTTAACCTCTCCAGATAGCTGAACATTCGGCTGGCCAGATGCCGAATTCACAATTTCAATATCCTTAAGAGATATTCCATCTTTCATTCCGGTCGATAAGCATTTCAGGACGGCTTCTTTTGCTGCAAAACGTCCAGCGATGAAATTGTCTTTAGAATTATGGTCATTAAAAACAGCTAACTCTTGGTTTGAAAGAATGCGGGTGGGAAAATTACCTTCGGTATCCCATTTGAGCAGTTTACTGTTTTTGTCGTGTTGAACAATGTCACTTCCAACTCCAATGATCATTGTAATGTGAATTAATTAATTACAGAGTATTGAATGTCTTTGGTCAGTAGATTGAAATTAACATGGCCTCCGCCATTGTTGATTAAAAAACGGAAAACTTCGTATGCTTTTAAAATTGCGTTCTCCCATTCTTTTCCAGTTCGTACATGTACTTCAAAGGTCTCGGTCATTTCCTTTACAATCCGTAATGTTGTTCTGGAAACCCTAGAAGAGTCTGCAAAATATCTTTTACGTTTCGCTTCGTTGAAAATAATCATCGAAAGTGCTTCTTCAGTAATTGTTGCCCTGGCACCATCTTCAATTTCATCTAAAACCACATCGCTTTTACGCTTACGCTTCATCATCGCACGGGTACAAGGAGACCAGCCCAGTAGTGTCGCGAATGTATAATGAAAAATATCATGGTATCGATAAAAGTCATTATGGTAGGCATTATCATTGATAACATCGCCCAGTTGTTCATTACCGTTGAGAACAACACGAACCTCTTCCCTTGAGCCCACTCCAACCTCCTTGAAGGCTACTGAGAAGGATCTTGGAATTTGTTCCTCAGGCTTACAGCCCTCGTCAAAATAACTATTTTGCTTTCTTGATCGTGTCATTTTTTATTTCGTTAGCTAATATACTATCTATTTTTTGAACTATTACCTTATCCGTTAATGTTTTACGCATTTCGGTAATTACCTCTTGCGTGGATTCTTTGGATTTTCTGCCATCTGCAAAGCCTCGATCATAAGCTACCCAGTCCCAGCCAACCTTTAATGCTATGGCAATAAGAAGACCTATTAGAATTTTGTACAGCCAATCATTACGTTCTTTCTTTTCATCTGATTTAATGATCTTTTCAGAAAGCGTTTGCTCGACGGAAGTAATTTTATCCAGTAGAGCTTTCGGTGAAGTCAATTCCCCACGTTTCAAAAACTCAATATATTTAGGCGGAATGTGATCCAGCTTCTTAAAATGATCATTATTGTCATTATAAGCTTCTTCCTCACTAAGTTCAGGCTTCATTTCAGCGAACCAAATCGGAAAATATGGTTCACCAGTATTAAGTACAATAGTAGATGGCCCAGCGTTGTATACTGAAAATAACAAATGATCATTAAAGCCTGGATCGACGTGGAAACCGGATACATTGACAAGACCTTTTAGCTTTTCTCCAGCTTTGATAGAGATAAAGGCAATCCTATCCTTCGGGATGCTAACTTTTTCCTTTGTAAGCAACAATGCAAACTGCCCCGGATTAAGATCAACCTGACGATTGCTGTTTTCGTCAAGCGTTTCAACCTTTCCAGTTTTTGAATCCGTTAAATACACTTCTTTACCAAGCGAGAGTTCATAAGCACCATTTTTTACCCTTTGAGGGTTAAATGGTTCTATCACTTTTTTTGCTTCTTGTAACTTCAGTAGTTCTTTTACCCCTAAAAATGCCATTCCTATATCTTTATCTTTACCATTGTTTTTATACCAAATAGCTTTATCAGCCCAATATTTCGATGTTAGCTAAGTTATTCAAAACTGCATCATTTATTCCCCATTTAGGGGGAAACCAATAATCTATAGATGAAGCGTTACTTTTGAATTTCTGCTTAATGTTCACACGATCACTTTTTCCTTTAATGTCGGGATGCCTGACCCTGGCATACTTATCCACCTCACAAAACAAATTCTGGCAATCGATCAGTTGTAATCTTCGGCCCCATAAGTCTTTAAAATCTAAACCCAAACGCTCAAATTCCTGTTCCTGCCGATCAGTCATCAGTTTGATGATTTCAACGTTACTCAATCCACCTGTATTGGAGAAACATTTGCTTATTCCACCTTTGGCTCCAGGTCCAGGCACAACGAAAGAGGATTCCGAAAAATTGATTATCGTTGAATAATTGATGTCAATGGTCAACTGATAAGCTAGGAAATCTCCCAATCCTGGAAATCTTTTGATAAGCTCAAAAGCCTGTTGCATATTCTTAGCCGCCCTCAGATGTTCGTGGGTATTCGCTTGGATTATGAGCTCGATCAGCTTTAAATGATTTGAGTGTTTTTTTGCGTAACCAAAATAGGATCCTCCAGATGGCATGATGTAAGCCGCAGAATAGATGGTTTCTCCCGCCAGCATGGCTAAATTCAGAATTTTATCATATGCTGCGAAGTCATAATTTTCATAAGTGATAGTACCGAACTCAGACAAGAGCAATTCCCAAGTGTCAATTTTATTGAAAAGCTTGAACATCAAAATTCTAAAAAGTACTTCCTTCGGAGTATCTGGAAACTGATCATTATAGATAACGTTTCTGATCAAATACTGGCTCACTCTGTCCGATGCCCTGTAAGCATTGGTGAATTTATACTTATTTAAAATATCATCTTCTGACCAGGGCGAAGCTAAACCATTGACCCTATTGAAAAAAGTTTCCTGACGTAACGCAGCAAATTTCCAGTAGGAGGTGTAAACTTCAGTAACTTTAGCAGGAGATAAGGCAATATGTATATTGATATTTTGTATCTCCGTCGCAGCAACGGGTTTAATGATAGTCTTAGTAGCTTTATTTTGTTTTTTCATGACTTGCAAAGATAGGCACTACTGTATAGAAGTTAACTTAATTCTTTTTAACAAATCCTTCGCATACGTCTTTCCCACATTATCTAGCTGTTCCACGCCAATAAAACAATTTAACCTTTCAAGCTCAAGTCCAGTCTCTTTTGCTATAAATTTACCAAGGTTGATCAAGCCCAACCAATTGCCATAGGCACGACGATACAGAAACTGAATGGCATAAAAACTATTTAATACTAGCCCCCCGGTTTCCGATTTATAAAAGGTCACATGTTGTAGACATGGAAATCCTTGATAAGGGCTGTTGGTATGATCTCTTCCAGGATCAAAAATGGATGCCTGAAGTTTAGACTTCCGGTGATTGGTCGTACTTAAAATAGAGTTGATGATCATCTCTAACTGATTTATTTCCTTTCCGGCACTTTCATAAGCTATCATTCTTTGAAAGTACGTGCCCTTCTTATTGCTTGGATCAATCTTTCTGATGCGCTTATAATTTTGCAGGTATTCCTTATAAAGTTGATGACGGTCCCATCCACAAAATTGATAAAGCGAATTCGGGAAAATCGTTTCAGAAACAGTCTGGATTGATGACAGGTTTTTACTGCCCAAATCAGCATCCAGCAACTTGCGAATTGCATCCTCTTCGCCAAAATCGGTTAGTGTCAACATAAGTGGGCTGACCTCTTTTCCAGGATTCTTGACTATGTGCTCAAGTACATTAGTCCAGGCTTCCGATAAATTTGTATTTTTTATAATTAATGGCTCCATAAGTTACTAATCTATATCATCTTCTAGGTGACGGTTTTCAGCTAACCCGACATAGCTGATGTTTTGAATCCTAATAAAAGAACCAAAATCAAGTTTGGCCGAGCTTACTCTCACTATTCCGGCTTTTATAGCTTTATATACCGTTCCTTGTGTACTTTCTTCAATGGCAAGCAAGTGTTCCCCTTCAACGTTCGAATCCTTGGGAAGAAAAATATAATTCGACACCTCAATATCAATTGTAGATAGCATTGAAAGTCCGTCAATAATTTTAAAGGAAGCCGCAGGAACTGTAAGCCCATCAATGCTTTTCAACAGTTTGGCTGGACTGGTTTTTAATAATTCAGTTGCTTTCAGTTCACTGATCAAGCGGTTCACTTTACAATGGGAAATTAATGTTTGAAACCCCACACCAAATAGGGACGAAATAACATAATAATCCAATTGTGTCGCCGTTTCCATCTTCCACTTTCTCCGATTGAATTCCCCCTGTATTCCTCCAACAGGCATCAGCAATACCCCGGCAAAGGTATCTGCCAAAAACTCCTCGTCATTATAATGCGAGCCTCCCGGGGTATGTTCAGTCAGCGCATCGATACGGCTTCCGTGCCCAAACATATGATGCCCGAGCTCGTGTCCGCACGTGAAAACCCTTCGTGGTAGTGGCCGTTGGTTGGATATCAAGATAGTGGGTGATTTTCCCGTGGTTTGACTTATGTACATTCCTTCCATATTAATGTTGATGAACCTCACAGATACACCTAAGCTTTGGGAGACATCAAAAATATTCAAAGGCTGAAAACTGTTAAGCGAAAGTTTCATCCTAATTTGTTCAGCCTTCTTCGCAGCTGCAATATATCTTGGATTCATCAGACTATTTATTTGGTAGTATCTTTAAAATATCATAAAGCTTTTTCACATCCTCCTGACTTAACTTGCTGAGCTCTCTTGCGGCAAATTTGAATTCCTCATTCATTTGATCTTCATTATCATCATCTTGGCATAAAAGCCAGGAGGTATTAACCTGGTACAGTTCAGAAAACAACAGTAATTCCTCTGCACTTACCTTCCGATTTCCTGCTTCTATCTCGGAAATAGCTGGACGTTGCAAGTCCATTTTCTGCGCGGCCTGTGCCTGCGATAAACCAGCTAATATTCTGGCCTCTTTAACTCTGCTGGCAATTTTTATCCTATCTGACATGTTTTCCATTTTTTATCACATTCCATAATTTTTCTGATGCTTCTCGTATTGACAACTGCCTTAAACTCATCCGGTCGTGAAAAATATAACAGTTGTCCGGGATAGCAATGTCCAAAATCCCTTCAAGTCTGCACATCACAGTTACCAGTACCTGGCTACTGATGCCAGAACTGCCTGGTGCACATCCAGCGTCCACCTTAACAGCAACGCCCATTAGGTCGGCAGCTTCCTGAACAACTTTAACAATTTCCTTTTCTACTAAGTTTATATCTAAATCAGCCATAGCGTACGATTATTATACAAATGTAGTAAGAAAATCTTACCATCCAAATTTTTACAAAAAAAAATATCTTAAAAAATCTAATTGCAAAATGTTCAAAATCAATATATTTAACCATAAACATGTCAATACCACCCGCAGACTTTATTTCTAGTCTTATCGTTGAATAAAAAATAACCTATCCGAATCATTGAACTATATTAAGGTCAAAACTGAGATTTTCAGTAAGTGCTGTAGGAAAATTACGGTGGGTAGCTATTTTTTTTACGTTAAAAACAGTTTAAGAAATTTCAATTTTGGTTTATCTTTAATTCTAACGTTGACCAAAAATAGCATTGCTAACTATGAATCTTAAAAACCGCAATATCACTCCAGAGCATGCTCAACAAATCCTGGCAAACCATGGCACTATAGCTTCTATTGAAGAAGCTGAACGAATGCTTAGAACTTGTATGATTTTGCTACAATCGCCGCGAATCAACTTGATAGGGAAATGAAGGCTGTAAGCCCTAAGAAAAAGAGAAAGCCAAAAAACATTTAGATTCTTTGACTTTACAATACAGCTTTGTGGCGATTTTCCACATTCACTGATTAATCTTTTGGCCTGTGCTTATGAGGTTTTAGATCAGGATGTTTTGGCTTTGTTTCTGGTAAGACTCTTCTTCTTTTGTCATCTTGCCCATTATCTTTTTTACGTTTTGGACCTGGTTTTATTGCTTGAACTTGTTCCATGATATTTATGATTTTAGTTTATAGGACAAATTTATCCACAAAAACATAAGATAATTTACGGATTTCCGTAGCAGTAGAAGTTCGGTAATCTTCGGGAGTCCCGAAGTTTTCTGTACCGGGTGCCAGAGTCGAACCGCACAGTGATTGGTAATTTAAATTCCTTTTAATTTTTAAAGGGAATGATTATATTTACACTATAGCAATTGCAGCTAAAACGTATTAAAAAAAATGGTGAGCGATTAGGTGAGTGAAAATCGAAAACCGCATATAATACTATTTAAACGCTGATTTTTACACTAGGTGTAAATCCCAGCGGGATCACCACTATAATCCTCTAACGAAAGTTAGGGGATTTTTTATTTTGGGGAAAATTCTAAATTTACACCAAGTGTTTGATGCGGTTTGTTTCGATCTATTGTTGGTATCCTCACCTGCCGAAACTCCAAAGATGTCATCCTGAGCGGAGTCGAAGGGTAAATGTTAGCCATATAAAAATATAGATAATATCCCTAAACGTTCGATCTATCATGTTGGTCGAGATTTGTAATCTCGTCCTGCTATATAGATACATTCGTTCTATCGGCTGGTGTCCTCACCTGCCGAAACTCCAGAAGACGTCATCCTGAGCGGAGTCGAAGGATAATGTTAGCCATATAGAAATATAGATTTCTCAACTGCTCATGGCTTGCCTCGGCTCACCGCCGCCGAGGGGCTCTAAACTTTTTCTTGATAAAAAGTTTAACAAAAATCAAGGCTTGGATCTGTTGTCGGATAAACTCATAAAAGCTTTAATTTCGGCAACACAAGTTCCGATGAAGGATCGGAAAGTATGCGTTGCCTTAGGATTTGCCAGATTGAAAGGTTTATGCAAAAAGCTTTTAACGTTTTCTCCTTTCAACATATCCTATGCCAGATAGCAGGGTGGTTAGAGCAAGATGCAAAAACCATTTGTCATCCTTTGTATTGTCATCCTGAGCGGAGTCGAAGGATAATTTTGGACATAAAGTGGAATAAATGGTTAAATAAACGTAATTTAAAATTTGGGAAGAAACGCTGTTAGTAAATATAAAAGATAATGAAAAAAGAATTTCGGAGGAAAAGAAGCATCAAGAACGCCAATCTTTATCTACTGCATACTGCATAAATAAAAGAACACTAGGCGATTATTGTAAAAGAGATTAGCATTGCCGCTGTATCGAAGTTAAAAGCATTATAAATGACGGAACCATCATAACCATTTCTATCTCGATAGTCAATTATCGAGATACACGAATAATAACTCGAGTTAGGCGATTCTATACCTACTACTTGCGAATAATAATTCACCAAAACTATTTTACAGCAGAAACGTATTTTAGTTAATCATTACCTTAACGCTATGTCAAATTTAACACATCCTTTACGCGTTTTATTTTATACGCTAATTCTTTTCCTTTTTTCTACGGCAAATCTTTCTGCCCAAGAAATCAAGCAATATTTTTATCAAGGCACCATTGATAACAGACCAATTCGGCTTTACTTAAAACAACTACCTAATAGCTGTGGTGGTAGCGACATTTACGAAGCCATTTATCAATATGGAAAGGGTAAAAATTGGATCGAACTACTCAACCAAAATAATGATAAAGGCAATTTTTGTTTTACCGAAATTCGTTTCACTGGAGTTTTGTTGTTAAAAAGAACAGACCATCATTTAGATGGAATTTGGATTAGTCCAGATGGGAAAAGGCAGCTCAAGGTTTCGCTAAGCCAACAAAACATCAACGCTAAAGAAATTGAAGAATTGGAAGAACGCTTAGAACGCACACATTATGAAAATTTCGATTGTTAAAATGAGTACTATGAAGAAAATCCATCTTGCTGTTTTGTGTTTAATTACCTTAACAATAGTTGCTTGTAGCCAAGCAAAAAAAGAAAAAACTTTGGAAGAGGAAATTGCCGAATATAAAGCCAACCAAATCGATTTTTCGCAAAATGCAAAGCCGAAAGATTTTTCAGCAAAGGCTACCGACGGAAGTACATTCAATTCTAAAGATTTTAAAGGCAAGTATTGGGCGATCTTTTTTTATGATAGAAGTTATCTGATTAAAAGTGATAGCTACGATTTAGTTGCAGAACTAAACAATACACATAAATTATTCGGCGATAAAATACCAATGGTTGCATTAATTAATGGTTTTTGTGATAATGATCTTGAACTTAAAAGACAAATAGACAGTGCCCAATTCGCCTTTACGCAAATTGATAATACAAAAGGGCCAAATAAAGAAAGTAAAGTTAAGGATAATGTATTCTGTACTCCAGCCAAAATAATTATAAACCCAGCTGGAAAAGTTGTTTATAACGGTTGCGGCGGCAATACAGAAAAATTCAATTTAATGTTAACAGACCTCATTAAAGCTGAAAAATTATAGCCCATGGAAAATTTACCAAGTCAGATACAAAAGGAAAAGAATAGCAATTTGTCTATAGCCTTAATTGTATTGAACATATTTTTAGCCATAATTTTATCCACTACAATCGGTAAAGACAGAGATCCAGATGGTGTGATGTTCATCATCGTTTTATCCATTTCCTCAACAGTTTTGTTAGGTGGTTATGCTTTCACCTACCACGGCAAAGGCTATCGATGGGCGAAAATAGTATTCGGCATCTTATTGGTTATTTCCATCGCTGTTTTAGGCCTGCTCTGGTATGTATGGCAATTGGGCAAAGGATTTAAAAATTAACCAATATGAAATTAAATGAGCTAAATATCTTTTACATCATTGTAGCGGTTATATTAATTTCGAGTACTATTTACCGAAAAATAGCTTACAGAGGTTGGGAAAGGTATAATTATTCGGTTGCGGTGAGTACACCGAAAAATTATCCCATGCATGTTAGTGAAGCTTATTTTCTATTGCCAAATGATGATTTTGAAAGTGCAGACAGAGATGACGCAAACGATTTTACGTCCAATTGGGGTGTTAGTTATAGCACAGCAAACCATGCTCGTTCGCAACGATTGCCTTTGCAATTGGTTATTAAATACTTTTCTTATCGAGATAAAAACTTTTATTCGGATACTTTGAATTTGCCAAAAAATAAAATTTTAAATCTTTTTAAATTGGCACAAAAGAACAAACAGTTTTTTGAACTTTCATCTTACAACGGACAAAAAAAAGGGTTGAGTTTTGTAATCGGCTTGGCAAATAATGGCAATTTAATTATTTGGCTTCGCGGTATTTATTTAGAAAAAGAATTGCTCAGAAAAAAACTTAAACCTACTAATCCAAATAAGGATGATTTGTACTACGAGAAAACTTTAACTAGAGAAAAATACTTTGAACATGCTTTCGAAAATTTAAGTGATAGCTTAAAAGCGGTTTATAAAAAAGGTTTCGACGCCAAAGCAAATTACATTGACACGCCCTCCCGATACATGGAAAGCAATATTGAATTATGGAAATATCAACAAAAGAATGGTTATATAGATTATAAAATTGAAGCTAATAAAGAGTAATATTATTCAATTCAATAGTGCTTGTGCTGCAACAAATTTCAACGTTAAAAAAAGTAACTAAATGACCTTTATTGCTTTTGAATTGTAATCGCGATGATTTACAACTAAACCATTGATTATCAAAATTTAATCTTACAGTAATTAATATGAAATTTACTTTTTTATATATTTTGTTAAGCACCTATGCCCTATTCTCTCATGCGCAAAACGAACAGCGTACTGATACCTTGCGTATTGATTTGGATAAGGATGCAAAAAAAGACATCGTAATATTTGATAGGGAAAACGCTTTGATCGTGGTCAAGTTATCTACGCACAACTTTAAGCCTTTACGAAGTGAACAAATGGAAATCGACCCGATTTCATCTGGAATAAAAGCGAAAAAAGAAAGCTTCGAGTTTACCAATAATTGGATGAGAGCTGGTTATAGCTGCCAATTTCGTTACAATGCTATTCAAAAAAAAATGCAACTTATTGGGATGAGAAGATATGAATTTGGACCAGCAAATAACGATGGAAGTGGCGAAAGCAGTGTTAATCTTTTAACCAATAGCTACATTGGCAATTGGAATTATTGGGATGATCATCAGAACAAGTTAATTGCCATGCCGCCAATTAAACGAAAAATGGTTTTTGCTCCAACTTACCTATCAAACTTTGATCAGGTACTTTCACAGTACATTAATTTATGTAGCGAATTATACATCAAAAATAAAAAATCCATTTTAACCAAAAAGACATAGCAATCCATGAGATATTTCATTTTGTTCTTTGCCATTTTAAGCATAAATTCATATGCACAAAAAAAGGTTTTTCATCAACCTCACGCAAAGGGAGTGTGGCAATATGTATATCCTTTTGCTGATAAAAATTATGTATTTGCAGTACAGCATGGGGTAAAAGACGGTGAAGAAGATGGTCTTAAAACCAGCAACATCTACTTTGGTAAAATCGGGAAAACCGATGAAATATTTTGGAAAGAGCAAGTGCAAATGCGTTTAGTTACCGAAAATATTAATTATGAAGACTTTAATAATGATGGTAAGAAAGACCTACTCATTTTTGAAGATACTGGCGCAAGAGGTGGTAATGCTCACTACAACTTGTATTTGATTAATACCCAAAAGCATGCCCTTACTAAAGTTGTAAATTTTAACAAAATTGTTAATCCTAGCTATAATCAAAAGCATAAAATAATTTTAAGTTACGGGCTATCGGGTGAGAATTTTTATTCTATTTACCGAATAAACGCTAAGAACAAACCTTACCAAATTGGCAAAACTTTTAAAGATACTGATGAACTGAATCTGGATAAAAAGATTGTGGAAATTTTAAAGGAAAACAAGAAGTAACTTTAGTTTTACAAGCTGATATTTAAAATTCGGCAAACTAACCTTTAAACGAATAATAGAAAAACTGCAACAGATAAAAGGTTCCTGCCCAACGAATAATAACCTTATCATTTCACTTCAATAATTTAAATATTTTAGTACAGATAAATAGCTAGATATGAAAATTAAAAAAACAATAATCACATCGGTATTAGTGCTTGTTTGGCTTTCAAATCAATTATGGGCACAAGAAACTAATCCTAATATTAACAAAAATGGTTTGTATTTTGGAGTATATACTGGCACTTGGTTCGGTACGGGCAAAAACTCGGTAATGGGAAGCCCACTAATGGGTGGTTTATTAATGGAGTTAAAAAGTGGTAAAGGCGCTTTAGCCGTAAATTTCGATTTGGTTGGCAACCTAGCTTAGACTAAAACACTTTATCTAGAAAGTAACAATAAACTCTTTGAACGTAATAAATACATCGGCGCACAAATTTCACTACAATATAGTCATGAACTGTACAGCCAAAATCGCTTTGCTTTAGAGGCTGTTGGAGGCTTTGGTTTTGGTGATTTAACTTTCGTACCAGATGATGAAGAAAGCATTGGCACTAAAAGTTTCTTTATCGACCCAGGGATAGGTGCGAGATATTTTATTGGACAAAAAATATTTCTTCAATTTAAATTACAATATAACTTGGCCAATTATAAGATAAACGACAATGTTAGCACCAATATTAGCGGCAATTTTGTAACAACCAAGTTAATTCTAGGATGGAAATAAGGATCTATTTTAATGATTTTTCATGTTGGTCGAGATTTGTAATCTCGTCCTGCTATATAGATGCATTCGTTCTATTGGCTGGTGTCCTCACCCGCGGAAACTCCAAAAGATGTCATCCTGAGCGGAGTCGAAGGATAATGTTAGCCATATAGGTATATAGGAAATATAGATTTTTCATGTTGGTCGAGATTTGTAATCTCGTCCTGCTATAGATGCATTCGTTCTATTGGCTGGTGTCCTCACCTGCCGAAACATTTGCGCCGTTTAGTTCTCAAATCACAAAGCCAAGTAAGCCGATGCTAGTGATATGTCTTGTCCGGAATTAGGTTTACAATTTTGAGCACATAAAACTCAATAAAAGATGAAAATTGTAA
>NZ_BAABAK010000022.1:0-59038 GCF_039537385.1 Pedobacter ginsengiterrae
GTAAAAAGTCAATGTAAACCCTGAACCGGACGAAATAACAATTGTAAAGAATACTTAGTATTAACAGTTCCCAACTGTAAAGACTTTTCCGGACGAGACAATAAATGTTAGCCATATAGGTATATAGCCCATATAGAATATATAGATAGAAGACCTAAGTCGCAGGTTCTATCGCTAATGTACACGCCTTGTTTGTATGTGGGAAGGCCAAACGTATTAAAAAGAACGCTTTTTATACGATCATACAGACTAAAGATTTAGTATTTTTGTAAATAAAAACCTGATGTTATGAGTCTTAGTCGAAATATCTTAGTTGAAAAAGGCAAATACATCTATGGATTGATATTGCTTTTGACTGGAGTGGTAATCTGTGTGGCTTTTAATAAATCAGGCAGCCACGATTTCGATCTGGCCAGAAGGGAAATTCTGATTCGTAGGATTGGGCACGAATTGCTTTTAAAGTCTGGCGATAGCACTTCGAGGGTTTTGCCCGTAAAGAAGCTGGCAGAAAATGAATATCAAATTAGATTCGAGAAGGCCTTTACCTTTCAAACGGATGATCTGGTAAACATTACCCAGCGGGTTTTTGCGAACGATCCGATTACGGGGGATTATGTAGTTAATGTTCTGAATGGCAGCAGCAAAAACGTTTTTTATGGATATGCGATCTCCAAAAATAAAAAAAATGAAATTGTGCCCTGTAAAGGAAGAGTGCAACCTAAGGCGCCCTACACGATCGATATTAAATTTAAACCAAAAGATATGCACACCGCATTAAATGGATACCTTTTGGGTGGATTACCATTTTTAGCATTCGTCGGTTTTATTTTTTTTAAATCGGTTAAGCCGAAGAACCCATTACCTGATCATAAAGATCTTAAGGCCTTTACTTTAGGCTCCACATTATTTGATGCACAGCAACAACAGCTAATTATAAATAAAGAGATCATAAATCTAACGGGTACTGAAACACGTTTGCTCCTTATTTTTTCCTTATCTCCAAATGAAACCATACAAAGAAGCCGATTGCAAAAAGAAATCTGGGAGGATGAAGGTGTGATCGTTGGCCGGAGTCTGGATATGTTCATATCAAAACTTAGAAAAAAACTGGAACCCGATGCGAATGTAAAAATTGTTGTTATTCGTGGTAAGGGTTATAAACTGGAAATTAACAGCATTTAATTGAAAAAGATCGGCTAATCAGATCTTGTGGGAAAATGATTTTTATTCGCCTACATACTGATATTCTTCATCTGTTACTTTGCTCAACCAAACAACGGTTCCTTTATTAATATTGGTTCCAATGGCACGGTGTGTCATCCGATCGGTAGCCGATGCGCCGTGCCAGTGATGAACGTTTGGTAAACATTTTATAATATCGCCCTTTTGTATAACCTGAACTTTTTTTCCTTGTTCCTGGTACCAGCCCTTACCTTCTGTTACCAACAAAATTTGCCCACCAGGATAATGCCAGTTCGTTCTGGCACCAGGTTTAAAACTTACAGAACCAATATGGCTATTATAAGCGGTGTCTGCTGGCATTAACATATTGAGCCGAACCTCCCCTGTAAAATTACCATTGCGTACTTGGTTACCCTCAGAAAAAAGGGCTGTTTTAACTGGTTTAGTTGCAATTTTTGGGTGACAGGCCGTGAAGAATACCATACCGATCAAAGCAATCATTATATTTTTCATGTGCTATAGTAAGATTTGATAATTAAGCGTTTTTGTTTTATAAATTATCCTGGTAGAAACTGTTCAATTTAGCTACGGCCTGTTTAACATATTCTGGCTTATAATAAGTTTGAATATGCGTTGCACCCTCAATTACATATAGTTCTTTCTTTTTAGCATTTGTGGCTTTGGCAATAGCATCATCGGTCATATATTTTGTATCAGCATTGCTTCCAGCAATCATTAATAACGGTTGATCGATTAATTCAATCTGGCTGGTGGCATCCCAGGTCATTAAATCCATTAAACTACTGGTGGTGTACAAAAAGGTAGAATTAGGGTGTGCATGAGTTCTGTAATAATAATCCATACCCTCGCGATACAAACCAGCTGGCATTTTAGTAATCTCCTCATCGGTTACGCTGGCCACCCCAGTTAAAAGAATTTTACCACTTGCAGCTTCTTGTACTCTGGCATCAGAAGCTTGTTTTAAACGTTCTGGTATGGTATTCAATTGAGAATTTAAGAAGCCATTACGTCTAACCTCGCCAGAATTGAACATACTTAGCGTGGCAATGGCTTTGAATCTTTTATCGGATTGGGCAGCTTTTAGAGCGTAACCACCCCCACCGCAGATGCCTAAAACGCCTAAACGTGATGGATCAGCGCCAGCGTACTGGCTAATAAAGTCGGCCATACCACGAATATCTTCGGTACGGAATTGGGGCTTGTCTGTATGGCGTGGCAAACCACCACTTGCACCTTGGTACGATGCATCTTCAGCCATTGTGATATAACCAGCCTCTGCCAAACGCTGTGCATATAAGCCTGCGGTTTGTTCCTTTATACCGCCATTAGGGTGCGCCACTACAACTGTAGGATATTTTTTTGATGCATCGTAATTTGCTGGTGTATAAACGTTTGCAGCAATATCAATTCCGCTTAATTTATAAGTTACAGGATGAATGTTTACTTTTCCTGGTTCATTTTTAATAATCGCCCCATCATATACCAAGGTCCATGGGTTTTGTTCATGCTTCTTTTCAATGGATCGTGCATACACAAATTCTGTAGGTACGATGAATGCGGCTAATGCTATTATTGATGTTATATTTCTCATTTTATTTTTGGCTTACTAATACTTCGTTTAAAACTTTTTGGGCTGCTTTTGCTTCCTTTTTTCCAATGGTGGATTTAATGATTTCTACAAATTGTTGCAGCTGATTTGGGCTGATGCCTGTCTTTAAGGTAATGTTTAAATGGCTCTTAAGCATAGGTTCTGCTTCTCCTATGGCTGATATAACAGAAATGGTAACCAATTCTCGTTGGGCATAGGTTAGGATATCGCGTTCAAATATATCTGCAAACAAATGCTCTTTTAAAAAGGTATCAATTACTGGCGAAAAAGCCGAATATCCTGAAAGTTCAACTGGTTGTGGTGCTTGTGTAAGTTCGCCCAGAATACTTTTACCGCGGTTATATTTTGTTTCCTGCGACTGGATTTTTGTCGCATCCTTTCCAGCATGATCATTTATACCTTTTGCTTTACGATATTTGGTAACGTCCATTAAAGTTTGAAGCGCACGAATACTTCGTGGAAAACCACAATAGGCATAGGCATGCACCAATACTTCTTTGGTTTCATTTAAAGTCAAACCTGCATCTAGCGCCTTGTTCAGTTCGATCTTTAACTGATCTAAATCACCTTTTGCAGTTAATGAGGCAACTTTAATAATGCTCTGCTCAATCAAACTTAGGCTTTTATGATCTGCTGCTACTTGCTTCGCGTTTACAGATGGGCTAAACAATAAGGTATTCATCATAAATAGTATAAATACGTAAACCGTAATACTTTTTTGCTTTATCATTATTGATATTTATTTCATTAATCGGATTATGATCCCGTTGTTTTAGTAAAAGAAAGTGAAGCAAGTTTCCAGGTCTTCTGCTCCCTTACATACACTTCTGTTACGATAAATGGATTGGTTACCTCATTTCCACCCACTACAGCTAAAAGAGTAATTCGATTTAAAAGAACAGCTGTATTGCCAATAATATTAACAGAAACTTGATGTATATCTGCTTTTTTATACCAAATTCCACCGCTTTTAATCACGCTAACCTCTTGTTGCTTACCCCACGAACCACCCATGTGTACAAATACAGATTGATCATGAAATAATTTAGTTAAGGTATCAACCTTTTTATCGGCCATCCATTGCCATTTATTTTTAGAAAGTTCGATAATTTCTTTTTCAGCCTCGGTTTGTGCAAACACTGCGCTAATCCCTGCCAGCGTTAAACACAGCATAATAAATATCTTTTTCATCTGTGTATAATTTATTTATCTAATTTTTTCTCTTTTAACCATTTGCCAAGTACTTCCGCAACTTCCTTGTTGTTCAAATCAGACATTGGAAAGTGTGTATTACCTTTTATTCCGATTTCGGGTAAAAGAACAATAGAAACATCACCACCATGCGCATTAACAACCTTAGCCCACTGTTTCGCCGTAGCAAGTACATTTCGCCAGAAGTTTAATGATGCTGCATCAGTTTCCGCTTTCGGAATAAAATCACCGTAGTAAACTACAATCGGCATTTTAGTTAGCTTCATAAATTCGGCCATTGATACGCCTGCCCCGCCACGGTTACCTTCAGGCACCTCTCCTTCGGGGAAAACAAATCCACCTGGTTCGTAAGAAACAATAGCTTTAATGTGGTTGCTCTTCATGGCGGTTTTCCAACCAATAATGCCACTGGCAGAGTGCGTAAAAAACAAGCCATCTCCTGCTCTATCGAATACCTTCGACATGGCATTTACAACAGATGCTTCATCCACATTACCAGTGTTGGGTGTCATCATTCTAAAAAAATGATCAATTGAGGTAGAGTCTTTTGGAAACTGAACACCCTCATTAAAGTTTGGATATAATCCGATGCGGAATTGGGTAAACCAGGTTTGATCGTCGGGCACTGCAGAAATCTGACCTGGTTTGGTTGTTTGTCCTGCATCTCCCCGCCCAGGCTGATCAACTAAATAAACCCCAAAACCTTGTCTTAAAAAGATCTCAGAAAAGCCTGCTCTGCCATCGGCTGTAGTTTGCCAGCTGCGTTTAGACTGGCCGTAACCGTGTAAAAACACCATAGGGTATTTTTTTGCCTTAGCAGGAATCTGATAAAAAACATCGGCATGGTCTCCATGACGGGTTTGGCCGCCTTGAGCCACATTCCAGGGTTTGGTTGCATCGAAATCCCCTTGGCTCTTAATCACAATTCCGCCTGCAGAAAATGTCCCTTGCTCTTTGATTATAAGATTGCTATTTTGTGAAAATGCCGTACCCAGCATGGTTCCATATATTATTATGGTTGATAATATTCCTTTGACCATTATTTTTCCTTTTGTAAATCCCTTAATCTTCTGTTCTTGGATAATTCTGAATGCTCATCCAGAACGATCTATACAAAGGTCTGCCTTTGAGTTTAGTATATTGGTATACAGATTACGCTTTATATAACCATAATTACTGATATTCGTAATTTCAGAAAAATCGGGGTTTTTAATCTATATTTTTACCATTCTTGAAATACAATTATGAGCAACATATTCAATTTTGATACAATAAGTGATTATAATCAATTCAATAATCAAGAAACCAAGCATCCATTAGTAAGTGTGATCGACTTTTCGAAAGCTAATAAGAGAACTGGCTCTACAATGAATTTTGGTTTGTATTGCATTTTTCTAAAAGATGTTAAGTGCGGGGATTTAAAGTATGGCCGTCATTATTACGATTATCAGGAAGGCACTTTAGTTTTCGTTTCGCCAGGCCAGGTTTTGGATGTAGAGAACAAAACAGATTTATACCAACCTATGGGGCACGGACTGGTTTTTCATCCAGATCTGATCAGAGGAACCTCGCTTGCTAAAGCCCTTTCTGAATATAATTTTTTTAAATATCAAACCAATGAGGCGCTTCATTTATCGGCAAAGGAAAGACAACTGGTATTAGAAACTTTCTCAAAAATTGATGGCGAATTAAAGGAATCTATAGATAAACATAGTAAAAAGCTCATCACATCTAACATCGAGTTACTACTCAATTATTGCGACCGCTTTTACGATCGTCAGTTTATAACCCGTGAAACTGTTAACAAAAGTATAATCGAAAGACTTGAGGATTTGCTTAATACTTATTTATCATCCGAAAAACCGTATTCAATGGGGCTACCATCCGTTGGTTTTTGTGCTGATGAGCTACACCTTTCGGCTAATTATTTTGGTGATCTAATCAAAAAAGAAACAGGTAAAACGGCCCAGGAGTACATACAGGATAAACTTATTGAGGTTGCGAAGGATAAAGTTTTTGATTCGAATAAATCGATTAGTGAGGTTGCCTACGACCTGGGTTTTAAATACCCGCAACATTTTATTCGCCTGTTTCGGAATAAGGTTGGTTTAACGCCGAACGAATATCGTCGCACGGTATAAATTTCAGGTAATTAAAAATAAACACATAAGAATCATTTGCTTTTTCCATGAAATTAATGGAGGAAAAAAGATCTCTGTATTATATTACTAAGAATCATTCTAAACAATAATGAATTCTTATATTTGAAATATTGCAAACTATATTGGCAATATTTGTTTTATAGATACAAATTTTTACTCTTCGAATGACTAAAAACATCTTTATAGCTTCGGCAGAACCTTACACGGGTAAGTCGGTAATTGCTTTCGGAATGATTAATATGTTGCTAGCCAAAACACAAAAGGTTGGTTATTTTAAACCCATTATTGCTCAGGATGATCCAAATGAAAAAGATAAGCATGTAGAAGCCATGATCGATTATTTTTCGCTTCCTGTTAAGTATGAAGATGCTTTTGCCTTTACTCGTCAGGATATGCTTCATCAATCGGAAAATAGCGGAGACATTATTAATACAATTATCAGCAAGTACAAAAAACTAGAGGATAACTACGATTTCACCGTAATTGAGGGTAGCGATTTTTTAGGTGAAGGCATGGCTTTTGAATTCGAATCGAACGCTTTAATGGCGAAAAACCTGGGCGCTCCTGTACTAATCGTTGTTTCTGGTAAAAATAAAACAGCCAGTCAGCTTTTTAAAACAGCAATTAATATTTATAGAAACTTTCTATTAAGAGATGTACAGGTTTTAGGCGTTGTGGCCAACATGGTAAATCCAGAGGAAGCAGAACGCATTAAGCAAGCGCTAACAAATCAACTTCCTGCCGAATTACTTATTGCTGTGATTCCAATTGAAAGCGGCTTACAAAGTCCTACAATGCAAGAAATTACCGAAGCGCTTGATGCAGAAATTCTTTTCGGCGCCGATTTAATGGACAATCAGGTTGATAATTTCGTTACAGGCGCTATGATGTTGCCCAATTTTTTACGCCACATTAAAGATAATCTGCTAATTGTAACTCCAGGCGATCGTGGCGATATTATAATTGGTTCTCTACAGGCAAATTTATCTGCAAACTACCCAAAAATTGCTGGTATTGTTTTAACCGCTGGCAGCTTGCCAGATGAACCAATGATTAAACTTATCGAGGGGCTTCAAACCATTATCCCAATTATTTCGGTACAGAAAGGTACTTTCGAAACAACAACTGCTATTGGTGCAATCCATTCTAAAATAACAATTGATAATAAAAAGAAAATAGCATTAGCCATTGAGTTATTCGAAAAATATGTTGATTTGAAGGCTTTAGATGATAAAATCATTACTTTTAGCTACGAAGGCATTACGCCACATATGTTTCAGTATCAGTTGGTAAAATGGGCTAAAAGCCAGAAAAAACACATCGTTTTGCCAGAAGGTAATGATGAAAGGATTTTAAAAGCGGTAGAGAAATTAATTACACAAGACATTGTAAACATTACTTTATTAGGTGATCCACTTGAAATTGGTACATCCATTAAACGACTAGGATTAAACCTGGATATAAATGCAATTAATATTCATAATCCAGCCCTATCAGAGCATTATGATAATTACGTTGAAACTTTATATGAATTACGTAAAGCTAAAAATGTAAATATGGAAATGGCCAGAGATATGATGACGGATGTTTCCTACTTTGGGACCATGATGGTTTATAAAGGTGATGCGGATGGAATGGTTTCGGGAGCTGTTCATACTACCCAACATACCATACGGCCGGCTTTACAATTTGTAAAAACAAAACCTGGTGTTTCCGTGGTATCATCTATATTTTTTATGTGTTTGCCAGAACGTGTTGCCATATTTGGCGATTGTGCGGTTAACCCAAATCCAACGGCTCAGCAACTTGCAGAAATTGCCATTTCATCAGCAGAAAGTAGTTCTAAATTTGGTATAGAACCTCGAATAGCCATGTTATCTTATTCTTCAGGTACATCAGGAGAAGGTGAAGACGTTGAGCGGGTTAGAGAAGCCACGGCAATTGTAAAAGCCAGACATCCAGAACTTAAAATTGAAGGTCCAATTCAATACGATGCTGCGGTAGATCCACTGGTTGGTCAGCAAAAATTACCAGGATCAGAAGTTGCAGGTAGAGCAAGCGTTTTAATTTTCCCAGATTTAAATACTGGAAATAACACTTACAAGGCTGTTCAGCGGGAAACTGGCGCACTGGCCATCGGGCCAATGTTACAAGGCTTGAATAAGCCAATTAATGATTTAAGCAGAGGATGTACTGTAGATGATATTTTTAATACAGTAGTAATTACCGCAATTCAGTGTCAGGATATTAAATAATTTATGAATATTTTAGTTATCAATTCAGGAAGTAGTTCTATTAAATATCAACTTTTCAAAATGCCTTTGCAACAAGCTGTTTGTAGTGGTTTAGTTGAGCGAATAGGTATTGAAGGCTCTTTTATCAAACATAGTGTATTCAAAAACCAAGAAAAAACCGTAATTGAGATAGAAGCTTTTATTTCTAATCATGGTGAGGGACTAAAACAAGTTCTTGCCTTACTATCAGAGGGCGAACATGCGGTGATTTCTAAACCTGAGGATGTTGTTGCTGTTGGGCATCGGGTGGTACATGGTGGCGAACATTTTGCTGGTGCAACCTTAATTAATGATGAAGTTAAGCAACAGATTAGAAAACTATTCTCATTAGCGCCGCTTCATAACCCTGTTAATTACAAGTGTATTGAAGTTGCAGAACAAACTTTTACTTCAGCAAAACAAGTAGCAGTTTTCGATACCGCTTTTCATCAAACAATACCTCGGCAAGCTTTCAGGTATGCAATTCCAGAATGGTATTACAAGGAACACAGTATTAGGGTTTATGGTTTTCATGGTACAAGCCACAAATATGTGAGTGAACAGGCTATTCACTCGTTAGGTAAAGCTGATTCTAAAATAATTAGTATTCATTTAGGGAATGGCTGCAGCATTACGGCAATAAAAAACGGCCAGTCGATTGATACCAGCATGGGTTTTGGGCCTTTAAGCGGACTTGTAATGGGCACCCGATCGGGCGACATTGATCCATCGGTTATTTTTCACTTAATGGAACATGCTGGCTATACTTTAGAGCAGCTTAGTACTTTACTTAATAAACAATCGGGTTTATTGGGGGTTGGTGGCTCAAGTGATATGCGTGATATTAGAAAACTGATTAGCGAAGGTAATGAAAACGCAAAATTAGCGATAGAGCTTTACGCTTACAGGATTAAAAAATTTATAGGTTCTTACGCTGCAGTTTTAAATGGAATCGATGCAATTATATTTACAGCTGGTGTTGGTGAAAATGATTTAGAAATAAGAGCAGCTGTTTGTAAGGAATTGAGTTATTTAGGAATAGAGCTGGATGAGGCTAAAAACAAAGGATACAAGCAAGAATTAACAGATATTAGTCGAGCGGATTCGAAAGTTAAAATATTAGTGATCCCTACAAACGAAGAATACGAAATTGCGAGTCAATGTTTTAATTTATTAAACTAAAACATTCAATTCATTGAAATAAGAAAGAGGCTCAAGGCCTCTTTCTTATTTTAAAATCTTTTACCAAGCGTAATTCCAATTCTAGGATAAGCTTCTATCGTACGTTTATTACCTAAAAAACGGCCGACACCACCATAAATTTCACCAGTGAAACCATTTCTGGTTAAAAACTTAGCACCTACTGCAGCACCTAAGCCAAAGTTTGTAGTTGCTTTTGATACATTGCTAATAAAATACATATTGGCATTAGAGTTAAAATACATGATATATCTATCTCTTACAGAGCCAATCGCTGCATTACCTTCAATAAAAAAACCAGCAGCCCTTTTCTTTCCAAAATACAACCTGTAATGCGGAATTGCTAAAAACCTATACTCCGAAAAATCATCGTCATCTCCTATTCCAGCCGATAAAGAAATACCAACGCCCATATTGTCTTCTAAAATCCTTTCGTAGCTAATTTCAGGTAATGCCAAAATCGAAGTCAGCAAGTTCACTTTTAGTTCGTTTTTCCCTGTTTCAGCACTGTTGGTCTTTTTTTCTGAAGAATTATTTTGCGCATGAGCTAAAATAGCACCGCCCAGCAAAATTGTAGTTAAGAGTATTTTTTTCATTTAGATTAATTTTAACGAAACTAATAAATTAGTTTAATTTTTAAAATAGTAATGGATAATTATTGATTACCAAAATATCTTGAAAAGCAATTCCGTAATTAATTGGCTAAAATATTGCATTATACATTCTATAAAAAAATAGAGCAGTTCTTAAAGTTGGTATGCTACTTTAAGAACTGCTCCATTACCAATTCCATGAGGATTTTCTATAAATTAATGCGGAATAAAGCTTTCAGCTTTTTCTAGTACAATTTTTAATCCTTCTGAATTTTTACCACCAGCAGTTGCGTAAAATGGTTGGCCACCTCCGCCACCTTGAATTTCTTTACCCAACTCGCGAACGATGTTCGATGCATTCATTCCCTTTTTAACTAAATGATCTGATAGCATTACCGTAATTCCAGGTTTACCCTCAATTTCTGTTGTGAAAACTAGAAACAGATTATCAACCATGTCTTTTAGTGAGAAAGCAAGATTTTTAATCGCATCTGCACTCTGCAAATCAATATGTTTAGCAATCAGGTTTATACCATTAATACCTCTTACGTGATGTACAATTTCATGTTTCAGGGTATTAACTCGTTCTAAAGTAGATTTTTCAATCTCTTTTTTCAGTTTGGCATTTTCATCAAGCAAAGCTTGAACAGAAGCTGATAAATCTTTCGAACCGTTTAACAAGGCTTTTAAATGCCCAAATTCTTTACGTTGCTCTAAGAAATATTGCTCGGCTTTATCGGCAGTAATGGCCTCAATTCTGCGAACGCCTGCTGCAACAGCGCTTTCAGAAATGATTTTGAAAGAACCGATTTGTCCTGTTGCTTTTACATGTGTACCGCCACAAAGTTCTTTAGAGAAATGATCATCAAAAGTTATCATACGAACAAAATCGCCATACTTTTCGCCAAATAAAGCGGTTACGCCACTTTGAATCGCGTCTTGATAAGGTACATTTCTCTGTTCCTTCAATTTTATGTTTTGCCTGATTTTTTGATTTACAATTACCTCAATCTGGGCCAATTCTTCGTTAGTTACCTTTGCGAAGTGAGAAAAATCAAAACGTAAATAATCTGCATTTACTAATGAACCTTTTTGGTTTACATGATTACCTAAAACTTGCTTTAAAGCTGCGTGGAGTAAGTGCGTAGCAGAGTGATTATCTTCCGTTAAAACACGCTTATCTTCATCTACAACCGCCCAGAACTTACCTTCCAAATTATCTGGAAGTATATCTGCAAAATGAACAGTTAAACCGTTTTCCTTTTTTGTATCGGTAATATCAATCCAAAACTGGCGGCTATGATCTTCTAAACGTCCCGTATCTCCTACCTGACCACCACTTTCTGCATAAAAAGGCGTTTGGCGCAAAACAATTTGATATTGCTCTTTACCTTTAGCTTTTACTTTACGATACTTTAAAATTTCCGTTTCAATTTCTAAGTCATCGTAACCTACAAATTCACTTTGATCATCAGAATTTACCGTAACCCAATCGCCTGTATCAATTGCTGTAGCAGCACGACTATCGTCTTTTTGCTTTTTAAGCGCTTGTTCGTAAGCTTCTAAATCAACCGACCAACCTTTTTCACGAGCCATTAACTCAGTTAAATCGATTGGGAAACCGAAAGTATCAGATAGTTCGAAAGCAAAACTTCCTTCTACTTTATTATCTGTAGCCTGATATTTCTCAAATCTCTGAATTCCTGTAGATAAAGTTCTCAAAAACGAAACCTCCTCTTCTAAAACTACTTTCTGAACAAAATCTTGCTGAGAAATCAGTTCATCGAAAACCCCTTTAAATTGCTCAGCCAATAAAGGAACCAACTGATTTAAAAACGGTTCTTTAAAGTTTAAAAAAGTATACGCATAACGTACCGCACGGCGTAAGATTCTACGAATAACATAGCCTGCTTTATTATTTGATGGCAATTGACCATCAGCAATTACGAACGAAATGGCCCGAATATGATCAGCCATAACACGCATAGCGATGTCAGTTTTCTCGTCGGCACCATATTTAATGCCTGATTTCTCAGCAATAAACTGAATCATCGGCTGGAAAACATCGGTATCGTAATTAGAACTTTTTTCTTGTAAAACACGTACTAAACGCTCAAATCCCATTCCTGTATCTACATGTTTAGCTGGCAAACTTTGCAATGAACCATCTTTTAAGCGGTTAAACTGCATGAATACATTATTCCAGATTTCGATAACCTGCGGATGATCGGCATTTACCAAAGTAGCACCATCAACTAAAGCTTTCTCTTCATCAGTACGGCAATCTACATGGATTTCAGAACAAGGACCGCAAGGACCTGTATCGCCCATTTCCCAGAAATTATCTTTTTTGTTGCCTGGCAGAATATGGCTTTCATCAACATATTGTTTCCAAAGGTCGTATGCTTCCTGGTCTTTTTCTAAACCTTCTTTTTCATCGCCTTCAAAATATGTTACGTATAATTTTTCTTTCGGAATTTTATAAACTTCGGTCAATAATTCCCAGCTCCATGCAATGGCATCTTTCTTAAAATAATCGCCGAAACTCCAGTTACCCAACATTTCGAACATGGTATGGTGATAGGTATCGATACCAACCTCCTCTAAATCGTTGTGTTTACCAGAAACACGTAAACAGCGTTGAGTATCGGTAACACGGGCATATTTAATTGCGGCTTCGCCTAAAAACAAATCTTTAAATTGATTCATACCTGCGTTGGTAAACATCAAAGTTGGGTCGTTTTTAACCACAATTGGCGCTGATGAAACAATATGATGTTGTTTCGATTCAAAAAAACTAAGGAATGCCTGTCTAATCTCTTTTGCTGTCATTACGTTTTATAATTGAGCAACAAAATTAAAATTTTATTGCGTTAATAAGGAAAAATCGAGCTACATTTGAACACTTTAATTAATCGATGTAAAACCTTAATAATCAAGCACAAGTTATGCCGTACAAAGAAAGAGACATTAATAAGATGTATTATACTATGGGCGAAGTGACTGAAATATTTAACGTAAACGCTTCTCAAATCCGTTTTTACGAAAAGGAATTCGATATACTGCAACCTAAGAAAAACAAAAAAGGCAACCGTTTATTTACACCAGAAGACATTGAAAATTTGAAAATTATTTTCAACCTGGTTGATGAAAAGGGGTTTACTTTAAAAGGCGCAAAAGATTATTTAAAAAATAACAAAGGCGATGTTAAAGAGAATCAAAAGATTATTGATTCGTTAGAAAAGCTAAAGGGATTTTTAGTGAATTTAGCTCAGGAATTATAAACTTTCCATTGCTTCCATTAATTTTTACTAAATCGTAAAGCTAAGCAGTAAATTTATTTTTAGAGTTCTATTTACACCAGCGCACCGTTTTCGTGCTGCAACTAACATTTTGGCATATTGGTTTGGCGTAATGCTAGGCTTACCTAAATAGAAGTACAGGTTTTGCAATTTAAACCCGATTGCAATGGAAATACTTTTTGTTGCATAAACGATAGGATTGTGAAGGAAATGGACCAAAAAGATTGAAATAAAAAGCGGGGCTATCGAAACCGATTCCCCGCTACATTGGTTTTCAGAAATATCTTATTTTGCTCCAGGAGGGCAATTTTCTTTCAAAAATTTGGTGTATGTAAGTGATAAATGCTCACTTGTTCCTTCGCCTTCAGAAATACTGTGGGTGCGATTAGGATAACTCATTAACTGAAAAACCTTTTTGTTTTTAATTAATTCGTTGATTAACATTTCTGCATTTTGATAGTGAACATTATCATCGCCAGTACCATGAATGTACAATAAATTGCCTTTAAGGTTTTTTGCATAAGTAACAGGTGAACCTTTTACATACGCCTCTTTACTTGGGAATGGCGTGCCCATATAACGTTCCTGATAAATATTATCGTAAGTTAATTGGTTACCAACTGCTGCAATGGCAATACCCGTTTTGTAAATTTCAGGATATTGGAACATCAGGTTTAAGGTTGATGAACCGCCACCACTCCAGCCCCAAACGGCTACACGGTCTTTATCCATAAAAGCATTTGTTGCCAGTAATTTTTTGGCTGCCATAGCCTGATCGCGAATATTGATTACACCAATGTTTTTATAAATACTTTTGCGCCAAGTAGCACCTTTTGGAACAGGTGCACCGCGATTATCCATTGAAATATAGATATAGCCATCTTTTGCCATATCGCCAGCGTATAAAAAGTTTCGGCCTGCTCCGTATGTATCGGCAGCAGTTTGTGAAGCTGGTTCGCCATAAACGTAAAACACAACCGGATATTTTTTATTGGGATTAAAATCATCTGGTTTTTTCATCCAGCCGTCTAATTCGATACCATCTTCGGTAGTTACTTTGAAAAATTCTACTTTGTTTTTAGGCGCTTCTTGCTTAGATAATTGCATGGTAATGCTACCATCTATAGTAAATGGACTTCCAGTGGTGAAATTTATCCACTCATTAATTGGTCTAACCACCGAACTATTGTACGTATGGCGAGCAAAGGCTGCATTTGGAGAAATATCGTAATTGTGCGTTCCTGGTAAAATAGAAGGTGTTACCTGCTCTAATTTACCTTTACCATCTAATTTAGTTTTGAATAAATATTTCTGGGTAGCATTGGTTGGCGAAGCAGTAAAATAAACATAATTGTTTTTACTATCGATTAACTTAACGTCGATTACATCGTAATTTCCTTTAGTAACCAATGTTTCTTTTTTACCATCGCGACTAATTCTATACAAATGATTCCACCCATCCTTATCAGAAAGAATGGTAAACTCCTTATTATCAGCTAACCATTTCCATTCGTCTTGAGCATCAATCCAGGCTTTTGCTTTTTCTGTGTACAATGGTTTTGCAATGCCTGTTGCAGCATCACAAACAAATACAACACTTTCGTTTTGCTCCCGATTAAGTTGTTGCAAAATTACTTCGTTGCTATTCGGAATCCATTGCATACGAGGAATGTAATGCTGGATATTATCGCCAGGAACTTTTAACCAATTTGTTTTAGCCGTTGCAATATCAACAATGCCAACTTTACAAGCCGATGGGTTTTCGCCTACTTTTGGGTACTCAACAGGAATGGTATAAGGATAAATAGAATCGGTGTTGTTAATCATCAAAAAGTTTTTGATTTTAGTTGCGTCGATTTGCCAATAAGCAATGGTTTTACCATCCGGACTCCATCTAAAGCCATCTCTGCAATCAAATTCTTCTTCGTAAACCCAATCAAATGTACCGTTAATCATTCTGTCTGTTCCGTCAGTTGTTAAGGCTTTCGAAGCTGTGCCATCTACATTTTCAACATATAAATTATGTTTGCTTACGTAGGCTACTTTACTCCCATCTGGAGATAATTTGGCAAACATTAATGATGAAACTGGTTTGTCTTTACCAATTTGGGTGATTTTATTGGTAGTTAAATCAGCCAACCAGTAATCGCCACGTGTATCATAACGCCATACTTTTTTACTGTTTGTGTAAATTAAAGCTTTTGTACCATCGGTTGAAAGTTGGAAACTTCTAACGGCAATTGGCGCATTTTTACCTGATGGCGTTAATAATGCTCTTGAAATGATCGTTTTTTTGTCGCTTTTTGGAAGTGTTACCGAAACGATTTCGCCGCCTGCAATTTGATAGTAAGAATTTCCATCTTTTGCCCAGTTTATGCCTTGGGCTTTTACATCAGCAATTGCAAAAAAAACGATGCAAATAACTGATAATTTGAGTAATAAGTTTTTAATCATATAAGTTAGGTCATAAAAAAAGCTTTTTAACTTTTCGGCTAATTTAAATAAAAAGCCGGCAGTTAAAAAGCCTATATTAATTGAAAGTGGTTATTTATTCGCCACCGCCTTGCATTGCTTTTAGATCAGCATAAGTAATTTCATCGTATCCAGCTGGGATTTTAGTTACCGATAATTCGCCAACCTTACCTTCTGTTATCGATTTCAAAGTTATTGTTGCTTCAGGTGTATCAATTAAAACTACAAAGCCTTTAATGTCTTTAAAATCAGTTGTTGCAATGTTAATAGGCACGTCTAAATCATTGGTTACCCAAAACTCGCCTACGCCACCTTTACTATCTTTAAAAGTGTATTTTTCTGCATTGTAGCCTGCAACACTTTTCTTTTCTCCTGTTGCTTTAAAATCAGAATATTGAGGTCTTGCAGCTTTCGATTCTTCCATATCTGCTTTCGACATTTTAGCAGCTAATTGTTTTTGAGCCACAGGAATATCTACCAAAGTTAAACCGGTTCCGCTTTTGCTATCAAGAAAAACGCCAATAGCAGCAGGGCCAAAGTTTAATTCTAATTTTGAAATGTCGCCATTGAATTTAACTTTTTGTTCTTCTGGTGCACCAGGAGCACTAATTTTATATTTTACTCCATAAATTAAAGTGCCTTCTGTTATTTTCTTTTGTGCATGTGCAATAACTGCAGTACCTACTAGTATTAAAGCTAAAACGCTTGTTTTGATTGATTTTAACATGTTTTTATATTTAGTTTTTAGTTTACCAATTAATTTTTTCTTTGTTTAAGAATGATGCAATACCTTTTTTAAAATCTTCGCTCTCTCTAACGCGAGCATTAATTTGTACAGCAGTTTCTAAAGTTTTTTCTAATAGAGGTTTTGTTGTTTGACTAATTAATTGCTTTGTTATCATTAACGAATTACCAGAACTTTCTCTACACAAACTTAATGCAAATTCTTTAACCTTTAGATGAATTTCTGATGAATTTGTTACAAAGTTTATCAATTTATATGCTAACGCCTGCTCGGCTGGGAACGTTTTTGCAGTAAGTAAAATCTCTTTAGCAATAGTTTCATTAACCTTTTGCATTAAAAAGCAAGATACAATTGCTGGTACAAAACCAATTTTAACTTCGGTATAACCAAAGTTGCTTTCGGGTGTTGCAAAAACAATATCACAAATTGTTGCTAAGCCGCAACCACCAGCAATTGCATGTCCTTCTACCTGAGCAATTACAATTTTTGGAAGATAATAGATTGTAGTAAAAAGCCTTTTTAAATTATTAGAATCGGCTACATTTTCTTCGAAGGTATTATTTTGTAGTTGTTGAAGATATTCTAAATCTGCTCCAGCACTAAATGTACCTCCATTAGCATTTAAAACTATAACTTTTACAAATTCATCTTCTTCGGCTCTTATAAAAGCATCGGTTAATGCAGTTATTAAATTAGGGTTTAAAGCGTTTCTTTTTTCAGGTCGATTAATTGTTATCGTTGCAATTCTATCTTCTACGCTATACAACACCAGATTTTCCATCAATATATCATTTAATTAGTTGCACCAAATATGCAGGATTTTTCTTTAAAATATGATGCTCTAACTTTATATTTTCAGCGAAAGCTTTAATTTCTGCTATTTTATAATCTCTGTTTGTTGCATCGATAATTAAGTTTCGATACCGAATTTCTTTAGGAAGTTTTTCTAATTTGAACTTCGTATTTCCAGTAATCCAAATGCTTGAAAAATCCCCATGAACTAGCAATTTCTTGTAGTTTAAAGACTCATCTAGTATTAAAATCTTGTATTTATTGAAGATGATTTGCTTATTCATTAGGATAAAATTCGGCAAAATGGTGTCTTTTTTCAAATTGACAAAATTGAACTTATTAACTTGAGACTGCTCTAAAGCAGGTTTCACAAAGAATTGAAAATTTTTATCATTTTCCGGTAAATCAGTTACTATAACCGCTTTTGAGCCACTAATAAAAGCTGCTGCATAGTTTTTTCTTAACGTGAAAAAGATAACTTTCTTTTGGCTGATTGTTTTCCAATCGTTATAAGCAATCAATGATTGATATGAAATGAAAAGTAAAAATGCGGTAAACATGCATCTTTTATTGTACTTAACTAATGCATAAACAAATAATCCTAAAGCAAAACTTAGTAAAATAAGCTCTGGTAGATTTATCCAAACTGATGATAAAGTAGAGTAAGGTAAGTCTGCTATCCACTTTAAAGTATTGTTTGTAGATACAATGATCCACTCAAAAATTGGCGAGAGTTTATCAACGAATGGAATAAGTATAGCAATGCCTAAAATCATGATGAGGATTAAAGGAATAGAAATAAATAAATTTCCGAGTAAAAAATAAACAGGAAATTGATGGAAGTAATAAATGCAAAGTGGAAAGGTTACCAATTGAGCGGCTAAAGAAAGGGCTATTAATTCCCAAATTTTGTTTATCCATTTGTTTTTAATGTAAATGTGCTTATAGATTTTTCGTTGGAGATAAATTAAACCGAAAACGGAAATATAGGATAGTTGAAAGCCAACATCCCAAATTAGAAAAGGATTGTAAACCAATTGGCAAAATGCGGCGAAAGCGAGTGTATTGTAGCCATTCTTATTCTTGGCAAATGTTTTAGCAACAATAAAAATCGTTATCATAATTGCAGATCGAACAACTGACGGGGATAAACCTGTAATTAAAGCATAAGCTCAAATTAAGCTGCAGATTAATATGAATTTTAAAATTTTCGTTCCTTTCCTCCTATCTAAAAATAATAGCATAAAATCCAATACAAAAAAGATAATGGCTACGTGACTTCCAGAAACTGACAATGCGTGAATGGTTCCTGTTTTGGAATACGCGGCTAAAGTTTCTTTGCTTAAATCTGCACGGTAGCCCAAAATTAAAGTTGATGCAACTGCAAAAGCTTCCTCATTCTTAAGCAATTTCCTATATTTTTCGATTTGCTTTTCTCTTAAATCTAAAGCAAATTTTATAACTGGGTTTCCAATATTATTTTTGGTTTTAAGTATCTGCTTTTGATTTAAAAAAGTTTGCATATAAATATTCTGGCTCGCTAGCCAATGTTTAAAGTCAAATTCTGCAGGATTATATGGTGGTTCTACTTCTAAGCAATTCGCAGCTACAATCAACTCATCGCCATATTTAAGTTTTATTGGATTTATAACATCTAGTTTCAAAGCTAAAAGCAATTGCACACTTAATTTAACCTGTTCCCCTTTTTTATACCCAGAAACCACTCTTGCTTTAAAACGAAGTATGTTGTTGCTTTGCTCGGGTTCGTTGTTTACCCAAATCTTTAACTTTTGATAGTCTTCTTTACCAAAATAATCAAACTTAAGTTTTTCGTTATTTAAAAGGCAAAGCAATCCTCCTAAAATGAAGAAGAAAACACACATCAGGATACCTATTACACCTTTGAATTTGTACGTATTTAGTTTTTTGTAGGTAATATTGAGTACTAGTGTAGAAAGTAATGTTAAACCAAAAATTATCGAAACAATTAAAACCATTTCTTCTGTTTGAAAAAAATAGAAAACTCCAATTCCAATAATAAGGGATGCTAAAATTCGAACAAAAACATATTCTGCTTTAAACATATATTAAAATTGGTATCGTAGCTGAATTTTAACTTCTGACTTTTTATTGCCTTGAATTTCATCTAAATAAGTACCTACGGTTTCTACATCTTTGTAGTAGAACATGCCATACCTAGCCCAAATATTCAGTTTTTTGGCTAAATTGTATTTTAGATTAATGTAAGTTCTAAATCCGCTGCCACTGTACATTCCAAAGGCAAAACTGTACAATACATCATCTTCGTAAGCGTAAATCCGGCTGTTATAGCTTGGTGTATCGAAATAGGCTATTCTTAAATTTCCAGTAATTTTCGAGAACATAGGAGAATAATCTACATCCTGGTAAATTAAGTAGCCGAACTCTTTATTTGCATCACCTTTTTTATATTGAGAAATCTCTAATCGGTTTTGAAAACTCCATTTCTTGTTTAACTGCCAACTTACTTCCCCTCGATAACCTTCTTTCTTTACCTCGTCTAAGAAATTTATCGGCACATCTAAATCCGTATTTTGCTCTTTGTTCTCCGTTTTAAATCGAGCTAAAACTTTAAAGGTTTTAGTTGGTGTGTAAACCATCTGACCTAAAATTTCATATCCTTTTGATGGTGCATCAACTCTAAATTTTAACCATGGAAATTGAAAATAATCGCCATAAAAAGAAAAAGCCCAGCGTTTGCTTGGAACGATATTTAGGCCCGCATAGAGTCCTTTCTCGTTAACCGCCTCGCTAGCTTCGGCAACGGCTTGATTGAAAAAACTGTGGTAATTTTTACTGTAATTACGATAAGTTATAGCAGCAGAAACTATTGCCGATAAACTAATTAAAGCGCCATTTACGTAAGCAAACCCACTGTTTATACTTTTGGCTCCCTCTCCGTAGAAATATATATTTTTATAGGTGTAGTTGTAATAAATTCCGAGATTGGTTAACGAATTCCCTGTAAAACTAAACTTATCGTAAATTGCTGTTTGAGTAATAAAACTATTTCCATACTCTGTTTGATAAGCAATAGCACCAATTCCAAAGTCATTTTTAGTATATTGAATTACAGCACCATAAATCTTTTGACTTAAAGTGTTCTTATTCTCGATTTCTGTAGGTGTTCGGTGTAAACCAGTTTGATTTATAGTCGATTGAACTAAATTTCCTTCTAAATCTAAATCCTGACTAGCATCTAGTTTTCTAAAGGAAACAAAAGGTGTTAGATCAATATTTTTATAGAGGTTTATCGTCATCGAAATTCCTCGTAAAAAAGAATATTCATTAGTAGATGTATAGGGCCGTAAACCTAAATCTTTCTTTGCTACGCTGGCTACATCGGACCCTTTGCCAAAAGAAAAACCAGACCATAACGTTAAACCTTGCCCAAATTGCAAAGAGTAATCGCCTAGTACCAGTTTTTTAATTCGACCAAGTTTAAATAACGCTACATTTGCCGAAACATAATCGAAAGGTTTACCAATAAACTTTTCGCCAGCATCTTTATCTAAGGTTAGCGCTGCCGAAACTATGGTACCGTAATGATAGCGATAACGTGTTTGGAAGCGTTCTGCTGAACCTAAATAGCGGTTTCCTGGTAAACTGGTATAGCCCTTTTGTTTTTGCATCGTTTGTGCTAAACGTATCATCAAATCACTTTCTCCAAGATTAAAAATTTCCTTAAAATTTAGTTTTTCATATTCAGTTGCAGCAGTGAGTGTTACGAATGGAATTAAGCATTGTACCGTTTTTGCGTCGAATCCATCGATGGATTGGAGTTCTAATACATCAACAAAATTTCCATTTTCTTTAATATGACTAAAGAAATTACTGATTTGTAATGGGGAAAGAAAAACAAAGGTTTTTAATTCTTCGGGTGTTGTTTTGTTCAAATTAATTGGATGTTTTCTATACCTGGTTAAAACATCAATCAATTCTGTCATGTCGTAATCATCTGGTAAATTTTCAGCGACACTTTCTATAACATCCCGAACATCAATTTCTTGTTCGTTAGTCTGTGCATTTGCAACAAATCCGATCATTACAAATAATATGGTAATTAATTTAGAACGCATAACCCAGAGCCATTTGAGGCTCATAACCAAGATTAGTATCGTAGGTTGTGGCCATGTCTATTAAAAACTTTCTGTAGTTCAATCCAAAACCTACATATTGCTTAAAAGGCTTTGCACTCAAGCCTCCCCGTAAACTCAATAAATCAAACATTTTGTAATCGATACCTAGTTTTATATCTATTGATTGATCTAGAGTTTTGGAGATTGTGGTTGCTATTAACACCTTATCAGATGCGAAATAACTTGCACCTATGTTGTATGAAGTTGGTATTGCTGCAAAAACTGTTGTGGAACTAAATTTTTCCTTTGATGGATTATTTACAAATGCACCAAATGTAAAATCATTATTAAAGTGATATAATAATCCAAAATCAATAGAAAAGCCATTTGATGAGCCGTAGTTGGAAATTTTTAACTGATGATAATTGCCGTTTAAAGCTATTGATAGCTTTTCGCCAAACTTTTTCGCGTAAGCAAAACCAACCTTACTTTCATTATATTCTGAGAAACCATATCGCTGGAAAGTTGTTCCTATAAAATCGTTTTTAAATGGGATTACGGCCACCAAGCCTTGTGTGCTAATCTCATTACCAAAAAAATGCTTAGTGTAGTTTAATGAAACAGTTGTTTTTTTGAGCCTTGAAATTCCTGATGGATTGGCTTGTAGCGACCAAACATCGGTTACAGCAGCGCCATTATTCCCCATAGCTGTGAGCCTGGGACCTAAATTATTTTGCGCAAAAAGAGCATAAGTTGATAAGAGCATCAACAAAGAGCACAGTATTTTCATAATCGAGCGTTAACAGGATGTATAAAGAATAGAGTGATTTGTTGTCTGTTACCTTAAATCTAGTGAAATAATTTTAAGAAAATAACTTTGATATTAAAAATAATTTAAATGCTAAATATTACCGAGTCCATCCCACTATTCCTAACGAAACTATAATAGCAATTCCGAAACTCAATAGCGTTCCAATTAAAACATATTCTGTTAATTTTAAATCATGCGCTTCCTTTAAATCTCCGAAACGGAAAATAGATTTGGCTGCGAGTAAAAAACCTACTGCTTCAAAGTGATTAGTAATTATAAAAACAAAGATTAAAACACGTTCTAAAACTCCAATATATTTTCCTGCATTTTGCAACGATTTTGGGCTTTCATCATCACTTTCTGGCAACCATTTAGCAATAATAACTTTCATAATTATTGATGTTGGCAAAGTTAAGAAGAGCACTCCAGCTGCAAGAATCCAAGTTTTAATATCATTGATGTAACTAATATCTAAATATCCTTTATAAAAAAAATGCCAAACTAGAAGTATGGAAGAGAAATGTAATAACTGATCAATAAAAAATAATAGGCGGGCATTTTTCTTAGTTTGAAATATAGATTTTCCAGCATCGATAAAAAAATGCAATACTCCTATAGATAAAGCCATTTTCCAAACTCCAAAACTCAGAAATATCAAAAAGATCAATCCAATATGTACTGCAATATGCATATACAGTTTAGCTGATTTAAGTTTCTTTCGCTCCTTATCTTTTACCCAAGAATTCGGTTGCAAGAAGAAATCGCCAATTAAATGTACAAGAATGAGTTTAATTAAATAGATATCCATTATTTAGAAAATATTTGGTTCAATTTTTTACGATACAACTTGTCCATTTCCATCAATTCTGAATAATGTGCACGCTTTAAAGCCTCACTTACTGATGATTGCGTTCTTCCAGAAATTGTAGCCAGTTCGCTTTGTAATAAATTTCCATTTTCCATTGCAAGCTTTACCATTTCGGCAGCTACAAGTCCCCAACTATCCATTGGAATTAATGCCAGCTTAATTAAAACATTAATTTCTTCATCAAATTCTGGAAATTCAGTTTTAATTGCCAAATTAACTTTAGCTTGTTTTAAACTATCAAAAGCTATCCCTGAGTTAACAAAAGCATCTCCAGTAGATTCTGAAAGTTTTTTGCGATTACTTTTTACTTCACCAATACCAATGCCCATTCTTACATCGGCAGGCTTATTTAACTTTATACAGGCTTTTAAATAGGCTACTGTTCTAATGGCGTTTTCAGGTTCTACTTCTAGCTGAAAACTATCTCCTCGATAAATCTCCCACTTATTGTTTTGTCCTAAAATTACTTTAAAAGCCGCTTTTAAATTTGTTAACCAGCTATCTTTAATCTTTCTTGAGCCTACAATATCACCTGTTATAATGCAAATCATATTACAATATCGGATTAAATAATTAAAACAAAAAATAATATCGGGTAATTACCCGATATTTCACTTTATCGGCTAATTACCCGATAATTTGTTTTATCGGCTAATTAGCCGATAACTTAATTATTCTTAACTTTGATTTATGATGATATAATCTGAATTTGTAAAAAAACTAAGAATGCAAATTCATAATCTGCTTTAATTGAGAAGCTTGTAAAACTCCACTTTGCCGCCAAACAGGTTTTCCTTTCTTAAATAAAATCAAAGTTGGTACACTCTGAACATTATAAGTAGCAGCTACTGGCTGATTTTTATCGATATCAATTTTAATAATTGTGGCAGAATCGCCAACCTGAGATTTCAACTGCTCTAGAATAGGCTTCATCATTTTACATGGACCGCACCATTCAGCGAAAAAATCAACCAAAACGGGTTTTTCGCCATTTATCAATTCAAAAAATTTAGACATAGTTTTAATCTTTAACTAGAAAACAAAAATTGGATAAATTTGATTTTAAATTAAAAAAGTCAAGCTTTTAAAAACCTGACTTTCTTTTATTAATTAAATTTCTCTGTTCAAATCCCAGGTTTCCAAGTAATCAGCAACTCTGCGCACAAACATTCCTCCTAACGAACCATCTACAACTCTATGATCGTAAGACAATGAAAGGAACATCATGTGGCGAATCGCAATTACATCGCCATGTTCAGTTTCCAAAACAGCTGGCTTCTTTTTAATTGCACCTACAGCCAAAATAGCTACCTGAGGTTGGTTAATAATTGGCGTACCCATCACATTACCGAAAGAACCTACGTTTGTTAAGGTAAATGTTCCGCCTTGTGTTTCATCTGGTTTTAGCTTTGAATTTCTAGCCCTCGAAGCTAAATCGTTAACAGCCTTAGTTAAGCCAACTAAGTTTAATTGATCCGCATTTCTAATCACGGGAACAATTAGGTTCCCGCTTGGTAATGCTGCTGCCATACCAATATTGATATTATTTTTCTTAATAATTTGAGTTCCATTAACTGAAACATTAATCATCGGAAAATCTTTAATTGCTTTAGCTACAGCTTCTACAAAAATCGGCGTGAATGTAATTTTCTCATTTTCACGTTTTTCGAAACTATTTTTTACTTTATTGCGCCATAGAACCATATTGGTTACATCGGCCTCAACAAATGAAGTTACGTGTGGTGAAGTTGATTTACTCATCACCATGTGATCGGCAATAAGTTTACGCATTCTATCCATTTCAATAATTTCGTCGCCACCAGAAACTGAAGTAGTTGAAGGTTTGTTTGGAGTAGAAACAACTGATGGCGCTGCAGTAGACTTGTTTTCTACAGCTTGTTGCTGCGTTGTAGAAACTGGCTGCCCAGCGTTCTTACTATTTATATAATTTAATAAATCGTCTTTATTTAAACGACCATCAGCACCAGAACCTTTAATTGAATCGAGTTCTGCTGTTGAAATATTTTCTTGAGAAGCTATACTTTTTACTAACGGAGAATAGAAACGATCAGAGGCCGAAAGAACAGTTTGCGGAACAGTTTTTTCAACTGGTAATTGTTCGATACCAGGAATAACTTCAGTTTTTTCATCAACTACAGGAGCAACTTCAGTAACTGTTTCGGTTTTAACCTCGCTTCCACCCTCAGTTTCAATAATTGCAATTACATCTCCAACCTGAGCTACCTCATCTTCTTTAAATAATTGCTTTACCAGCTTACCAGCTACTGGCGATGGAACTTCAGAATCTACCTTATCGGTAGCTATTTCAAGAATGGTATCATCTAAATCAATAGAATCACCTGGTTGTTTTACCCATTTAATCACCGTTGCTTCTGCAACGCTCTCACCCATTTTTGGTAACAATAATTCGTATTGAGCCATATTAAATTACAGTATATTATATTGGTATTGCGACAAAAATACAGTTTTTATTCGTTCAACTCGTCTTCCTTAAGTAGATTTAATAACATTGCTAAGGCCGATGCAGCCGAACGTTCGATGTTTTGAATACGTTTGTTACTGAAAGTAAACACTTTAGCTACAGTTTTATTTTTTGATGAAATTGCAATCCAAACTGTTCCAACTGGTTTATCTTCTGTCCCTCCATCGGGTCCGGCAATTCCACTTACTGCTATAGAATAATCGGTTTTGAAATGTTTTATTGCTCCTTCGGCCATTTCTATAATGGTTTCTTCACTAACAGCGCCAAATTTTGTAAGTGTGTTTTCTTTTACGCCGAGTATAGATTCTTTTAATTCGTATGCATAAGCTACTGCGCCACCAAAATAAACCGAAGAACAGCCTGGATGCTGCGTAATTAAATGAGCAATATATCCGCCAGTACAGCTTTCGGCAGTCGATAAAGTTAAGCCCCGAGCTTTCATAATATTCAAAATCGCTTTTTCAAGCGGAATATCTTCATCAACTACAACGAACTTTTTAACCTTTTCAATAATTTGTTTAGAATATAGCTCTACTTCAGCTTTTAATGCATTTTCATTATCGCCTTTGGCGGATAAACGTAAACGCACCTGACCTAACTTTGGTAAATAGGCTAATTTGATATGTAGAGGCAAACTGTCTTCAATTTCCTCAATTTCTTTAGCAAGAAATGATTCGCCAATATTTGCTGTAAGAATTGTTTTATGAACAATTGATGGTAACTTAAATCTTGATTTAATTCTTGGAAGAATTTCATCATCCATTAAATACATCATCTCGTAAGGCACGCCAGGCATCGAAACAAAAATTTTATTGTTTTGCTCGAACCACATGCAAGGTGCAGTTCCGTTTCTGTTTACAATAACTTCGCAACCATCAGGAACATCTGCTTGTTGTATGTTTATATCCAATAACGGGCGATTATATTTTTTAAAGATTGATGCCACCATTTCTAATGCTCCATCATCTCTACGAAAACCCATACCAAAATATTTGGCTAAAGTTTTCTTTGTAATATCATCTTTAGTTGGCCCTAAACCACCTGTTATCAAAATTATGTCAGCGCGTTTTTCGGCTTCGGCAATCGAAGTTAAAATGTGTTGCTCATCATCAGAAACTGATGTTATTTGTTTTACAGAAACACCAATTAAATTTAATTGCTTAGCCATCCAGGCCGAATTGGTATCTACAATCTGACCAATTAGAATTTCATCGCCAATGGTTATAATTTCTGCTAACATAATTTATTGATAGGTATTATAGAAACCTTGTCTTTTACTCAGTTTTAAATCTTGCAGGATAGAAGATTTAACCTTAATTGTTACCGAATAACTTTTGTATGCACCATAAGGAATCCAGTTTACACTCATATCCCAGCAGTGCAAGTCACGGTAAATTGCAATATTCATTGGTGTTAAGCCATTATTTTTGAAATCGTAACCTGCATTAAAAGTAAATTTCCACTTTGGTGTAAGGTTAAAATCGCCATTAAAATTTAATGTATTGGTAATTTGGCTTACACCTAAAATATTAGAGTAGTTAAAACTATATTGAAATGCAAAATTCCAGGGAATGTTAAAATCAACAAACGCATTAGGGTCGCGGTTAATTGCATTTAATTGTTCCGATTTAAGTGGTGTCATACCTTGCTTTTCAACTTGCCCTTTTAAATTATCGTAATTTTCGTTTTTCTTTTTAACTGCATCAGCATTAAAGCCGTAATCGAAAGAGAAGCCAAAACTTTGCAAACGTGGTAAAAACTTACCACCTTGCCAAAAATAACGGCTATCTTCTAATTTCTGAACAAATACACCATTGTTAGTAGAATCTCGTAGCAAATATGGATTTAAAACACCATTGTAATTAATACCTAATTTATCGGTAAACTGCGAACGACCACTAAAGCTTATATCGGATAACTTTCTTGTTTTTTGAAGAAAATTATAACTACCGCTAAAAGTTAAACCTTGAATAATTGGTATTTTCCTACTCCCTGTACCAGTTGTATCTTTTGGAGATCTAACTTTTAATTCAGTCGTATTATCTAAAGTAAAGCCTATGGATGCTTGTCTTCCTCCAAAAGAACCAGGAAAAGCACTTTGCTCGAAAATTGAATAGGTAACATCTCTGCCAGTGCTCAAGTCTCTAATTCTTTGTCCGTTTTGATCTAAACCATATTTGTAAATTCCTACCGAAGGATCAGCAAAATCAGGAGAATAAGTAAAACTAACCGATGGCGTCATTACGTGCCTTAATTGTTGAATGTTACCCAGGTTTTTAAATTCTTTACTTTTACCATAAACCTTGGTAGACATACTGGTCGATAAATTATAACTTCCAGCCCGTTTAAAACCTGTTAATGTATCGGTTCTAAAAGTATAAGTTCCATCAGTATATTTTGTATAACGCTTATCTATAGTTTGGAAATTCCAAACTTCATTATAGGTTCCACCCAAACTAAATGTTAAGTATTTAAGCAATGTAAAGTTCATCCCGATAGGGATATTATGAGAAAAACCACTTTTAAGCTGTCGAAGTCCTTCTGGTTTAAACAAAATACTATCCTTTGTAGAAATGCTATTATTTCCTTGTAAACTATAGCCTACTGTAATTTTTTGATACCATTTCTGCTCGCCTGTCCTGTCTTTCGAATCGAACGGGCTTATAGTTGACATATTTAAGTTAAACTGAGGAAGCTGTAAATCTATTTGTTTGGTACTAAAAGTTTGGTTGGCACTTAATGCTGTACTAAAGTTAAATAATCCGCCAGCTAAAACCTTAGAGTATGCAATCGAACTGGTCGAAACATTTTGAGCAATAGCACTCTGATCGTAAGATGAGTTTGCGGCTGTTGCGGTATAATATGTACTCGAACTCAAATTTACACTGGCGGTAAAGGTAGAGCCCGGGTGAGCATTTGCATTTTGACTGTGTGACCAGCCTACCCTGAAATTTTTCCCTACATTTTCTTGGCCTTGAATACCATTTCTGGAATTTGCATAGTTAATATTTATATTTCCGTTAAACTTATAACGCTGAATATAATTGCTGGATAAAGTTCCTTCATAGGATCCATTGGTGTAAATGGTACCCAATATTTTCGCATCCCAATAATCGTTAAGGCCTAAATAGTACCCTGCATTTTGGAGGAAGAAGCCACGTGAAGCATCCTCTCCAGGGGTTGGCAAAAGTATCCCCGAAGTTCTTTTATTTGTTTTAGGAAAGAAAGCAAATGGTAAAGCAAAAGGCGTAGGCACGTCTTCTATAATCATATAAACGGGGCCGGTTATAATTTGCTTTTCAGTGGCGATGCCTTTACTAATCATTAATCCAAAATGAGGATGTGGCAAATTACAAGTGCTGTACATCATATTTTTGATGTGTAACTCATTATCTGCCTGTTTCTTACTCTGTCCGCCAGAGAAAAAACCATCATCTTGTTGCGAAAAAACACCGAAAACCTTGGCTCTGGTTGTGGCAGAATTATAATATAACGAATCAGCTATCGCAGAACCTTCGGTACCAGATTTAAAAATAGGTCGGCCTACATATCTTTTTGTTTTTGGATTTGTTCTCCCGCTGGCAAAAATTACATTATTCTTCTGATCGTATCGAATGTAATCAGCATCCAATTCAAAATCACCATATACAACCCTTGCATTTCCATACATGTATATAATATTTTTGTCTTTGCTCATTACAACCGAATCGGTTGCTTTGTATTCTACTTTTTTATCGAGATCGCTATTATTTTTCGATTTTATTTTTGAGGTATCCCTTTTAGAAGTGTCTTGTTGGATAAGCTGTTGCAATGAAAAACGAGAAAATGCGTTAGCTTTACCAACAGCTAGTGTTAATAAAATGACAGAAAATAGTAAAATAGAGTTGCTAAGAAGTTTCAAATTCGTATTTGAATGTTATTTTTGCACAAATGCTTAATCAAAAACGTTCAAAATTAGTGAAAAATATACCATTGATGTACCTTAAAAAATTTTTAACATTTATTATTTGTTTAACGTTACTAAATACGTTTGATAATCAAGCCTTTGCGCAAGAGTATAAAATTAAAACAATTGTTATCGATGCTGGTCATGGAGGTAAAGATGGTGCCACGCACGGAATTTATTCTAAAGAAAAAGATGTTGCTTTAAAAACAGCTTTAAATTTAGGTAAGGCTTTACAAGATAGTATTAAAGACATAAAAATTATTTACACCCGCGAAACGGATGTATTTATTCCTTTATACGAACGTATTAATATCGCCAACAATGCAAAAGCCGATCTTTTTATTTCTATCCACTTAAACGATATGCCCGTGCGTGTATCGAGAGTGGTTGATTATTATAAAAAAGTAAAAGGTAGAAAAGTACCAGTATATAGAACTATAACTTCTAAAAGCACTTCTACCAGAGGTACAGAAACATTTGTTTCGGGTACGGGCCGATTGGGCGAACAAGATGAGGTTATCAAACGAGAGAATGCTTCGATGTTTTTAGAGGATAACTACAAAAAGAACTACGAAGGTTTTATTGCCAATACCCCTGAAAATGATATTATGATATCGTTAATGAAACAAACTAACCGAGATAGAAGTTTAAAGTTTGCTTCAATGCTTCAGCAAGAATATGTTAATGCAGGCAGAATTAACCGCGGTGTACAAGAAAAAAGTCTTGCTGTTTTAGCTCGTGCGGCAATGCCAGCAGTTTTAACCGAAATCGGTTTTGTAAGTAATCCTGATGAAGAAGATTATATGAATTCGCAAGAAGGTCAAAACGAGATTGTAAACGGAATTATTAAAGCAATAAAAAGTTATAAACGCTTATCTGAAACATCTTTTTAATTATTTATAGATGAAGATTAAACTTTTAGTTGCATTTCTTTTTGTTTTATTAATTACTATCAATCAAAGCTTTGGTCAAGGCTATCGCATCAAAACAATCGTTATTGATGCTGGTCATGGAGGTAAAAAACCAGGTGCATCAGGAAGTTTTTCGAAAGAAAAAGATATTTCGTTAAAGGTTGCTTTAAAACTTGGGAATAAAATAAAAGAAGATTTACCTGATATAAAAGTTATTTACACCAGAACAAAGGATGTTGATGTAGATCTGTATCGTAGAGCAGAAATTGCCAATGAAGCCAATGCTGATCTTTTTATATCTGTTCATTGTAATTCTATGCCACCAGGCAATAAAGGAATTAAAGGTGTAGAAACCTTAGTAGCTGGTTCTCACCGATTAAAGGAACAAGATGCTGCAATCCGTGAGAATGCAGATATCAAACTTGAAAAGAATTATAAAAGTAAATACGATGGTTACGACCCCAATAACCCAACAACGTTTATAATTTTATCACTATTAAAAAATGCCTTTCGCGATAAAAGCATTAAATTCGCAAAATTAATTCAGGATAGTTATATAAAACGCGACGAAAGATTTAGCCGTGGAGTTAAAGAACAAGGAGTTTTAGTATTACAGAGATGTGGAATGCCTGCAGTTCTTACCGAAGTTGGATTTATATCGAATAAAGCTGAAGAAATATATATAAACTCTGAAAAAGGACAAAATGAGATTGCTGAATCCATATTGGCAGCAATTAAAACCTACAAAAAAAACATTGAAGTAAAATAACTGGCACTATAAGTGTTGTTAATTTTGTTAAAAAAATAACAAATACCAAACAAAAACGTTGATGCAATCATTATGTATTATAAATACCTTTGCACAACAAAAATAATAGAGCGCTCTAGCAATTATTGATAATAAAAAATCAGGATTTGCAGCCAATAAACAGAAACACATGAAAATTAAGAACGAAACCAAAGTAGGTATTTTAGCTGCATTTGCCATTGCTTTATTAATTATCGGCTATAACTTTTTGAAAGGAAATTCAATTTTTTCGAGCGAAACAACATTGTTTGCCAGATATACACGAGTTGATGGTTTAACTGTTTCAAAACCAATTTTAATTAACGGTTATCAAATCGGCCGCGTTGCAAAACTTCAGTTAGAGCCAGGTGGCACAATTTTAGCAACCTTAAGTGTTAATAGTAAATACGAAATCCCTGAAAATAGTATTGCCCGTTTAGAAGGCACCGATCTTTTAGGTAGCAAGGCTATTGTAATGTCGTTAGGCGATTCTAAAAAAATGGCAGAAGATGGTTTTACACTTAATGCTAATGTAGAAAAGGGATTAATGGATCAGGTTCAGCCAGTTCAAAAGAAAGCTGAATTAATTATTGGCAAAATGGATTCTATTTTAAGCAGTGTGAATTCTATTTTAAATCCAAACTTCCAGAAAAATGTTGATAAGAGTTTTAACAGTATAGCTGGAACACTTGCTTCTTTAGAAACCACATCGAAAAAAGTTGATGGTTTAGTTGGATCGGAAAGTGCACGTATTGAAGCAATATTTAAAAACGTTGAAGGTATTACAGCTAACTTAAATAATAACAATAAGAAAATCAGCGATATTTTAACCAATATAAATACCGTTACAGATAAATTTGCTGCAGCTAATTTTAAGCAAACCTTAGATAATGCAAATAATGCAATTGCAGATTTACAAAGTGTAATTTCTGGAATTAAAGATGGTAAAGGAACCTTAGGTTTACTGTTGAATGATGATAAAATGTATAACAACTTAAATAGCGCTTCAAAAAATCTTGATGAGTTAATGATAGATTTAAAAGCAAACCCTAAGCGTTACGTACACTTCTCCGTATTTGGAGGTGGCAGCAAAAAAGATGATAAATAAATAATATAAAACTTATAAAACCGAAAGCCCTACAGCAAAACTGTAGGGCTTTCTTTATAGAATAAATTATTGTTGCTGCTTTATATCTTGTTTTAAAGAAGGGATATCTAAACTATTTTCTTGCTTTAGAAAATAGAAACACAGTTACAAACTAAAAGTTCTACCTTCTACTGCCAACTCGGTATTTTCAAAAACAGATTGCGCTTCTTCTAAAAGCATTTGTAGTGTTTTGTAACGAGAGGAAAAGTGTCCTATCAGCAATTTATCTATTCCATTTATCTTAGCAATCTCTCCTGCTTGTAATGCAGTTGTATGATGGGTTTCGTTTGCCCGATCCAAAAGTTCGTGCATAAAAGTCGCTTCGTGATAAAGCGTATTGCAATTTTTTATGATAGAAAAATATCGTTCGTCATACATGGTGTCCGAGCAGTAAGCGTAGCTTCTAGGTGGATCTGCTGGAGTTGTATAATCTTCACTTCTTATAATTGTGCCATCTGGCAATTCTACATCCATACCCTTTTTTAAAGCGGTATAGTAAGCCATTGGAATATCATCAGTTTTTTCTTTAATCAGCTTTCGTTGCCTTTTTTTCTGCTCAAAAATAAAACCAGTAGTTGGAATGCGATGATTTAAAATTATAGTTTTAACTATCAAATCGCCATTCTCAAATATCTGCTGAGATTCATTCGCCTCAATCGGAAAAAATTCAATTGGATAGCGGAGCGTAGTATCTGAATATTTAAACTGAATTTCTAAAATTTCGAGCAATGGTTTTGGCCCAAAAATTTGCATGGGCTTAATTCTGCCATTTAAATGCAAACTCGAAAGCAAACCAATTAAACCAAAATAGTGGTCGCCATGTAAATGACTAATAAAAATATGATCAATGCGTGCGGCCTTAAGATTGTACTTGGCTAATTGCAGCTGCGTTCCTTCTCCACAATCAATTAAATAATATTTCTCATTACAATTTAAAAGCTGTGCCGATGGATTCCTGTTAAAAACAGGTGTAGCCGAACTGCTCCCTAAAATTGTAACTTCGAATTTCATCATGGTAAGATATAAAAAGCCTCGTAGATTTTTGGAAACTACGAGGCTTAAATTTTATTTTAACGGTAATTATTTTGCGCCTCTAAACTCTTTCTCTAATTCATCCATAAAGATGAAATCTGTTGCTTCTGCTAACGTATTAACAAACGTAACAGATTGAAATATGTTTGATAATTCGATAATTGATGCTAATTCATCATTAATTCCTGTAACGATAAACAAACCTCCTGCCGATTTACAAAGTCTATCCCCTACCAACAGGCAGCTCAAATCCTGAGCATCATTACATTCCTTTACCTGACTTAAATCAACTATAATATTGTTAAAACCTTCTGCGTTAAGTAAGTATAATTCTGATTTTAACCCAGGGGCATTATCATTGGTAAACTTAGATTCTTTTAACTTTAAGGTTACGTATTTATCGTGTTTATCTACTGAAAATTTCATCTCTTCTAATCTTTATTTTACTAATGTATAAATTTTCTTTTGAAACTATAGCGTTTCTAAAGCCTTTAAAACATTGCTTTCAATTCGGTTTGAAATGGCATCGGCATCAGCTTTAATAAACTTTTCGCCAACAATTTTTTCATATAGCTCAATGTAACGTTCAGATATGGAACTAACAATCTCTGGTGTCATTTCAGGAATAACCTGACCATCCTTACCCTGGAAACCGTTTTCAATTAACCATTTTCTAACAAATTCTTTAGACAATTGCTTTTGGGGTTCATCCGCATTTTGACGTTCCTGATAACCTTCTGCATAGAAATAGCGAGAAGAATCTGGTGTGTGAATCTCATCAATTAAATAAATAACACCATCAGCTTTACCAAATTCATATTTCGTATCAACCAAAATTAATCCGCTTTTTGCGGCAATTTCAGTTCCGCGTTGATATAAGGCAAAAGTATACTCTTCTAATTTTTCATAATCAGTTATGGAAACAATGCCTTTAGCCAAAATATCTTCTTTCGAAATATCCTCATCGTGCCCAACTGATGCCTTTGTAGTTGGCGTGATGATTGGTTGAGGCAGTTTATCATTTTCTTTTAAACCATCGGGTAAAGAAACACCACAAACCGAACGTTTGCCTGCACTATATTCTCTCCAGGCATGGCCTGCTAGATAACCTCTTATTACCATTTCTACTTTAAATGGCTCGCAAATACGCCCTATCGTAACCATCGGATCTGGAATATCTAATACCCAGTTTGGAACAATATCTTGCGTAGCAGATAAAAATTTTGCAGCAATTTGATTTAAAACCTGCCCCTTAAACGGTATGGCTTCTGGTAATACAACATCAAATGCAGAAATACGATCTGATACAACCATAACCATAAAGTCATCAGATATAGTGTACACATCGCGTACTTTACCTTTGTAGAAATTGCTCTGATTTGGAAAATTAAAATGGGTTTCTTTTAGTGCTTTCATGAGGCCATAAAAATAAGTAAAAAGTCCGAAAGTCAGCAGCTATAAGTTATAAGATAAAGTGTTTTTAATAAAAAACCTCGCAGTTTTAATAACTACGAGGTTTAATTTATTCTAAATTTTTTAATGCTTTTTCAAATGATTCTTCTGAAATGGTAGCGATTACAATATTCTTTACTTGAATATCAATTCTATCATCTAGCTTAAATAATTGAAGTCTTCCTTTAAAAATATGCACCTTATCTTTTTCCAAAAAAGAAAATAAGTTTTTAAGCTTTTCTTTACGACAAACCCATTCGTCATTATTTTTAGAAATGATTAGTCTTACCGTATGGGGTAATTTTTCAAAAGAAAGTTTTAAATTGTTTTGAAGACTGATGCTTTCCATAAAAATAAAATCTATGTCTAAAGTTTCATTTATTTGAAAGAATCTGAAATGAATTCACGGTGATGATTATTTATTTTACTTGCCAACTTCTATTGTATATCACCATAAGCTTTCAGAATATCTTTTACCAATTTATGTCGAACAACATCTTCTCCGCTAAGATAAATAATGTCTATTCCCTTGATATCTTCTAAAATTCTTAAACCATTAAACAAGCCAGACATTTGTTTTTTAGGTAAGTCAATTTGAGTAACATCGCCTGTAACAATAAATTTTGCGGTTGGCCCCATACGTGTTAAAAACATTTTTAACTGCATATCAGTGGCATTTTGAGCCTCATCTAAAATTACAAAGCAGTTATCTAATGTACGCCCACGCATAAAAGCCAATGGAGCAATTTCGATAGTTCTGTTTTCGATATAAAATTTCAACTTCTCTGCAGGAATCATGTCATCCAAAGCATCGTAAAGCGGACGTAAATACGGATCAATTTTTTCTTTTAAATCACCAGGTAAGAAACCTAAATTTTCTCCTGCCTCTACTGCTGGGCGGGTTAAAATAATACGCTTAATTTCTTTATTCTTAAGGGCACGAACCGCTAACGCAACCGCTGTGTAGGTTTTACCTGTTCCAGCAGGGCCGATTGCAAAAAGAATATCATTTTTGGCAATACTGCTTACCATTTTACGCTGATTTGCCGTTCTTGCCTTAACTAATAAGCCGTTTGTACCAAAAACAATCACCTCACCGCCCCCACCAGTTGGCTGTTCTACATCTTTTTTTGCTACTCCGTTTGCCTTCGAACCTAATATCGATTCGACATCATTATTAGTTAAAGAACTGTACTTTTCAAGGTGTGCTACGAGTTGGTTAAACTTTTCTTCGAATGACTTAAGTTCCTGTTCATCACCGAGAACTTTAACATCACTCCCTCTTGCTACAAGTTTTAACTTTGCAAAAGCACCTTTAATCATTTCGTAATTCTCATTATTTGCTCCCCAAAAATGAGCAGGATTTACGGTGTCCAGAGTTAATTTTAATTCGTTCAAATTATAGTATTTTAAAAAGTTATCGGGCTATATTAATTAAAATTTGAATATTTGCAGACGCTTATGCCTCTACACAAGAATAAGCAATAATAATGAATTTTTAATGGGTATAATTACTTTAACAACAGATTTAGGTTCGAAAGATTTTTACCAGAGTGCCCTTAAAGGTAGTCTGTTAACGCTTATGCCTAACGTTAATTTAGTTGATATTACGCATGAGGTTCCGTCATTCAACATTTCTTATGCTGCTTTTGTATTAAAAAACGCATATCCTTACTTTCCAAAAAATACGGTACACCTTATCGGCATAGATTCGGTGTACAGCGAAAACACTAAATATATTGCCGTAAAACACCGCGATCATTATTTTGTTGGAGCCGATAATGGAATCTTTTCTTTGCTTTTTGATGATGTTCCAGAGGATGTTGTTGAGTTAAATATTATGCAAGATTTAAAATATTTACATTTTCCTTTGGTTGATATTTTTGTGAAAGCTGCTACGCATTTAGCTAAAGGAGGCAGATTAAGAGATATTGGTTTACCTGTAGCAGAGATTGAGCAAAAGATGCTTTTACATCCTGTTATTGAGAAAGATATCATTCGTGGAAGTGTGGTTTATATTGATACATTCTGTAACGTAATTACTAATATTACTAAAGAATTATTTACCAAAATTCAAAAGAATAGAGATTTTACTTTATACTTTAGAAAAAGCGAAACCATTACCCAACTAAGCTGGCATTATAACGAAGTGCAAGAGGGTGAAAAACTATGCTTATTCGGAATTAGTAACCATTTAGAAATTGCAATTAATAAGGGTAAAGCAAGTGGCTTATTAGGTTTACATCTTGGCGATATCGTTCGGGTTGAGTTTCATCCTTAGTTGAGCTGAAAGCTTAAAGGTTAAAGCTGAAAGTTTTATAAAAGGAGACACAGAATTACGGCCGTCATTGCTTCGTGCCATGCAATGACGAAACTTTGTAAACCAATTACAACTGAGCTGATGAACATCGACTCAAACAACTTCCACGCTTTTCACGTTTATACAAAATGAAGAAATATTTTTATCTGCTTTCCATCCTATTCGTGAATTTTCAGGCTTTTGCCCAGCAAGACACAGCAGCATACGCTGCTCAAAGGGTAAAAGTAAATACGTTACTGGCTGAACGAAGCACTAAATTTGGTCAGTACGATGAAAGTTTAAGTCAACGGACTGGAATATTCGGTTGGCAAACCAAAAAAGATATTAAAAACTCAAATGAAATTCTTCGGCAGGTGGTTTTAACTGATAATAATATTTTTAAAGAATTAAAAGTATTAATGGATTATAAAGACTTGCAAAATCAGCAAAAAGTAGCCGTGGCCGATAATTCTGAAGAAAGAATACAGAACTATATGCGTTCTATTAAAAAACTTCAAGACCAAAATGAAGCGTTAAAAAGTGAAAACGCTAAAAAAAATAGTGGAAGCTTTTCATCCTATATCATTGTTTTCTTACTTTTAATTATGGCTGGCGGATTTTATTTCTTCAATAAGAAAATTAAAAGTTATGAAAAAAGGACTGTTTAAAGTTTTGGCGAAGATTAATAAAATTATTCTGCCAAGTTTATATAAGAAAGATCCAAATAAGCTATCTGCTTTTCAGAAGGCGATTTTAGGTTATCGTTATTGGGTTACAACGAATGCATTAGATTAAACTAATAAAGCCATATTGAGCCTGTCGAAATATCATTGTCTTCGACAAGCTCAAAATGATAAGTAGATTATTTCTTAAAATGCTCAATAATCAAAGTTGCTAATTCCGTACCAATACGTTCTTGCGCTTCGTTAGTTGATGCACCAATATGCGGTGTTAAAGAAATTTTTGGATGAGTTAAAATCTCAGCCAAAGGTGTAGGTTCGTTATCAAAAACATCTAAACCAGCGAAAGAAACTTTACCAGAATTTAAGGCTTCAATTAAGGCAGGCTCATCAATTGTTCCACCGCGAGAACAGTTAACAATACCGACGCCATCTTTCATTTTAGCAAACTCTTCAGTGCCTAAAATCGGTTTATCAGCAAATGGTGTATGTAAACTAAAGAAATCACTTCCAGTAATTACTTCATCTAAAGAAACTGTTTTAATTGGAATACTTACTGATTTACCACCTTGAAATTCTAAAGTGATTTCAGATTCTGATGGATATAAATCATAAGCCAAAACATTCATACCTAAACCTAAAGCAACTTTTGCAGTTGCACGACCGATACGTCCGAAACCTATAATACCGATGGTTTTACCACTTAATTCAGTTCCTTTTGCGTAAGCTTTTTTTAGGTTGTTAAATTGGGTTGCTCCCTCAACAGGCATTTTACGATTAGCATCTTGTAAAAATCTGATTCCTGTAAATAGGTGCGAAAAAACTAATTCAGCCACAGATAATGAAGATGCGGCTGGTGTGTTTACGACAGCAACACCAACACTTCTAGCATACTCAACGTCGATATTATCCATACCAACTCCACCTCTACCAATTAATTTGATGTTTGGAACAGCGTCAATCAGTTCTTTTCTAACTTTAGTTGCACTACGAACGGTAATTGCATCATAGTTTTTTAAAGCTTCTGCTAATTGATCTTGAGGAATAGTTTCTGTATCAACCTGGAAACCTGCCTTTTCTAATAATTCTTTTCCGATAGGGTCTATTCCATCGTTTGCTAATATTTTAATCATTGTTATTGATGATAGCGCAGATTAAACCATTCATTTAATCTACGAGATTATAGTTTTAAATTAGTTCGCTTTTGCTTGGTTTTCTTCGAACGATTGCATCGCATCAATCAAAGCGTGTACACTTGTAATTGGCAAAGCATTATACATTGAGGCACGGAAACCGCCCACGCTTCTATGTCCTTTAATACCAACGATACCTTGATCTTCTGCAAATTTTAAAAATGGTTTTTCCAATTCCGCGTTTTCCATCACAAAACAAATATTCATTTTAGAACGGTCTTCTACAGCGCAAGTACCTTTAAATAATGGATTACGATCAATTTCTCTGTAAAGCGCTTCTGCTTTTTGTTTATTTTCTTTTTCAATTTCAGCAACGCCACCTTTTGATTTTAACCAACGAAGATTTAACAAAGCGACATAAATAGAGAACACAGGTGGTGTATTGTACATTGAACCGTTATCAATATGCGATTGATAGTTCAACATCGATGGAATTTTACGATCAATTTTACCTAAAATTTCATCCTTAACAATTACGATGGTTAAACCAGCCGGACCAACATTTTTCTGGGCACCAGCGTAAATTAAATCGAATTTTGAAACATCAATTACACGGCTCATAATATCCGATGACATATCGCAAACAATCGGAACAGTCGTTTCAGGTGCTTCGAAAAGCTCTGTTCCGTAAATTGTGTTGTTAGATGTATAGTGAAAATAAGCACTATCTGCTGGAATTTCAAAATCTTTAGGGATAAACGTATAATTTGCTTCCTTAGAAGATGCAACAACATTCACATTGCCAACAAATTTAGCTTCTTTTAATGCTTTAGTTGCCCAAACACCTGAATCTAAATAACTTGCCGTTTGTCCATCGCCCAATAAATTCATTGGAACCATTGCAAATTGCAAACTTGCACCGCCTTGTAAAAATAAAACGGAATAACCCGATGGCACATTTAATAACTCTTTTACCAACTTATCAGCTTCAGCAACAACTGCCTCAAATTCGGTTGTTCTGTGCGAAATTTCTAAAATTGATAATCCATCGTTAAAATCTAAAACTGCCTGTGCAGCTTGTTTAAACACTTCTTGAGGTAAAATACAAGGGCCTGCGCCAAAATTATGCTTCATCTTATTATATAATGTTTTATGGCGGTAAATGTAAAATTTTTAAAGCAGTTATGACTATAAAATCGTATCATAAAAAATTAAATTTTGTTAAAAATTAGCACGAATTATATGGTTTTGTTACATTTTTTGTAATTAAAAAAATAGAAGCAAAATGCCTTTACGCTTTTAATTGTGCAGTAAACATCATTTTTTTGATGTTTTTCTGATTTCACAAAAATTAAAACTATATTTTGCCGTTTAATACAAAAAATAATAAATGAATAAGAGTAGAATTTTTAGAGCGTCATTAGTCGCATCATTTGTAATTACATTACCTTTTTTAGCCAATGCACAAAAAGCAAACTGGCAAAATCTCGACCTTAAAACTGATTCTGTTTTCGGAATTGGTACAGAAAAAGCATATAAAGAACTTCTTAAAGGGAAAAAATCAACGAAAGTTATTGTCGCAGTTAACGATGGTGGTGTTGAATCGACACATGAAGATTTAAAGAGAATTATGTGGGTAAATACCAAAGAAATACCTGGTAATGGTATTGATGATGATAAAAACGGTTACATAGATGATATTAATGGCTGGAATTTTATTGGCGGGCTAAAAGGTTCTGTAGATCACGAAACTTTAGAATTAACTCGTTTGGTTCGTCGTGATCAGGTTAGATTTGCCAATACAACAGATGCTAATGTTTCAGAAAAAGATAAAAATGCATTTGAAGCTTTTAAAATTGAACGTTCTGATTTGGAGACTCAATTAGGAGAAGCCAATGCAAATTTATCGGGTTTAAATGGATTTAAAGCTGCTTTAGATGCTGTTGTAAAAAAGATCGGTAAAACCAATCCAACTGCAGAGGATTTTGCCAATTTTAAACCTGTTACCAATGCCGACGCCCGCATTCAGGAAGTACTTGCTGATGAATTAAAAAAAGGAAGTTTTGCCGATTTTTATAATGAGCAAATTACAGAGGGTGTAAAATACTACACAGAGCAAATTGAGTATAACTTAAATGTGAGCTACGACCCGAGAAGCATTGTAGGTGATGACCAAAATAACGATACAGAAAAGTTTTATGGCAATAATGATGTAGCTGGTCCGGATGCAATGCATGGAACACATGTGGCAGGAATTATTGCCGCCGATAGAACCAATAAACTGGGTATTATGGGCGTTGCTGATAATGTTGCAATTATGGCTGTTCGTTGTACGCCAAATGGCGATGAACGCGATAAAGATGTAGCAAACGGAATTCGTTATGCTGTTGATAATGGAGCTAAAGTTATTAATATGAGTTTTGGCAAAGCCTATAGCTGGAACAAAGCCGTTGTTAACGAGGCAATGAAATACGCTGCCTCGAAAGATGTTTTAATAGTACAGGCTGCAGGTAACGAAAATAAAGATATTGATAAGGAAAATAATTTTCCAAATCATAAAGATTTAGATGAAAAAACAATCTCATCATGGATTACGGTTGGAGCCTCTGGTTCTAAAGACGATGAAACATTGAAAGCGAGTTTCTCTAATTTTGGTAAAACACAAGTTGATGTTTTCGCACCTGGCGTTAAAATCCACTCAACTATTCCTGGTTCTAAATATAAAGATCTGGATGGAACAAGTATGGCTTCGCCTGTTGTAGCTGGTTTAGCTGGTTTAATTCGTTCTTATTACCCAAAATTATCTGCTGCACAGGTAAAAGAGATTATAGTAAAATCAGTTACAAAAGTTAATCACAATGTGGATTATAAAAAAGGTGAAGAACCAGATGCTCCTAAAGTATCTGTTCCTTTTGCAGATTTATCTATTAGTGGTGGAGTTGTTAATGCTTATAATGCATTAAAATTAGCAGCTACTTACGAAGGTAAAAGTATTACAAAGTAGTTTAACAATTGATTTTAAAAGGCGAATTTCATCAAGATATTCGCCTTTTTTTTTGAATTGAAGATAGAGTCATCCCATTTTTTTTCGATAATAACTTTAGCTTAAGAAAGCTTTTTGCTTACTCAATAACATTCCTATTTAGTTATTATATCTATTCTTCCACCTTTTATAAATAAATCGTGTGAAACAAAGTAGCCCTTATTTTCTTTTCCATCTACTATAATTTTAGTAATCGCTCTACCCTTTTCAGGTTTTGTTATGGTAACCATTTTTCCATTACTTGCTCTCCATTTTACTTCATCAAATAGTGGAGCTGTAACAATATATTCAGCATCGGTAGCAGAAAATGGATATAAACCCAGGGCACTGAATACGTACCACGACGACATTTCGCCTGCATCATCCATGCCGCAAAGTGCTAAGCCATCATCACCAATTCCGTATAAATTATTTAGTATATTGTCTATAATTTTCTGAGATTTTTCAGGTTTTCCAATAAAATGATATGCAAATGGAGCTTCATGATCGGGTTGGTTGCCGTGGCAATATTGTCCTATCATCGTTTCTACATTTCTGGCGATATAGCTTGGATTCCATGGCACCGTAAACAAAGAATCTAATTTCGATTCAAAACCTTTCGGACCACCATATAATTCTATTAATCCTTCCATATCGTGTGGCGCGAAAAAAGAAACCTGCCAGGCATTTGCTTCTCTATACATATATTCATAATATGGAAATTGCGGATTAAAAGGTGTAATCCAACTTCCATCGGCCAACTTTCCCCTCATAAACCTGCTAGAAGGATCAAACATATTTTTATAGTTTTTAGATCTGGCCATCAAAATTCTATAATTAGCGGTATCTCCTAATTTCTTGGCTATCTGGGCTACAGAATAATCATCGTAAGAATACTCTAAGGTTTTGGAAACACCTGCACTTGCTTTTGTTTCAACGACTGGATTGGCAATATCAGGTTCTGAGATAAAACCTTTCTTTATATATTCTTCAATATGCGGTCGAGCACCTTCTGGTGTATTGGCATTTTTTAGCAGAATTTGATAAGTTCCCTTGATATCAAAATTATCAATACCCCTTAAATAAGCACCTGCAATAGATGACGAACCATGGTCGCCATGAAAAAAAGTTGGTATAAAACCTTTCTTATCCCCTACATCTTTCATTGATTTAATTACATCCAATGTAACTTCAGGAGAGATTAGACCTAACAGCACATCTTTATTACGGTATGTATCCCACAACGATGGTTCAGTATAATAATTAAAGCCCGTATTAGCCACTTTATTCTTAGCATCGGTAAATTCGCCATTTACATCGCTACGTAATGCAGGCCACAAAAACGAACGGTACAAGCATGAATATAACATTACTTTTTGCTTTTCCGTACCACCTTTTACTTGTATGGAAGATAAAATTGCTTCCCATTTTTGAGTAGCTTCGTTGCGAATATCATTAAAGGTTTTCTTGCCAATTTCTTTTAATACATTTTGTTTCGCATTTTCAGTGCTCACAAATGATAAACCTATTTTAACTTCTACAGGCGCTTTACTCCCATTTGCCAAATGGACGATTGCATAACCTGTACGTTTTCCTTCTTCTGTTTTTTCGAGTTTCGCAATGTTAGTATTTATAATAGCATAAAAATAAACGTTTTCGCCGCCCTGAAATCCTTTAATAACAGAGGTTCCTTCTTGCTCGATATTCCAGTTGGAAACTTTACTGTTGGCCTTTCCTAAATCAAAAAGAATTTGTCTGTTTTTATCGTTTTTAAACTCGTATTTATGATAACCAGCTCTTAACGTTGAGGTTAGGCTAACATTCACATTGTAGTCGTCTAAATAAACCTGGTAAAAACCTGGAGCAGAACTTTCATTTTTATGTGAAAATTTAGAGCCAAATTTGCTTCCAGGATTAGACATTGGCAAAAGTGGAATATTGCAAAGATTCCAGTGGCCTTTGTTGGTATGTGTAAATCCTAATATTACAGAATCTTCATACTCGTAACCTGCACCAGAACCATACTCTGTCATCGGACTTAACTGAACCATTGCATTTGGCAGAGAACTACCAGGGAATGTTAAACCTGCCCACGAACGCCATCCTTTTGGAAGTTCATAACCTAAAATTTTAGGATCAGTTAATGGAGCCGTTCCAATAAATGTATTCACATATCTGGAATAATTACTATTCGTTTGACTTTTTACAGCAATAGATGACAGTAAAAAAAATAATGTTAGGTTTAATAAATTCTTAGCTCGGTTTCTCATACTAATGATACATTTTGGTCGGTATATCAAATATAAAAATTTCAACCAATGCGATTAAAAAGTAGCATTAAAGTTACCCTAAATCGTTTTATTAAAATACTATGATTCTAAAATATTTAGTGTTTAAAAAAAATAATTAATTATCCGACACAGTATGTTATGATTTAGAAATGGAAGAAATGATCAATTATTTATTATGATTTGGACAGATACCCAGCAGCAAATAATCTTAGGTAAATTCAACCAATAGATTTGGTTTACATAATTCTTCAGTAAGCTCTTTATTTATTCTACTCTATAAAAATATTCTTTTCTAAAAAGTATTCCAGAGGTACTAATACCTTCAATAATCATTCGATAATTTCCAGCAATATCATTGTTCTTAAATGAGAAACTAGCTTTACCATTTTTATCTGTTATTAAATCTGGCTTCCAAAATAAGGTAGAGCCAGCATCATCCCTGTCGTTGGCATTAAAAATATCTGCTTTGGAAAGAGGAAATTTATATGTAACAATATTTTTAGATGTTGTTGAATTGTATTTTCGATCACCTTTTTTAGTTGTAATAACAATTACACCGCCAGCACCACGAATTCCATAAATACCCGAATAAGCCACATCTTTCAAAATCTCTATGCTTTCTACATCATGTATGGCTGGTAAACTGCTTGCCACACCATCAACTAGAATTAACATGGGTACTCCAGGTGCGCCCCTAGAGGAATAAATATTACTGTCAGCAAAAGGAAGCCCGCCTCTAATCGCACCTGTGAATCTTATACCTGATACTCTTAATAGAATTGTCCAATCTATTTCGTGCTCTAAATCTTTCTCTGTAAAAACTTTATCTGCTTGCCCAGGGCCATTTAAATTAAAAGAATGTGAGTTTATCAACTTAGGCTTGGGATTATAATCTCTAATTTCTACATCTTTTAGGTTGATTCCATCTTTATTAATTAACGGTTTTCCTTTCTGATTTTTAAGCGTTACAATTTTTTTCTGTTTAGGAGTATTCACACTATCTAGTAAATACCTCTTAAACGGCTTTACAATTAGGGGATTATCTTTATCTAATTCTATTATAAGCTCTTTGAATTTCTTTGTTTTTGCCTTTACAATAAAACTTCCATAAATTAAACTATCGGGAATACCGAAACGAAATAGCCCAGCTGAATCACTTACTGTACTCATAATATTGCCGCTACCTAACTCTGCTGGAAATAAGGTAATCTCGGCGCCCTGAATAAATCGCTGTTTTTCATCTACGACTTTACCCGACAATTCTGCCAGATGATTGGTGTTAGTTTTACTTTCCCATTTAGAGTTGCTAAACAATGGGCGCTCCCAATTTTTAGAAAGTAATATATTATCTAATTCGACAGGTTTAGATAAATAATAATTTGCATAATCTATTCCATTTTCGAAATCGGCATTTAAAAGCAGATTGCTGTAAATTGTACTTTCATTCTTTTCAATAAAAGGAACTACATCTGCGTTAGTTACAGAAATTGAAAAACTGCCAATTAAAGGTTTACCAAGCCAATTTTTAACATCTAAGTTAACTGTAACATTTTCTTTCTTTTTGTAAATTGGTGCTAAATCATTGAGGGTTAAAATACCACTTTCCTTAACGGGATTAAATGCCATCTTTTGATCAATAATCAAATCGTTTGCATTTAACAAAGAAAAATTAATTATACCATCAGGCATCTTATTTTTAGGAATGGTTAGATGAATTTCTCGTTCAGTCATTTTTGTTTTAAACATGAATAAGGGCTTCCCATTGGATAAAGGAACAAGGGTTACCTCTTCCTTATTTAATAGCTCAGTATCCGTAGAAATAGTTAAATACAGACTATCCAATTTCGTATTGTCCAAATTAAGTTTATATCCAGCACCGTTTTTTAATGAATCAAATGAAGGTTTATAATCAATGGATTGTCCGTTAGCTATTGAATTATTTTCTGATAATTCATCAGCAATACAAACCAACTTATTAAACAAGAATTTACCCCCACTATTCTTCATCGATGAGGTATAAGCTCTGAGTCGATAGAGACCAGAAGGAAATTGATCTGATAAAGGAATATCTCCCATCGAAAAGCCAAAATTTATTGGAAACTGCAAGCTTTTACAAACAGAATCTTTTGTATTTATTAATTCAGCGTACAAAAAAACGCTTCTTTCGCTTGGTTTATGATCAACAGCATTAACAGCATAAGCTTGGAACCAAATAGTATCAGTTGGTCGATAGATTTGTTTGTCTAAATGAAGATGAAGTTTCTCCTGGGGGGAATTATTAAGGTAATCATTAATCTTTTTAACAAAAGGCTGATGTTGATTTGTTGACTGTCCGAACGATTGTATAAAACAAAGCATTAAGCCGATGATCAAACAATTTCTAATCATTTGTTGATAAAATTTGGTTAGAGAGATTCGTTAATTATTTAACCTTAAGTAAAATGAGGATTAGATTAACCTAAAATATGAAATTAATCCCAAACTTATTACTAAATAAAAAAGCCTGTTTCGGTTATCGAAACAGGCTTAACAATTAAACTTTTAATAGAGCGGGTTTTTCATGATAAGTTCGCCATAATAACTCACCAAATAAAGTATTAGACCACGCAAACCAAGCTCTTGTAAACTTGGCAGGGTCGTTTTTATCGAAAGATTCGTGCATAAAGCCCTTACCTGCATGCGTTTTCTGTAAAGTATTTATACACATCTTTATTTCTTTATCATCGGTAGAAGTTAAAGCCCTCATAGTAATACTCATTGGCCAAATCATATCCTGGCCAGCATGTGGACCGCCTATTCCCTCAGCTGCTGTACCTTTAAAGAAATATGGATTATCAAGCGAAAGCGCAAATTTTCGAGTATTTTGATAAATGGGGTCGTCTAGTTTTACCGAACCTAAATATGGTAACGCCAATAAACTTGGTACATTCGAATCATCCATTAAATAAGAACTACCAAATCCATCTACCTCGAAAGCGTAAATTTTGCCATATTTCGGGTGGTTAACTATCGCGTGTTTTTGAATCGCTGCATTAACTTCATCAGCTAAATTTAATAAACTACTTTCTAAAGTAGAATCAGGTTGTAAAGCCTTTATCATCTCTGCCGCTTGTTTTAAACTCGTTACTGCAAAGAAGTTCGACGGAATTAAAAAAGGAAATATGGTTGCATCATCACTAGGTCGAAATGCCGAACAAATTAAACCTACTGGATTTACTGGAAAACCATAACCCGCCATTGGTAAACTATCGGTCGGATGGGCTGTTTCTCGTTGAAAATGATATGGTCCTTTAGTTGTTTTACGTTGTTGCTCTTTAAATGTTTTCAAAGTAGCCTCAATTCCTTTTTTCCAATCGGCATCAAACGGTGTTTTATCGCTTGTTTTTTTCCAGTAATGATAAGCCAAACGGATTGGATAACATAAAGAATCTATCTCCCACTTACGCTCGTGTATGCCAGGTTGCATTGTAGTTTTATCTGTTTTCCACTCACCTACTTTTTCTGGATCGCCGTAAAAAGCATTTGCATATGGGTCTTTTAAAACACATTTGGTTTGATGAATAATAACACCAGCAATTAATTTTTTCAATGGAATATCTTCATTCACAAATTGCAAATACGGCCAAACTTGTGCAGAACTATCACGTAACCACATGGCATCAATATCTCCAGTTATTACATAAGTATCTGGGCGGCCATTTTTTTCGGAGTGATAAACTGTGGTATCCAACGTGTTTGGAAAACAATTTTCGAAAAGCCAGCTTAATTCAGGGTTTTTAACATTGGCTTGAAAGGTTTTAATTGCTTCATCAACAGCATTACTTTTAAAGTGTCTTTTACCTTCTACAACCCTTACAATCGGAAATTCAGGCGCTAAATTTGCAGCAAAAGAAAATTTTGAAGCTACAACACCTGCACCTAAGAGGCTCGTGTTTTGTATAAAAGTTCTTCTTTTCATAATTATTTTGTGTGTTATATTTAGTTCTGGTTAACATTCACTCTAATCAGATATATTATATAAACAAATTAAATTCTAACCGTCATTAATATTAAGACGGTTCATCTGGTTAGTGCTAAAACAAATATATATTAAAATATGCTGAACTTCAAAATCAAAAACATCAATTATGGCATTCCTAAATCGTTTTTCTTATGTGGTATTGAATTTACACATAAAACCCGTTTACAAATGAATACACTGTGAAAGATTTAGAAAAACAATAAGCACTACTGGCTTTTATTTTATTTTCACCCTGCCTAAATAGATTTAAATATCCACATCTGACGAAGCCCATTGTTTACAGGGTGGTGATAATCTTTGGATGGAGATCAGCGAGTATTATAGTGCAGTTACATAGTATTGAAATACTTCTTTAAACTACATGACTTAGGTTAAAAACTTCATCGTTTAAGCGTATTGTAGGTTTACCAGCTTACATAAATAAGATGATTATTCCAGGGTAATTTAATCGTCGATAGTCCCCAAGGTAATCGGCCAAGCAAAACATCAAAGCCTTTTTTTTCTACATTTAACGACCAATCATTTTCTTTTTTATTTAAGCTTCCATTTCTGAGTAAAAAAGTATCCGTCAATCCTTGAGCGGAAGATGTCTTCAAATCGACCCAATTCTCAAGAACAGCCATTTTAAGATCATTAACCTCTGCCATCTCTTTTTCAGAGAAATTAATTGAACTAATATCGATTACTTCTTCTGGCTTAACACTGCAAATAATCTTATTTAACAATAACTGACTTTCATCTTTAGGTAATTGATTGTAAACCAAATAGTGTAAATAAACAACCGCTTTCTGTCTGGTTAAATTATCTTTAAAATTATTCTCATTTAACCATTCGAGATGAGAAAACAAATTTTTAAAGAATGGCCACAATAAAACCAAACCTGCATTGTTGATGGTTGTAGAGCGAGTTGGAACTTTGTTTTTCAGAAGCTTAACCTTCTCTTTTGTTTTAATCGGGCGATTTTGTACAAGCAACCGATTAGAAATCGCAGTAAGGCTAACTAACAATACTTTTTCATTCTTTTTCCCGCTGACTTTTTCGATTATATCTTTTAATATTAAAATAACAGATAATGAAACTTTGCTTTGCCCCTCACAAATTTTTATTAACCAGCTTTCAAACGCTATATCTTTTAAAGGAACTTTAGAGGAGATTAACTGATTTAGCCAACCTTCTACTAAAATTTGAAAGTCGATTGGCTTAAGGGAAGCAAGGAAATGCTTTAAAAGTTTATCACTTAAATTAAATCTGTTATATAAACAGAAAAAATCTGTTATGGTAATAAGTTTTTCTAGCCTTTCCATTACACAAGCATCAGGTTTTAAAGATTGTATAAATTGCAGAAACAACTCATAATCATCGATAAAAAGATTGTATAAAATTTTTTCTGGTTTAAAACTAGAAGATGGTGATATCCACAATGGATTTGAGCCCGTTTGGCAATGGTAAGATAGCGCTTCATAATCATTTATGCGACTCTCTACCCGATCACTTAAACGATGATGGTTTCTAATCGTTTTTTTTGAAAATCTCCCTGCATTTTTAAATAAATTAAGTTCATCTTGGCCCAAAGGAAAAACAGCGTTTAACTGAGGTAAGTTATGTTCAATTAATTGATTAAATGACGTTACCATAATTTTTTATTTTATAGTTGCTGTAAGTCTACACAAAGAAATATGGCCTGAGCCAAACTTTGAATTCACATTATAGAATTGATAATCATAGTCTTATAAGATTAATTCAACTTTCAGCATAGTTATGATTAACATAAACCTAAATATTAAATTTTCAGAGTTATTAACAAATAAAAAAAAGTTATCAACCTGCTGTAAATTAAATAAACCTATGTTATAATACATAAATCACGGTTTTTAAACTTTTATTAATCAACTAAAAATCAAGTTATTAACATTTGTTATTTACTCCTTATGGGAATAAATTCTTGTTGTTTATCATTTAGAAAAATGGTAGTATTTTTTAGCAGTTAAAAAGCGCTACAATAATTTAAAAAATTGTAACTTTAAAAATACAACACGAAAAATATTTTGCAATATGTTCTTAGTCAGTTTATTAAAATCTGTTTAACTAACAATTTTCTAAAACTGAAAATAAAAACCGAATATTAAACCATACCTACAAAGTAAGATTATTTTTATAATGATTCATTTTAAGGATAGTACTCTTCAGGCATTAGAATTTATCAGACAGGCTGTAATGGAACTGCCTTCTGTAACTGAAAAAATTTGCTTTGAAACGCCCGCTTTTTATGCAAATAAGAAGATATTCGCTCGAATAAAAGAAGATGGTGAAAGTTTGGTTTTATACAATGAAGAAAGAAATCTTTGGATAAATAAAGACCCAAAAACTTTTTTTATAACACCACATTACGAAAATTATAAATACATGCTCATTAATTTAGAACGAGTAGAGCCAGAAGAACTCAAACAGCTTCTAAAATTGGCATGGCAGCAACGTGCTCCCAAATCAGCTGTCAAGCAAATGAATTTGTAATACAGCAATCTTAAATCCCTACAAACCTTTAAAAATGAATCCTAACCAAACTACTCTATCAAGGCGTATTCTATCTATTGATATTTTGCGTGGATTAGTTATGATAATTATGGCTTTAGACCATACTCGCGACTTTTTTCATATTGAAGCCATGACTAGCGATCCGCTAAATCCAGATACGACCACAGCTTTTTTGTTTTTTACCCGTTGGATAACCCATTTCTGTGCACCAAGTTTTGTATTTCTTTCAGGGCTATCAGCATATCTTTCGGCGCAAAATAAAACGCCAGCAAAAGCAAGTTCGTTTCTACTAAAAAGAGGTTTATGGCTTATAATAGTTGAGGTTGTGATTATTACATTTGGTTTAACTTTCAACCCACAATACAATTTTGTAATCCTTCAGGTTATATGGGCCATAGGTTTTAGCATGATTCTTTTAGCTTTATTTAGCAGAATTTCTTATAAGCTAGTTTTGGTAATTGGATTACTTTTAGTACTTGGCCACAATATATTTGATCTCTTTCCTACCCCAAAAGATGAAAATGTAGGTTTAATTTTAAAGATATTTTTTACTGCTTTTGGTACTGTTGTGCCGCTAGGAAGCAATCACTTGATAGGCGTGTTTTATGCAATCTTACCATGGACAGGCATTATGTTTTTAGGTTATGCTGCTGGGAAATGGTTTAATGTGGATTATAGTGCAGTTAAGCGTCATCGTAATCTTCTAAATTTTGGTGCATTGGCTTTAGTTCTTTTTGTTGCTTTGCGCTTACTTCGTTTCTACGGCGATCCTGTACCATTGAAAGAATATCATGATGTTTTCAAGAATTTGCTTTCGTTTTTAAACGTTAGCAAGTATCCACCATCATTAGAATATACTTGTATTACCATTGGAGTTGCTTTGCTCATACTTTCTGTTACAGAGAATGTGCAAAACAAGGTAAGTAGAGTATTGTCGGTTTATGGCAGTGTTCCTTTTTTCTATTACGTGCTCCATTTCTATCTTCTGCATTTCATTTTAGTATTGCTCTTCTTTTTAGAAGAAAATACAACACAGCAAATCGTCCAGATTCCCTTTTACTTCAGACCACCAACTTTTGGCTACAATTTATGGATCGTCTATTTAATATGGATATTTGTTGTAGCAGCCCTTTATTATCCATGCAAGTGGTTTAAAAAGTATAAAGCAACACATAAAAATTGGTGGTTAAGCTATGTTTAACAATGGTTTTTAAAGTGTTCATTACAAGTTTAACTAAGCTTGCAAACTGCTTTCAACATTACCTTCTGTACCTTCTCCAAACTAAAAACCATTTTTTATTTATTGGATAGGTTCGGTGGGATGTTCTGTTGTTAAAGAAAATGGCAACCAGTAAAAGTATAAATGCGCCAGATAAAACTGGGCTAAAAACATATAGATAACCTAAAGATTGAATTTTGGCAGAACCTATATTTGCAATTAAAGCCGTTGCACCACCAGGAGGATGCAAAGTTTTAGTAATCTGCATGATAACAATAGATAAGGAAACCGAAAGTGCAGAAGATAGCCACACTTCCCCAGGAATTAGCTTATGAATGGTTACGCCAACTAATGCACAAAAAAAATGACCGCCAATTAAATTCCTTGGTTGTGCTAATGGACTATTAATTATTCCATAGATTAAAACTGATGAAGCCCCGAACGAACCTATTAAAAAGAGATTATCATAGGCGGTAAAATATTTAGAATTAAGCAATCCAATTAAAGCAATTCCACAAAATGATCCCAAAAAAGTCCATAAGTGTTCTTTTTTGTCAATAAGTGTTTCTTTATAAACAATATACCTCGCGGTTCTTAAATGTCTTTTTATTCTTTTCCTCATAATTAACAGGCGCTAAATTAAAAATAGTTTTGCCTTGTAGGATACAAAAATTAGAGATAAGCATTTTAAGTTTATTCGAAATCTTTTCACAAAAAAATAATCTTTAAAAGACAAAAAACCGCCAGCATTTTTTGCCGACGGTTTGTTTGTACTAGGGATGTGTTTATTATTTATTTTTTCGGTTTGGCCGACATATAGAAAGTTAACTTACCTCCATTCGTTATATCAGCATGTTTTATTTGATGATTGGTAATTTCTTTTCCATTTAATACAACTTTTTGAACGTAAATGTTTTTATCGCTTTGCTTAATTGCCTCAACAGTGAAAGTTTTGCCATTTTCTAAGTTTAGAACAGCATTGTTAACAGAAGGACTTCCTAATGAATAGATATCAGAACCTGGAGAAACGGGATAAAAACCTAATGAAGAAAACATATACCAGGCACTCATTTGTCCACAGTCATCGTTTCCGCCTAAACCATCAGCTGTAGGTTTGTATTGCATATTCAAAATATGGCGAACCTGAGCCTGCGTTTTCCAGGGCTGATCTGTCCAATTATAAAGATAAGCAATATGATGTGCAGGTTCATTTCCATGCACATAACCACCAATTATACCTTCACGAGTAATATCTTCGGTATGAGCAAAAAATTCATCAGGCAAATGCATGGTAAATAAAGTATCTAAACGTGCCGTAAACTTAGCTTTCCCGCCCATTGCTTCGATAAGTGAAGCTGGATCATGAGGGACAAAAAAGCTATAGTTCCAACTATTTCCTTCAATAAATCCCTGTCCTTCTGTATCTTTTGGATCAAATTCTTTTTTAAAAGTACCATCAGCTAGTTTGGGGCGCATAAAGCCTGAAGCTTTATCCCAGTTATTTCTCCAATTTTTAGAGCGCTTAATGAATTCGTTGTAAACATCTGTACGATTCAATTTTTTAGCCAGTTGTGCAATTGCCCAATCATCATAAGAATACTCCAGGTTGTTTGAAACAGAAACACCACTTTTATCAGCAGGAATATAACCTAAATCCATGTAATAGCCTATCCCTTCATAATCACGATGTTTTGCGGTTGCAATACAAGCGTCCAACGCTTTGTTCGGATCGCCATTATAGGTACCTTTTATAATTGCATCGGCAATAACCGAAACACTGTGGTAACCACTCATACACCAGTTATCGTTTGCATAATGCGACCAAATGGGCAGCATATGTAAACTGCTTTGATCGTAATGCGCCATCATCGATTTAACCATATCATTACTTCTGCCTGGTTGCATAATATTAAAGAAAGGGTGTAAAGCCCGATAAGTATCCCACAAAGAAAAAGTAGTATAATTGGTAAAACCATCTGCTTTATGGATCCCTTGATCTAAACCTTTATATTCTCCATTAACATCGGTATAAGTTGTTGGATTAATGAAAGCATGGTAAAGGGCAGTATAAAAATTTATTTTATTATCATTTGAAGTCGTTACCTGAATTTTATTTAATTCTTTGTTCCAAACAGATTGTGCTTGCGCTTTTACTTTGTTAAAATCCCATCCTGCAATTTCAGTACGCATATTTTGCAAAGCATTTTCCTGACTTACAGGAGATAAAGCGAACTTAATCTTCACTTTCTCCCCTTCTTGAGTATCAAAATCGAAGTACATTTTCAGTTTCTTTCCTGCAATTTCAGGAAAGTTTTTATCCTGGTTAAATTTCCCCCAGAAACCTCTGTAAGCCTGTTTTGGATCATAGCTTTTACGTCCGTAGCTTTTAAATGGCTTGGAAAAGCTCATTGCAAAATAAACGGTTCTTGTTCTGGCCCAGCCATTTGTTTGGCGATAACCAGTTACCAAAGTATCATTAACAACGCGAATGTATGTCCATACGTTTTTTTCCTCATAATTATAAATTCCAGCCATCAAATCTAAAATGATATGCGATTGATCTGATTTTGGGAAAGTATATTGGTGCATACCTACTCTTGCTGTAGAAGTTAATTCTGCAGTTATGTTATCATCATCAAGTTTCACTTTGTAATAACCAGCTTCTGCAACCTCATTTGCATGCGAAAAGGCTGAGCGGTAACCCGATTTAGGATTGTTTGCGGTACCTGGGTTTAACTGTAATTTACCTTGAGTAGGCATAATTAAAAAATCGCCTAAATCGGAATGGCCCGTACCACTAAAGTGCGTATGGCTAAAACCAGTTATGGTTTTGTCTTCATATTTATATCCCGCACAATATTTGTAAACATCGCCATTATACTTACCATTAACTTCATAAGATAAAGTATCTGTTTCTGGGCTTAATTGCACCGCACCGAAAGGCACTGTTGCCCCAGGGTAAGTGTGGCCCATTTTTGAAGTACCGATTATTGGTTTAACATACTGCACTAAGTTTTGCTGTGCAGATACTGCAAATGCTGAAAGCAAAAGACATGGCAGGATAAATTTTTTAATCATATCAATATAAAATTTAACTTATTTTTTGAAATTTCTAAGGTATTAATTTTAATGTATATCTTTAAAAATTATCATACTAAATCGTTTAACTCATGTAAAAAATACAATCAGCTTTTTACAAGTAGTTGACTCGTATTCAAAAAAATCAACTAAATAAACCTTATTTTTGCACCCAATAGTTTTAAAATGAGCAAACACGGTAGAATTCTGGTAGCCATGAGTGGCGGGGTTGATAGTTCGGTAGCAGCAGTAATGTTACATGAGCAAGGTTATGAAGTAATTGGATTAACCATGAAGACCTGGGATTACGCAACTTCTGGTGGAAGTAGTAAAGAAACTGGCTGTTGCTCATTAGATAGTATTAACGATGCCCGTACGCTAGCTGTAAATTATGGCTTTCCGCATTACATTCTTGATATTAGGGATGAATTTGGAGATTACGTTATCGATAATTTTGTTGATGAGTATCTGGCAGGAAGAACACCAAACCCATGTGTATTATGTAATACACACATAAAGTGGGAAGCTTTATTAAAACGTGCTAATAAACTGGATTGTGAATTTATTGCCACAGGACACTACGCAAACATTCGCCAGCAAGATAGCGGTCGCTATGTAATTTCTAAAGGAAAAGACGAAAACAAAGATCAATCATACGTACTTTGGGGTGTTTCTCAAGAAAATCTTTCCCGTACAAAATTCCCTTTGGGTAGTTTTGCTAAATCTGATATCAGACAAATGGCTTTGGATATGGGACAAGAAGAGCTTGCCAAAAAATCAGAGAGTTATGAAATTTGTTTCGTTCCTGATAATGATTACAGAGCCTTCTTAAAACATAAAGTAGAGGATCTAGAAGATCGAGTTGCAGGTGGTAATTTCATTTTAAGTAATGGAATGGTTGTAGGCCAACATAAAGGTTATCCTTTCTACACAATTGGTCAACGTAAGGGCTTAGGTGTTGCATTTGGCGAACCTATGTTTGTTACCCAAATTTTACCAGAAAGCAATACCGTTGTCTTAGGCAAAGCCGATGAATTAGAACGTCGTGAAGCAATGGTTAGAAATATTAACCTGATAAAATATGCAAGCATTGAAGAACCAATGAATGATGTAATAACTAAAATACGCTACAAAGATGCTGGTATGCTAAGCACAATTGTACAGGAAAAAGATAGAATGCGTGTAGTATTCGACCACAATGTTTCTGCAATTGCTCCAGGTCAATCGGCAGTATTTTACGAAGGCAACGATTTACTGGGCGGTGGCTTCTTGGTTTAAACATCAATCCAAATAAAATTCAATCCCTATCACTAAAAATGTTAGGGATTTTTTTTTGATTCAATTATTTATTTAACCAAAACTCCTTTCAAGAATATTCCTAAAAACTATATCTACTGGTAATTTTTGCTTTACTTTGTCGCATTAAATCGTCCCATTATAATTTTTTCAGTTAGTAACTTAAACATTAATTATATGGAAACATCAACATTCTCAAAGTTTAGCGCCGAATTTCTTGGCACATTAGTATTGGTTTTAATGGGTTGCGGAAGTGCAGTAATTGCAGGTGCAAATGGTACAACAGGCGTTGGCTTGCTAGGAATATCATTCGCGTTTGGCTTATCAGTAGTGGCAATGGCTTATGCAATTGGGCACATTTCAGGTTGCCACATCAATCCCGCCATTTCCATCGGTATGGTTGTAGCAGGTAGAATGAAAGCTAGTGATGCTGCATATTATATTGTTGCCCAGATTTTAGGCGCAATTGCAGGTGCAGGATTATTGTATCTTATTGTAAGTAACCATCCTGGTTTTGAAATGAAACCTTGGGCTTTAGGTTCAAATGGATGGGGTACTGGTTATCTAGGTCAGTACAATTCAACTGCCGCATTTGTAGCTGAAGCTGCATTTACGTTTATCTTTCTGCTGGTTATTTTTGGTGCAACTTCAACAAAAAATATCAACGGCGGTTTTGCAGGTTTAGCAATTGGCCTAAGCTTAGTGCTTATTCATATCGTTGGTATTCAGGTTACTGGCGTTTCTGTTAATCCAGCTCGTAGTATTGGCCCTGCTGTATTAGCAGGTGGCGAAGCTTTAAAACAAGTTTGGATGTTTATTTTTGCACCAATTGTTGGTGCAGTTTTAAGCGCCTTAGTTTGGAAAGCTGTTTTAGAAAAAAACTAGTTTAAAGATTTATAACGGATAATGCAAGATGGATAACCAGCTTCAAAAAATCTTCTAAAAAATCTTCTCTAAAAGTAAAAAAGGTAAAGTGAACTGGAAATAAATTCAGATCACTTTACCTTTTTTTATCTTGAGAAACTGTAAGAGAAAAACATTCCATTTTCCATCTCACATCCTCCATACTTTTATAAATTCTTTACAATTGCCTCATCCATAGGCTTAGTTTTAGAACGGAAACGGTGCACCAACTCTCCTTTTTCGTTAATTAAGAATTTTTCAAAATTCCATTTAATATCGCCCTGTTCTTCAGTATTTGTTTGCGCAGTTAAATATTTAAATAGTGGCGTAATATCATCTCCTTTTACGCTGCTTTTTTCAGCCAATAAAAACGATACATTATACTTTCCAGTACAAAACTCTTTAATTTCGGCATTTGTAGAAAATTCTTGTCCACCGAAATTGCCCGCTGGAAAACCAATTAGCACTACTTTTTTACCATATTCTTTCTGAAGTTTTTCCAAGTCTTCATATTGAGGTGTGTACCCACATTTAGAAGCGGTATTAACTATCATAATTTTTTTGCCTTTAAATTTCGATAGTTTGATCTCTTTACCATCAATAGTTTTAAAGCTGAAATCGTAAACATTTTTTGGTGGGTTTGGAACCAAAAAGTTTAATAGGATTAGAATTGTGCTTATCATCTTTATTTTAAATTTATATACGAATATAGGTACAAATAGTTTTTGTTAGCGTAAAGTTCATGTAAAATGTAAGATGCAGGAGGAGTACAATCAATAACTCGAACTAAAGACTAATTAATTTCAATATTTAAGCTCTTAAGTTTGGCCTCTCTCACTTAGCAATAATCACTTTATTTTTTTGCCTTATAAGTTTAGGTCTTCGTTAATGAAAAGAATATAACAAACAGCTAAGCAGTGTCGATTCCTAAAAAAGCTATACACTAAAAACAGTGTATGGAAACAAAAGAAACAGCATTAATTTATTCATCTCGGACCAGTAAACAACAAAAATTTGATAAGCGTCTAATTTCGCATATCGTTAGCCTTGTTGAGCAGGGAGTACCCCGTAAGGATTTAATCCTGGAGTACGGCATGAGTTCAAGATCACTTGAAGCCTGGCTATTTCAACATGGCTATCGTAGTGGAAATAAGTCTTATACAGAATCTGAGCGTCGTTCTGTAGTACGTGCTATAGAGTCCGGTATGAGCTTAAAACAAGCACGTATTTCATTCAATATCAGTAGTACTTCATTGATAAATCAGTGGATCAAGAGATTTAAGCAGGAAAATTCCGAACTTAGAGATTTCTCATCCTTAGATATGTCAAAGAATCAGCAGACACCAGAAACATCTGAAGCCTTAGAACTCCAAGCCTTGAAAAAGGCTTTGGCAGAGGCTAATCTGAAAATCAGGGCATTGGATAC
>NZ_BAABAK010000023.1:0-662 GCF_039537385.1 Pedobacter ginsengiterrae
CTACAAACAAGATGATAGATATTGCAGAACGTGATTTAAATATCTCTATCAGAAAAAAGTCTGGAGCCAAACAGTCAAAGAAATAAAAGAACAACGTCCAGAGCTAAGCATTGACAAGCTCTGCGGATTGTTTGGCTTTACCAGACAGGCTTATTATCAGTTACAGAAGTACGAGTATAAATGTCGGGCGCAATCTCATATAGTACTTGAAATGATTAAAAATGAGCGGAGCAGCTTACCTGGTATTGGTGGTCGTAAAGTGCTCAGTTTAATTGGCGCAGAAATGAAAAGAGAAAATATAACTATGGGTAGAGATGCCTTTTTTGATTTATTAAGGGAAAACCATTTATTGATTCGGCACCATAAAATCAAAATCATAACCACCAATTCTAGGCATTGGTATCGTAAATATCCCAACCTGATCAGAGGTATTCAGCTAATACGCCCACATCAACTATGGGTAAGTGATATCACATACGTTGCAACCAGCGAGGGATATTTATACCTTTCGCTGATCACTGATGCCTATTCCAGAAAGATAATTGGATGGAACATATCCAATAAGCTAGAAGCAGATGGTGCTGTATCTGCTTTGGAAATGGCTCTTAATCAGTTACCCGCTGATAAAGCAGCTAGTCTTATCCATCATTCAGATCGTGGCG
>NZ_BAABAK010000024.1:0-1614 GCF_039537385.1 Pedobacter ginsengiterrae
TCACTTGATCGATTTTTTATTTAATGGGTTTTGTTCCTTGGTCTGGGAGTTTGCTTCTATGTGATGATATGGGAATATGAAGCTTTGGATTTTTATTTGACACTATTTTTGCTTCTAGATAGCTAGTTTGATGATTCTTTTCAGGTTTACAGTGAAAATAGCAAGTGCACCCTGCATTTCCATACCATCTATTCCATAGGCTATTGCCCGTCCATATCCGTGAACGTTTTTTAACTCGCTGTTTTTGGCTTCAATCTTGTATCGGTGCCGGGCTTGATCCTTGTAATATTCAGTCTCCTGAAAGATCATCTGCTCTTTGTGCAAGTCTGATTTTATGGATACCGAATAGCTTTTAGTTTTTGCGCCAGGCCTGTAGCAATTTTCTCTCAATGGGCAAACCTTGCATTTTTCAACATCAAAATAATATGTATCTACCTGATTGATCCCATCCTCTTTTTTCCCCTGCCTTGCTTTTCTAATAGCTAGATGTCCCGCGGGGCAAACAAACATGTCAGCATCCTTATTATAATCGAACCTGTCCTCTTCTTTTCTAAAGCCCTGTGTTATCGAGGGGTTCAGCTTTGCTACGATTTTGATGTTCTTATCATTCTCACCTTTAAGTCTTAGATTTTCCTTACCGGAATAAGCTGAATCGCCTATTATTGTTTCAACTGCTATTCCATTCTCCTGGCTCATCTTCAAAAGATTTGGCAACTCCGGACCGTCACCTTTTTCTCCTGAAGTTACCACCGCGGCGGTAATGATTCGTTCCTCAGTCATTGCCAAATGGGTTTTGTAACCAAAAAAACTGCTGTCAGCTGTTTTGTGTCCCACCCTCGCATCGATATCCCTTGATAGGGTATAATTCTCCTGAGTATCTTCTACAGTCTCTTTCAAAAGATTGAGTTTCTCTTTTACAGCTGGTATTTCGCTTAATGTCTGATCAGACTCGATAAGTTTTTGCAATTCCCTGCAGTATTCAATTTCCTTTAGAATATCGTTTGAATCGTTTTTCTCCGGCATTTGACTCCTGAAATCATCATCCATCAGATACACTGCCTTGCGCAGCAACTTCGAACGTTGCCTAAGTACCTCAAGAGCGGAGTATGGGTTGGATCTGGAAAGTGAATGCGTCGCGTCAACAATGATAGATTTGGATTTGATAATACCTTTTTCAAGAGCCAAAGAAACGGTTTTACCAATAAGTAAATTGAGCAGGTCCATATCCTTCAGCCTAAGCTTTCGGAACTTGGTCAGTGAACTGGGATTGATCACATCCTCTTCAGGGTACATCTCTAAAAAGTATTTAAAAGACATATCATACCGGGAACGCTCAACAACATCAACATCCGAAACGGTAAATATCGTTTTCAAAAGCAGATATTTGAACATACGCACAGGACTCTCTGCCACACGCCCATTGTCCTGGCAATATTTATCCAAAAGCTCCTTATAGATGAAGCTAAAATCTATAAGCTCGTTAATCTTGCGCAGTAGATTCTCCTTAGGGACAATCAGATCGTAGAGCCGGGAAAATTCGCTAAACTGGATTTTTTGTTGTTGAAGAAGCATTTTAAAAGCCGTTATGGTACACCTTTAAAATACAAAAAAAGG
>NZ_BAABAK010000025.1:0-594 GCF_039537385.1 Pedobacter ginsengiterrae
TTCAAAGGTAAGCTCAATACGCTTGGTAACCGTATGAGGAGTGCAATAGCATAAGCTTGCTTGACTGTGAGACAGACAAGTCGATCAGGGTCGAAAGACGGATATAGTGATCCGGTGGTTCTGCATGGAAGGGCCATCGCTCAAAGGATAAAAGGTACGCTGGGGATAACAGGCTGATCTCCCCCAAGAGCTCATATCGACGGGGAGGTTTGGCACCTCGATGTCGGCTCGTCACATCCTGGGGCTGGAGAAGGTCCCAAGGGTTCGGCTGTTCGCCGATTAAAGTGGCACGCGAGCTGGGTTCAGAACGTCGCGAGACAGTTCGGTCCCTATCTGTTGTGGGCGTAGGAATTTTGAGTGGGGCTGACCTTAGTACGAGAGGACCGGGTTGGACTAGCCTCTAGTGAATCTGTTGTTCCGCCAGGGGCATTGCAGAGTAGCTACGCTGGGAATAGATAAGCGCTGAAAGCATCTAAGTGCGAAACTAGCCACGAGATGAGAATTCCATATAGGACCGTAGAAGACTACTACGTTGATAGGCTACAGATGTAAAGCTGGTGACAGCATAGTCGAGTAGTACTAATCATCCGAAGC
>NZ_BAABAK010000027.1:0-2136 GCF_039537385.1 Pedobacter ginsengiterrae
AAGTAATAAAGAGTACACGGGGGATGCCTTGGCTCTCAGAGGCGATGAAGGACGTGATAAGCTGCGATAAGCTTCGGGTATTTGCAAATAGGAATTAATCCGAAGATTTCCGAATGGGGCAACCCGGCATGTTGAAGACATGTCACATATAATGAGCAAACCTGCCGAACTGAAACATCTAAGTAAGCAGAGGAAGAGAAAATAATAATGATTTCCTAAGTAGTGGCGAGCGAACGGGAAAGAGCCCAAACCTACTTTGTTACGGCAAAGTGGGGGTTGTAGGACTACGATGTGGTATTAACAAACAGAAGTGGAATGGGATGGGAAGCCCAGCGATACACGGTGATAGCCCGGTACACGTATAGAATGTTAGCCTAGTAGTATCCTGAGTACCGCGAGGTCGGAGACGCCTTGTGGGAATCTGCCGGCACCATCCGGTAAGGCTAAATACTCCTGAGAGACCGATAGTGAACCAGTACCGTGAGGGAAAGGTGAAAAGAACCCCGAACAGGGGAGTGAAATAGAACCTGAAACCGTGTACTTACAAGCGGTCGGAGCGTCCAGGTGGCGTGACGGCGTGCCTTTTGCATAATGAGCCTACGAGTTACTCTTCTCTGGCAAGGTTAAGTGTTTAAGACACGGATCCGAAGCGAAAGCGAGTCTGAATAGGGCGTATAGTCAGAGGAGGTAGACGCGAAACCTTGTGATCTACCCATGGACAGGTTGAAGGTGCGGTAACACGTACTGGAGGACCGAACCGATAAACGTTGAAAAGTTTCCGGATGATCTGTGGGTAGGGGTGAAAGGCTAATCAAACTGGGAAATAGCTCGTACTCCCCGAAATGTTTTTAGGAACAGCGTGGATATTAAGTTATATAGAGGTAGAGCTACTGATTGGGTGCGGGGGAGTCAAATCCTACCAAATCCAGACAAACTCCGAATGCTATATAATATGATCTGCAGTGAGGCCCGGGGTGCTAAGGTCACGGGCCGAGAGGGAAAGAACCCAGACCATCAGCTAAGGTCCCTAAGTGTACGCTAAGTTGAACTAACGAGGTCCGATTGCACAGACAGCTAGGATGTTGGCTTGGAAGCAGCCATTCATTTAAAGAGTGCGTAACAGCTCACTAGTCGAGCGATCGGGCATGGATAATAAACGGGCATTAAGTGTATCACCGAAGCTATGGGATTGAAATATATCGGTAGGGGAGCATTCTATATGCAGCGAAGGTATCTGGTAATGGGTGCTGGAGCGTATAGAAAAGCAAATGTAGGCATAAGTAACGATAAGGCGGGCGAGAAACCCGCCCACCGAAAGGATAAGGTTTCCTGATCAACGCTAATCGGATCAGGGTTAGTCGGGTCCTAAGGAGAACCCGAAGGGGATATTCGATGGACAACTGGTTAATATTCCAGTACTTTTTATAACTGCGATGTGGGGACGGAGTAGTGACACTGCCGCGATCTGACGGAATAGATCGTTAAAGGGCGTAGGTATTAGGACTGTAGGCAAATCCGCAGACCTAGCTGAAACCTAATAGTACCGCGAGACTTCGGTTGAGTGGATAGAGCAGGTAAACAGACTTCCAAGAAAAACCGCTAAGCTTCAGGTTATAAAAACCCGTACCGCAAACCGACACAGGTATCCGGGAAGAGGATTCTAAGGTGCTCGAGTGAATCATGGCTAAGGAACTCGGCAAAATGGCCCTGTAACTTCGGGAGAAGGGGCGCTGGCAGTAATGTCAGCCGCAGTGAAAAGGCCCAGGCGACTGTTTAACAAAAACACATGGCTTTGCAAAATCGAAAGATGAAGTATAAGGCCTGACACCTGCCCGGTGCTGGAAGGTTAAGAGGGGATGTCATCCGCAAGGAGAAGCATTGAATCGAAGCCCCAGTAAACGGCGGCCGTAACTATAACGGTCCTAAGGTAGCGAAATTCCTTGTCGGGTAAGTTCCGACCTGCACGAATGGTGTAACGATCTGGGCGCTGTCTCAGCCATGAGCTCGGTGAAATTGTGGTCCCGGTGAAGACGCCGGGTACCCGCAACGGGACGGAAAGACCCCATGCACCTTCACTACAATTTAACATTGACATTGGATACAGGATGTGTAGGATAGGTGGGAGGCTTTGAAGCG
>NZ_BAABAK010000028.1:0-876 GCF_039537385.1 Pedobacter ginsengiterrae
TTTTTTTGTATCTTAAAGGTGTATTATTATTGCTTTTGAGATGCTTCTTCAACAACAAAAAATCCAGTTTAGTGAATTTTCCAAGCTTTATGAGCTGATTATTCCTAGGGAAAACTTACTGCGCAAGATTAATGAGCTTATAGATTTTAGCTTTATCTATGACGAACTAATGGGTAAGTATTGCGCGGACAACGGGCGTAACGCAGAGAGTCCGGTACGCATGTTTAAATATTTGTTGCTGAAGACAATTTATACCATTTCAGATGTTGATGTGGTAGAGCGTTCCCGCTACGATATGTCCTTTAAATATTTTTTGGAGATGTCCCCTGAACAGGAGGTGATAAATCCAAGCTCTCTGACCAAGTTCCGAAAGCTTCGTCTAAAGGACATGGATCTTTTAAACCTGCTGATTGGAAAAACCGTTTCTTTAGCCCTGGAAAAAGGCATTATTAAATCCAAATCCATCATTGTTGATGCTACACATTCATTTTCCAGATCCAACCCATACTCACCCATTGAGGTACTGAGGCAACGTTCAAAGTTGCTGCGAAAGGCAGTGTATTCAATGGATGATGATTTCAAAACCCGGATGCCTGAGCAGAATGAATCAAATGACATCCTAAAGGAAATAGAATACTGCAGTAAACTACAAAAACTTATCGAGTCTGATGAGGCATTAAGCGAAATCCCTGCAGTAAAGGAGAAACTGAACCTATTGAAGGAAACAGTTGAAGATACCCGGGAGAATTATGCGATATCCAAGGATATAGATGCCAGGATTGGCCACAAAACAGCCGACAGCAGTTTTTTTGGTTATAAAACTCATTTGGCAATGACAGAGGAGCGCATTATAACAGCAGCTACTGTCACATCAGC